>NZ_JADYVS010000003.1:0-414316 GCF_020194055.1 Bradyrhizobium sp. NBAIM03 | reverse complement strand
GGATCGCGGAGCGGGTGCTGGGGGAGGCGGGAAGCGGGTGACGAACTGAGGCGATCGTGGCTCGCGCCGATGATGACATCCTGCCACTGTTTTGCCCGACGAGTCAAAATTCGTTCGAAAAATCCGCAATCTCTCGAACTCTCCGCCAACTCCTTGATTTTGCTGACCCCGGCTACTGTGCATGGGGTTGTTTTCGCGGTTTTGTTTGCGACAGGCGAAAACGGCCTCAGAGCAGCGGCCGATAGACCGCGCCGATCCGCGCCGCCTCGGCATCGAGGCTGAACTTCTCGAGCACCCGCGCCCGCCCGCGCTCACCCATCGCGGTCGCCACGGCCACATCACGCATCAGCGGCTCGAGCGCCGCAGCGAGCGCGTCGGCATCTCCCGTCGGGATCAGCACGCCGGTGACACCATCCTGGACGACGAGCTCCGCCGCGCCGGCGCGTGCGGCCACGAGCGCACTGCCGGCCGCCATCGCCTCGATCAGCGTCAGACCGAAACCTTCGTTGCGTGAGGTGAAGGCGTAGATGGTCAGGCGCTGATACCAGCGCTGCACTGCTTCGATCGGCAGCTCGCCGGTGATGACGACGCGCGATTGCAGGTTTGCTGCTTCGATGCGCTTCTTCAGGTCGTTGGCAAAGGGCGTCTGCTCGGCCGTGACCTGCCCGACGATGACAGCAGTGAAATCCGGATAGCGCGGCAGCAGACGGCACATCGCATCGACGAACAGATCGGTGCCCTTCTGCGCACGGACGCGACCGAAGCAGCCGATGGCGTAACGGCCGGGCAGCGCGGCTTCCGCGAAAGCCGCAGCGCGATCGGCGGGCGGCGCGTAGACGTCGGTGTCGACGCCGTGCGGGATCACCGTCGCCTTCACCTTCAGGAACGAGGCCGAGAGATCTGACGTTGCGATGATCGCGTCCATGCGCCGGATCAGCCAGCGCGTGATCCAGCTGTGATGCCGCTGCGCCGCCGAGGTGAACACGAGCTTGAGCGGCCAGCCGAGCGCGCGCAAGCCAACGCCCGCGATCATCTCGTTGTTGCGGCGCGCATGCCAGATCACAGGCCGCTTGCGGCGCCAGAGCTTGAGGAGATCTCCGATGCTCAGGCGCGCGATCCCCGCCGGCGCGTCCGAGCCGAACCAGGCGGCGCGGTACAGCTTTGCCAGCCGCGGCGCCACCATCCGGTTGGTCGCGGTGACCCCGGAATAGCGCCTGTGCAGATTTGGCACGATCAATTCGAGATCGCCGGGGAAACCCGCCACGTCACACTCCATTTCGCAAAGTCCCTATACGCAACATTAAGCATAGTGACCAGTTCAGCTGTGCCGATACCCCCTCTTCACCACGCAAGCGCTAGCCTTGCGCGTTGATCGAAGACGGGTGAGATCATGACTGTGCTAGTCACCGGCGGCGCCGGCTATATCGGAAGTCATACGGTCCTGGCGCTGGCGGAAGCCGGCGAGGACGTCGTCGTGATCGACGATCTCTCCACCGGTTTCTCGGCCTACCTGCCCGAAGGCGTGCCGCTGTTCATCGGCGATGCCGGCGACGAGAACCTGCTCGAAGGCGTGATCGCCCAGCACGACATCGAGAGCATCATCCATTTCGCAGGCTCGGTCGTCGTGCCGGATTCGATGCGCGATCCGCTCGGCTATTACCGCAACAACTTCACCACTGCGCGCAACCTGCTCAACGTGGCGGTCAAGCGCGGCATCGGCCGCTTCATCTTTTCCTCGACCGCTGCGGTCTACGGCAATCCGGATCAGGTGCCGGTGCCCGAGCACGCGCCGACGCGGCCGCTATCGCCCTACGGCTCCTCGAAGCTGATGACCGAGATCATGCTGCACGACGTCGCTGCCGCCTACGGCATGCAATACGTGACCTTGCGTTACTTCAACGTCGCCGGCGCCGATCCGCAGGCGCGCATTGGGCTAGCCACCGTCGGCGCCACGCACCTGCTCAAGATCGCGGTGGAAGCCGCCACCGGCCAGCGCGCCAAGATCGACGTGTTCGGCACCGACTATCCGACCCCGGACGGCAGCTGCATCCGCGACTTCATCCACGTCACGGACCTGTCGCAGGCCCATCGCTCGGCACTCGCTTATCTGCGCAATGGCGGCGCCTCGTCCACGCTCAATTGCGGCTATGGCCGCGGCTATTCGGTGCTGGAGACCATCGACGCGGTGCGCCGGGTTTCTGGCCGCAGCTTCGCCGTGCAATACGCCCCGCGCCGGCCCGGCGACATCATGACCATGGTCGCCGACACCAGCCGCATCCGCAGCCTGCTCGACTGGCGGCCGCAATACGACGACCTCGAGACCATCGCAGCCCATGCGCTGGCCTGGGAGGACAAGTTGTTCCGCGAGCGCCACGGCGAGCTCCGCCACGCCGCCTCCGCCTAGAATCATCCCAAGCGCAAGCCCTTAATTGGGCTTGAAAAACCCGGCTTGAGCGGGCACAGAGGCCCATCGATCCCTGACGCGCGGGCAGGCTTTTGTCCTGCGCCGTCAATGGACACCGGATGGCCCAGTTTCCAAAGAAAATCACCGACGATCCCTACGCGGCAGCGGTCCTGATTCGCCGCCTGATCACGGAACAGGGAATCGTCTACTGGCGGCGCTACCTCGTGGCCTTCGCGCTGATGGCGCTCGCGGCCGGTGCGACCGCAGGCGCGACCTACGTGCTCGGCCAGGTCATCAACCAGGCCTATGTCGACAAGAACATCCCGGGCATCGCGATGTTTTCGGGGATCACGGTCGCTCTGCTGTTCGTCAAGGGCGTGGCAACCTACGGCCACATGGTGATCCTGACCAAGATCAGCAACGCCATCCTCGCCACCAACCAGCGCCAGCTGTTCGCCAAGCTGATGCGCGAGAGCGTCGGCTTCTTTTCCGAGCGGCACTCCTCCGAATTCCTGGCGCGGCTGACCGCCGGCGCCAAGTCGATCACCGACGTCCTCAACATGCTGGTCAACGCCGTCGGGCGCGACCTCCTGATGCTGCTCGCCATGATCGGCGTGATGGTGTGGCAGGATCCGCTGATGTCGTTCATCGGCCTCGTCGCAGTGCCCCCGGCGATGCTGGTGCTGCGCAAGCTGGTCAAGCGCATCAAGGGCCTCGCCTTCAACCAGTTCACCGGCACCGCCGACATCATGGAGACGATGCAGGAATCGCTTCAGGGCATCCGCACCGTCAAGGCGTTCACGCTCGAAGAGACCATGCAGAGGCGCATCGACGAGAACATCGCGGTCGTCGAACGCAACGCCAACAAGATGGCCCGCGTCGCCAACCGCTCCAACCCGCTGATGGAGATGCTGGGCGGCTTCGCCGTCGCGGGCTGCCTGATGTATGGCGGCTATGCCGTGGTCGCGCTCAACGCCACGCCCGGCGCGTTCTTCTCCTTCATGACCGCATTCCTGATGGCGACCGAGCCGGCCAAGCGGCTGGCCCGGCTCAACATCGATCTCAACAGCCAGCTCGTCGGCGCCCGTATGCTGCTCGAGGTCGTCGACAGCCCCGCGAGCGAGCAGTCCGACGATGACAAGCCGGCGCTGAAGCTGACAGATGCCCGTATCGAGCTGCGCGATGTCAGTTTCTCCTATCGCTCGGGCGAGACGGTGCTCAACCGGATGAGCTTCGTCGCGGAGCCCGGCAAGGTGACTGCGCTGGTCGGCCCCTCCGGCGGCGGCAAGTCGACCGTGCTGGGCCTGCTCCTGCGCTTCTACGAGGTGACGCAGGGCGACATCGTGATCGACGGCCAGCCGATCTCGTCGGTCTCGCGCAAATCGCTGCGCGCCCAGACCGCCTATGTCGGCCAGGACGTCTATCTGTTCCGCGACACCATCCGCAACAACATCGCCTTCGGCAAGCCGGACGCCAGCGAGGACGAGATCGTCGAGGCGGCGAAGGCGGCCTGCGCGCACGACTTCATTACCGGCTTTCCGCTCGGCTACGACACGCCCGTCGGCGAGCACGGCACCCAGCTCTCGGGCGGACAGCGCCAGCGCATTGCGGTCGCGCGCGCGCTGCTCAAGAACGCGCCGATCATCCTCCTGGACGAAGCCACTGCCGCGCTCGATTCCGAATCCGAGCGGCAGGTGCAGGAGGCGATCGAGCATCTCTGCCAGAACCGCACCACCATCGTGATCGCGCACCGCCTGCACACCATCATGCACGCAGACAGCATCCTGGTGGTCGAAGGCGGCGAGATCGTCGAGCAGGGCCGCCATGACGAGCTGCTCCGTCGCGGCGGCCGCTATGCCTCGTTCTTCCGCCTGCAGCATCACCACGCCGGCGCTCTGGCGCCGATCAGCGCAACCGCATAGAGTTCGTTCCACCTCAAGAGCAGCGAGACCCGCATGAACGCCGCCTCCTACGTCATCCCGCTTCCGCCCCAGGCTTCGCTTCCCGTCGTCGGCGAGAGCGGCCGTTATCCGGTACGCCGCATCTGGTGCGTCGGCCGCAACTATCTCGAGCACATCCGCGAGATGGGCAATGACGAGCGCGCCCCGCCGTTCTTCTTCGCCAAGCATGCCGACATGCTGGTGCCCGACGGCGCCACCATTCCCTATCCGCCTCTGACCAAGGATCTGCATCACGAGGTCGAGCTGGTCGTCGCGATGAAGAGCGGTGGACTGAACATTCCCGCCGACAAGGCTCTGGACCAAGTCTACGGCTACGCCGTCGGCATCGACCTCACCCGGCGCGATCTCCAGATCGCCTCGCGCAAGAAGGAGCGCCCGTGGGAGATCGGCAAGTCGTTCGACTATTCGGCGCCCTGCTCCGCGCTGCAGCCGGCCTCGAAGATCGGCCATCCCTCCAAGGGCAAGATCTGGCTGACGGTCAACGGCAAGGAAGCGCAGAAGGGCGACCTCACCGAGTTGATCTGGAACGTGCCCGAGATCATCTGGCAGCTCTCCCAGCAGGTGAAGCTCGCCGCCGGCGACATCATCATGACCGGCACGCCCGCCGGCGTGTCGCAGCTCCAGCCTGGCGACAAGCTCGAATGCGGCGTCGACGGCATCGGCACGCTGAAGGTCAGCATCGGCCAGCCGGAATAAGGCTCGCTGCAGCTCGACTCAAAAGGCCCCGGAATGGGGCCTTTTGCATGTCGATCGTGCACGCGGTCGAGCTACCAGGCCTTTACCGGCCGATTGGCGTGGCTCGCCTGCGGCACACCGCGATTGAGCGACATGTGCGAATGCACGCACAGCCAGCCATCGCCGTTCCTCGAAAACACCATCGTCGCGCGGCCTGGGCGCGCGAACGTGCTGCCATCGGGATGATAGCCCGTGCTCGTCCACGGCGCGACGACGGTTGCCATCATACCGTCCGGTGATGCCAGAACGGAGGTCTGATCGAGGACGAAACGGAAGTCGGTCGTCTTCGGCCAGACATTGTCCCATTGGGTTTTGACCCATTGATCGAGGCCGGGGATGACGTCGCTATGGGTGCCGAAGGCGAGCACGTCCGGATCGAAGAGCGGCCGCGCCGAGGCGTAATCGACCTCTCGGACATAACCCGCGAAGGTGTCCAGCCATCGGCGGAAGAACTGCGTGATCTCAGTATTCGCGGTCGGCAAAGAGGTCATCACCTGCTCCACATTCGGCAACTCAATCACGGCGATCTTTGTTGCCATGGGCCGGACGATCCAGCAAGATTTGTGCTCCGGGATCACTCGATCGCGACAGGTGTCACGTCACAGCCGGGTTCGATGCTTCGACATCGGCCGGCTCCATTTTGTGGGAGCCAGATTCATGAACCGCGTCCTTCTGCTTGCAGCCTCCCTCCTCCTCACGGGCAGCACAGCCGGCGCGCAGTCCAGTCAACCCTATGCCGGCCTTGAGAAGCGCCCCATCAAGGCGCTGTCACAGCAACAGATCGACGATCTCCGCGCCGGACGCGGTATGGGCCTGGCTCTCGCTGCGGAGCTCAATGGATATCCCGGTCCCAGCCACGTCCTCGAGCTCAGTGATCTTCTCGGCCTGACCGCCGATCAGCGCGCCGAGGTTCAACGGCTGTTCGATGCCATGAAACAGGAAGCCGTTCCGCTGGGTAACAAGCTCGTCGAGCAAGAGAGAGCGCTGGAAGACCTCTTCTCTTCCCGCAGGGTCACATCGGAAGCGCTCAAGACCAGCATTGGCGCCATTGCCGAAACTCAGGGGCAGCTCCGCGAGAGCCACCTCAAATACCACCTCTCAACCGCTGCCGTGCTCGATCAGAGCCAGATGCAGCGATATGCAGAGTTACGGGGCTATCAGCGTCCCGACGGCTCCGCAGGGCACAAGCACAAGCACCATCACTAGACAATGCCGACCGAGATCAGACGATCGCGCTAGGGCGGATCGAGATGAGGCAACGGCCGACCAAGCTTCGCTGATCCGCCTCGCGCATTTGCCTCAGTTCAGTGCCGAATACACGATCAGGCCGAGGATCAGCGCCGCTAGCGCGTATTTCAGCGTGTAGTAGACGTTGCGGTTCCACTCCTTCACCTTGCGGCTGGCAAGGTGGATTTCGTAGAGCTTGCCGAACACCTTGTTGAGCACGCCGACGTGCTCACCGTCGACATTCTGGGTCGCCGACGCCTTGACGATGTGATGGCTGACCCAGCGGTTGATCGCGGTCATGAAGCCGTACTTCATCGGGCGCTCGACATCGCAGAACAGGATGATGCGGTTGACGTCGGTCGCATTCTCGGCGCTGTGGATGAAGGTCTCGTCGAACATGAAGGCCTCGCCATCACGCCAGACGCATTCGACGCCATCGACGAGGATCCGGCACTTGTTCGAGTTCGGCGTGACCAGGCCGAGGTGATAGCGCAGAGAGCCGGCGAAGGGATCACGGTGAGCGCCGAGCTTGCCGCCGGGCGGCAGCATCGCGAACATCGCGCCATGCACGCTCGGTATCGATTTGAGTAGCTCCACCGTCGTCGGGCACAGCGTGTTCGCCGACGGCAGGAAGTCGTCGTACCATTTCAGGTAGAACCGCTTCCAGCCGCTCTTGAAGAACGAGTAGAAGCCCCAATCGTTGTTCTTCGCCGCCGCGCGGATAAAACCTTCATCGAACAGGCGCACGGCTTCGTCGCGGATGGTCTCCCAGTTCTCGCGGAGGGGCTTCAGCTCCGGAAACTGATCGACCGAGATCACCGGCTTGTTCGGCACCGCCGAGCCCGCATACATCAGCACATTGTAAGGTGCGAGATAGGTCGAGTGATCGCCGAGCTGGCGCGCGAAGCGCAGCCGCTGCTTGCCGCGAAAGTGGACGTAAATCGTCGAAGCCGCAAGCACGTACAAAATGACGAGCTGCGGCGCAAAAAGCTGTTTCAACATTTCCCCAATCCCCAAGTGACCCAGCCGGGGTGTCGTGTAGCCCGACCCGGCCGGAGCGGCAAGATATTCACCGCTGGGTTGCAATCACGCCGGGGAGAGCAAGGGGATGGACTGGGGTCTAAACCGGCCGAAACGAGCCGAATCAAGCCCGCGACAGCGCCTGCAGGCCCTTGAAGGTCAGGCGCTTGGGGTCGGTGACGCCGGCGAGATAGAGGCGGCGGATGAAGGCGATGACGGCGTCGCGGTCGCAATCGGTCAACGCGACGACGGCGTCGACCGCTATTCTCTGGGCTTCCATTGGGCTCACCTCGGCCTTGCGAGTAACCCCGGCCGAGACAGGGTAGGACTCATCCGTTAAATCGGCGTTAACCGTTCCGGAACCATCGCCGATTCAGCCGTCCCGCCGTATACGCGAAACCGCGCATTGCGGAGGCATGAAGCGGCTCAACGCGCCTTGGTGCTCTGCTTCAGCAGCGCAAACTGCTTCTTCAGCCGGGGCACGGCGAAGTCGGTGAAGGCGCGCACCTTGGGCACCGAAAGCCGGCCCTGCGGGCAGATCAGATGCGCCGGCATCTCCGGATCCTCGTCGTCCGCCAGCACGATCTCGAGCTCGCGGCGCGCGACCTGCTCGGCCACTTGGTACGAATACATCCGCGCCACGCCGCGCCCGGCCACAGTGGAGGCCACTGCCGCATAGGTGCTGTTGACGACGAGCCGCGGGGTGAACTGCACGGTGCGCGGCGCCGATGAGCCCGGCTGCGGCGCAAAGGTCCAGGAATTGGGCAGATGCGCCATCGCGACGATCTGGTGTTTGGCGAGATCGCCCGGCTCGGTGATGCGCGGATGTTGTTTCAGGTAGCGGGGAGCTGCCACCACGACGCGGCTGATCCCGCCGACCCGCATCGCCACCATCGCCGAATCCGCCAGCGGACCGATGCGAAGCGCGATATCGACGCCTTCCTCGATCAGATTGACCGCACGGTCGAACAGCAGGAGTTTTGCCGATACGGTCGGATAGGCGTCGAGAAACGCGTCGAGGATCGGCCGCAGTACCATCTCGCCGGAGACCACCGGAGCGGTGATCGTGAGCAGACCACGCGGAGCCGTGCGCGGTCCGGCCGCGATGTCCTCGGCCTCCTCCAGATCGGTGAGCACGCGGCGGCAGATCGCGACATAACGCTCGCCTTCCTCGCTCAGCTTGATCGAGCGTGTCGTCCGGTGCAGCAGCTCGGCGCCGACCCGCTGCTCCAGAAAGGCGATGGCGCGGCTCACCGCAGCCGGCGATCGGCCGAGCTTGCGTCCTGCGGCAGCCAAACTGCCCTCGTCCACCGCAAGGACAAACACCTTCATCGCGTCCAGACGATCCATGCGCTCGCCGCAGCCCCCTGAGATTTCGGCTGAAAGCTAGGCGTTTGCGCCGGCTGCGACAACCTCCGCAAGGATCGATCCGGCATTCGTTCGCGTCGCGAAAGAGTGTCTGCCGGGCAGCGGATATTCGCAAGCAAGCCGCCGCAGCGTACCTCAACGCCCAAGCCAGCCGCCGTTGGCGCAGGTTTTCAAGCCAGCAACAGGAGCCCGTCATGGGTATCGAGCAGAAGGTCGCCATCATCACCGGTGCATCGCAGGGTATCGGCGCCGCCCTGGTCCAGGGTTTTCGCGATCGCAACTATCGCGTCGTCGCAACGGCGCGCTCCATCAAGCCGTCGGGTGACGACGACGTCCTCGCCGTTGCAGGCGACATCGCCGAGCGGTCCACCGCAGAGCGCGTGGTGTCGCAAGCGATCGCCCGCTTCGGCCGAGTCGACACGCTGGTCAACAACGCGGGCATCTTCGTCGCAAAACCGTTCACCCAGTACACGGCCGAGGACTATGCCGCAGTTATGGGCACCAATGTCGCGGGCTTCTTCAACATCACGCAGCTTGCCATCGCCGAAATGGAGAAGCAGGGGTCTGGCCACGTCGTCCAAATCACGACGACGCTGGTCGATCAGGCCAATTCGAATGTGCCCTCGGTGCTGGCCTCGCTGAGCAAGGGTGGGCTGAACGCCGCGACCAAGTCGCTCGCGATCGAATACGCCAGGCGCGGCATCCGCGTGAATGCGGTGTCGCCCGGCATCATCAAGTCGCCGATGCACCCGGTCGCGACGCATGCCCAGCTCGACGCACTGCACCCGGTCGGCCATATGGGGGAGATGTCTGACATCGTCGATGCCGTGCTCTATCTCGAGGGCGCCTCCTTTGTCACCGGCGAAATTCTGCATGTCGACGGCGGCCAGAGCGCCGGCCACTGAGCGGAGGAGAACGACAATGCCCATCGTCACCATTAAAGTGACCCGCGAGGGAACGGCGCCGGGTGCGGCGTCGCTCACGGCGGAGGAGAAGGCCGCACTGATCAAGGGGTCGAGCGAGCTGCTGCGCGACGTGCTCGGCAAGCCGCTCGAGTCCACCTTCGTCGTGATCGAGGAAGTCGACACCGACAATTGGGGCTGGGGCGGCGTGCCCGTGCAGGATTTCCGCCGCCGCCGCGCCACGCAGACAGGGTGATCTGCACGCCGTCGCGCGCAAGAGGATGACATGACCTCGGCACGATCGTCGGCCCGCTCGTCGCCGACCATCTCGGCGACCGCTCGGGTTTTGGTCCCGCCCTTCGCGCAGGCGAGCTGCATCACCTGGCACTGGGCTTTGTCATGCTTTGAGCAAGCGACCTCAGCAACTCGGTTTGCTTCAGGACCAACTCACATTGCTTTCGCGCATGCGTGCCCGACAGCTCAACCAACTCTGCCAGAGTCTTTGCACGCCCTAGCTCCCGCGCATACTCCAAGGTCGCGCCTGCATTAACCTTCATCAGTTCGAGCACGACGGTGCGACACTCGGCTACCGTCCCAATCGCGTCGATGAGATCGCTTTCCACGACGACGGTTTCATTGGCCTCTGATGTCACACTGGCCAGCCGTGATTTTGCGAGGTCGTTGGCGAAGTTGAGCGTAGCGCTCATGCCGTCCAAAGCGCAGGCTTGATATCCCTTAGCCATGTCCACGATGAGATCAGTGCTGCTCGAAGGTTCAGGTCTTGCAACGATGACGCTGGCCGCTTCTTGTACCGGAACAGTCATCGGAGCAGGCGCTTCTTGCGCAATCTGCGGCGCATCTTGGGGGAAGACGGCGACTGAGCCCTGCGGCATGGCCAAGCCCTCGTCGACCGCACGGCTCACTTCCTCCGCCAGTTCCAGCAGCGAGCGACGCCCGGTGCGTGCAACGTCAGCAGGCAGCTTTGAGCGCGCCTTTCCCATAATCATCCGACTCCTCGGCCAAGTGCGCCGCGATCCAACCCCACAAACTTACAATTTCGTCCGAAGCTTTGCCCGCCGGTGCGAACTCCGTCACGCCCAACCCTGCTCCGAGTGCATCCTGGTGATCGTTACGCTGCGCAATAAACGGGAGTGCAAGCACGCCGAGCGAGCTTAGCGATGTGGCAGCTTCGCTCAGCCGGCACCCTCGCGTCGGTGTCTGATTGAGGATAAAGGCAAATCGGCGGTTGAGCCTGCGAATGGCGATCAGTGTAGGAATTGCGGCTTCGATATCGGCCGGGCTCGGGCGCGCCGGGATGAGACAGAGATCGGCGCAGGCGATGACGCGCATCGCCAAGCCGTTGGTCGTGGCAGCTGTGTCGATGATGGCAAGCGAGACGCCTTCGGCCTTCAGCCGCGCGATCAACGGTTCGATCTCGGCTGGATCGGCAACGCGCTCGACGCGGGGATAGGGATGATCGCGGCGCTCTTTCCATTTCGAGATCGTACCTTGCGCGTCCGCCTCAATGAGAGCGACGCGCTCAGCTCGCTGCATTGCTGCCACCGCCAGTCCAACGGACAGCGTACTCTTGCCGCTTCCGCCTTTTTGCGTGACCAGGGCAAGGACGTGCATGTCCCGCGCTCCCCTTGAAACGGCAACAACGCGGAACTCAGACGTTGCCGGAAATAAACTTCTTGCAGCGCAAAAAAATACTACCGCAAGTCGCGATTCGTCTCAAGCGAACGCGAGGCTATCCCGGCATCCTACGTAGCAAGATCAGGAATACTGCATCACGCCATCGTCGATCCGACCGAAGCGCAACGAGACGATGTCGAGCGCGTAGTTCTGGTGGAGCCGCCAGGGCCGCTTCGAGCCCTGCTTCGGCATCTTGGCAATCGAGCGCTGCACGTAGCCCGAGGTGAAATCGAGCGAAGGCTGCGCGGTGATGGTGGGATCATCGTTGTGCGGCATGCACTGGCGGAAATTGTGCCGGTCCATGTAATTGATGAGGCGGCAGACATATTCGCAGGTGAGGTCGCATTTCAGCGTCCAGGACGCGTTGGTGTAGCCGAAGGCCGAGGCCATGTTCGGCACGTCGGCATACATCATGCCCTTGTAGGTCAGCGTGTTGGCGAAATCGACGGAGCGGCCGTCGACGCTGACCTCGAGGCCACCGGCGACCTGGAGCACCAGCCCGGTCGCCGTCACGATGATGTCGGCCGCCAGCTCGCGGCCGTCCTTCAGGCGGATGCCGTCATGCGTGAAGGTGTCGATCTCGCTGGTGACGACGCTGGCGCGCTGCTCGCGGATCGCATTGAAGAGGTCGCCGTCGGGCACGAGGCACAGCCGCTGGTCCCAGGGATTGTAGCGCGGCGTGAAGTGGGTCGCGACGTCGTAGTCCGGGCCGAGCGCGATCCTCACGCCCTTGAGGATGAGATCCTTCACCTTCGCCGGCCTGCGCCGGCTGAGCTGGAAGAAGAACATCCCCCACATCACGTTGCGCCAGCGGATCAGGTGATAGGCGAACTTCGCCGGCAGGTTGCGGCGCAGCTTGTTGGCGACGGGATCCTGCGCCGGCCGCGACACCACATAGGTCGGCGAGCGCTGCAGCATGGTGACCTGCTCCGCCTGCTTGGCGAGCTCCGGCACCAGCGTTACCGCTGTCGCGCCCGAGCCGATCACGACGACACGCTTGCCCGCGTAGTCGATGTCCTCGGTCCATTTCTGCGGATGCACGATGCGGCCGGCGAAATCAGCGGCGCCCTTGAACTCCGGCGTATAGCCCGCTTCGTATTTGTAATAGCCTGAGCACATGAATAGAAAGTTGCAGGTGAAGCGCACCAGCTCGGTCGCGCCCTCGCCCGTGATGCGCTCGGCCTCGACGGTCCAGCGCGCATCCGGCGTCGACCACGCCGCGCGCTTGACGCGGTGGTGGAAGCGGATGTGCTTGTCGATGCCGTTCTCGCTAGCAGTCTCGCGCACGTAGTTCAGGATCTGCGGCCCATCGGCGATCGCCTTCGGATCGGTCCACGGCTTGAACGAATAGCCGAGGGTGAACATGTCGCTGTCAGAGCGGATGCCGGGATAGCGGAAGAGGTCCCAGGTGCCGCCGATGCAATCGCGTCCCTCGAGGATGACGTAGCTCTTGGCCGGACACTTGGTCTGCAGATGATAGCCGGCGCCGATGCCTGATAGCCCGGCGCCGACGATCAGCACGTCGAAATGTTCTTGTTGCATGGTTTCCTCCGCCGGGGCGGATTGTCCGCCTGCCGCTGCTGGCCGTCAATCGGCAATCAACGTGCCGCAACTGCAAAGCGAGTTGAATTCCATGCCCCGAAACAACAAAGCCCCGGATCGCTCCGGGGCTTTGCGTCGATGGTTGGTCGAACCGGTGGCTCAGTAGCGGTAGTGGTCCGATTTGTACGGGCCTTCCTGCTTCACGCCGATATAGTCGGCCTGGTCCTTGCGGAGCTCGGTGAGCTTGACGCCGATCTTGGAGAGGTGCAGGCGGGCGACCTTCTCGTCGAGCGTCTTGGGCAGCACGTAGACCTTCTTCTCGTACTTGCCGTCCTTGTTGTTGGCGAACAGCTCGATCTGCGCCAGCGTCTGGTTGGTGAAGGACGCCGACATCACGAAGGACGGATGGCCCATCGCGTTGCCGAGGTTCACGAGGCGGCCTTCCGACAGCAGGATGATGCGGTGCTTGTCGGGGAACTCGATCTCGTCGACCTGCGGCTTGATGTTGGTCCACTTCAGATTGCGCAGAGACGCGATCTGGATCTCGTTGTCAAAGTGGCCGATGTTGCAGACGATGGCGCGATCCTTCATCGCGCGCATGTGCTCGATGGTGATGATGTCCTTGTTGCCGGTGGCGGTGACGAAGATGTCGGCCCGCGGCGCGGCGTCTTCCATGGTCACGACCTCGTAGCCTTCCATCGCCGCCTGCAGCGCGCAGATCGGATCAACCTCGGAGACCATGACGCGGCAGCCGGCCTGGCGCAGCGAGGCGGCCGAGCCCTTGCCGACGTCGCCGAAGCCGGCGACCATCGCTACCTTGCCCGACAGCATCACGTCGGTGCCGCGGCGGATGCCGTCGACCAGCGATTCACGGCAGCCATAGAGGTTGTCGAACTTCGACTTGGTGACGCTGTCGTTGACGTTGATGGCCGGCCACAGCAGCGTGCCCGCTTTCTGCATGTCATAGAGACGATGCACGCCGGTGGTGGTCTCTTCGGAGACGCCCTTGATGCTGTTGGCGATCCCCGCGAAGTAGCCCTTCGGCTTTTCCTTGAGCTGCTTCTTCAGAAGCGCGAAGAATACTTCCTCTTCCTCGGAGCCGGGCTTGTCGAGGAAGGCGGTGTCGCCGTTCTCCGCGCGCAGACCGAGATGGACATACATGGTGGCGTCACCGCCGTCATCGAGGATCATGTTCGGGTGACCGCCGCCGTGCCAGTCGAACAGCTTGGCGGTGTAGTCCCAGTACTCGGTCAGCGTCTCGCCCTTGACGGCGAAGACGGGAATGCCGGCGGCGGCGATCGCAGCGGCAGCGTGATCCTGCGTCGAATAGATGTTGCAGGAGACCCAGCGGATGTCGGCGCCGAGCGCGGCGAGCGTCTCGATCAACACGCCGGTCTGGATCGTCATGTGCAGCGAGCCGGCGATGCGCGCGCCCTTCAGCGGCTGCTTCGGGCCGTACTCCTCGCGGGTGGCCATCAGGCCAGGCATCTCGGTCTCGGCCAGCGAGAGCTCCTTGCGGCCGAAATCGGCGAGCGAAATGTCCTTGACGATGTAATCGGTGAAGCCGGGCTTCGCGTTCATGGCGAGTGTCCTGTTGTTGAACTCGTCATTCCGGGGCACTTCCAAGAGGCGAACCCGGAATCTCGACGTGATAGATGAGGATCCCGGGTTCGCTCGCGTACGCGCCCCGGGATGTCGCGTTTATTAGAGCGCGCGCTTGAGCTGCTCGACGAGGTCGGTCTTCTCCCAGGAGAAGCCGCCCTCGTTGTCGGGCGTGCGGCCGAAATGGCCGTAGGCCGAGGTGCGCGCGTAGATCGGCCGGTTGAGGTCGAGATGAGTGCGGATGCCGCGCGGGGTGAGGTCCATCGCTTTGGCGGCGGCCTTCTCGAGCTGGTCTTCCGAAACCTTACCGGTGCCGTGGGTGTCAATGTAGATCGACAGCGGGCGCGCCACGCCGATGGCGTAGGCGAGCTGCAGCGTGCAGCGGTCGGCAAGACCGGCGGCGACGATGTTCTTGGCGACGTAGCGCGCAGCATAGGCCGCGGAGCGGTCGACCTTGGTCGGATCCTTGCCGGAGAACGCGCCGCCGCCGTGCGGGGCCGCACCGCCATAGGTGTCGACGATGATCTTGCGGCCGGTCAGGCCGGAATCGCCGTCGGGACCGCCGATGTAGAACTTGCCGGTGGGGTTGATGTGCCAGATCGTCTTCGCGGTGATCCAGTCCTTCGGCAGCGCCTCGCGCACATAGGGCTCGACGATCTCGCGAACCTGGTTCGAGCTGAGGTCGGGAACCAGATGCTGGTGCGACACGACGATCTCGCGCACGCCGACCGGCTTGCCGTTCTCGTACTGCACGGTGACCTGGCTCTTGGAGTCCGGACCCAGCACCTTCTCCTTGCCGGAGTGGCGGGCTTCCGAGATCAGGCGCAGGATCTTGTGGGCGTAGAAGATCGGCGCCGGCATCAGATCGGGCGTCTCGTTGGTGGCGTAGCCGAACATGATGCCCTGGTCGCCCGCGCCTTCTTCCTTGACCTCGCCCGGCTGCAGCGCATCGACGCCCTGGGCGATGTCGGCCGATTGCGGGTGCAGGAGGATCTCGATGTCGCAGGTCTTCCAGTGGAAGCCTTCCTGCTCATAGCCGATGTCCTTGATCGCGCCGCGCACGACGCCCTCGATCTGCTCGTTGGTCACCGACTTCGGGCCGCGGGTCTCGCCGGCGATCACCACCTTGTTGGTGGTCGCGAGCGTCTCGCAGGCGGCGCGGATCTGCCAGGGGTCGATGCCCGCCTTAGGCCCTTCACGGTAGAACAGGTCGACGATCTCATCGGAGATCCGGTCACAGACCTTGTCCGGATGGCCCTCGGACACGGACTCGCTGGTGAAGAGATAGGACGCGCGCATCAGTAACCCCTTGTTCCGCCGCTAGCCGGCGGGCGTTTGCGATGTTTACTTTTGATGATGTCAATCACGCCGGCGCGAGATGACGTAGGATTCGTCGAGAAACCAGAGCCCGTTGTACTTCCGCAGCACATCCCTGGCGGCATCCAGAGTGCGGCCGTTTTGAGTCATTTCTGTCAATCGGTCGTCCTCAATCTGAGCGACATACACCGCCGCATTCCACGCTGCAAAGGCCGTCGAGGTTCCGATGGTGCCGGTGACCTCGTTGGGCAGAGCTTCCATATCATACCTGAAGATCGAACGATTGTCCGCGTATGCATTAAAATTTAAGTCGCGGCCCACCGATCCAAGTTCATACTTAACGGCACGCAGTAGCTCATGACGGCTGACTGAGAAAGGATTTTCTCCCGGCCAGATCGCCTGGATCATTTCCATGCCCGGATCCTGCCCATGGGAGTGGATACCGATCAGCCTGCCGCCCGGCCGCAGCGCCCGCGCCAGAGGTGCAATGATCCGCTTGGCCCGGAAATTGACCGATGACAGGGCCCGGTAGGGCTGGGATGCGATGACGAGGTCGAAATTGGCCTCAGTCTGGCCCGGCCGCGGAATGGTCGAATCCAGCAGGAACCTGTGGTCCTCGCGATAGAGCACGAGGACGACCGGCCGCTCGTAGAGCGGCATGGCCGTGCGTGGGCTGATCGCAGCGCGCCAGTTCTGCTCCAGAAACGGCCTCAGTTCCGCAATCTGCTGCTCGAACTCGCCCGACGAAGCGCCGCGGAGCGGCACATCGTGCCAGACGGTGGCGGCCGCCGCGGCGGGCGACGCTGGCGTCAGCCAGGGCGCCTCGGCGTAGAACATGTTGGTGAACACGAACACCGATGCCGGGTGCTCGAAAATGCGGTCCGGCACCTTCTCCAGCGTCAGGCGCAAATCCTCCAGGCTGAGTTCCTTGCCCGCGACGTAGAACGGCATGTGCGGAAAGCGCTGGTGCGTGGCGCGCAGCACCCGCGCCAGCACCGTTCCGTCGCCGACGCCGGCGTCGAACAGGCGCAGCGCCGGCGGGCGCGGATGGATGGAGGCAAGCTCCAGCGCGACGCGGTCCGCGATCACCCGCTTTTCGCTGCAGGTGTGGACGAACAGTAGGTATTTCTGGCGGTTCTCGAAGAAGCGGAAATTGCCGCGTGGATCGCGCTTCTCGGGCGGCACCTGAAGTCCCCGCGGCGGCGGCACGCCGCCGGCCATCGACGCCGCCATATAGGCCTGGATCCGCTCCAGCGTGTCGATGGTGATGCGCTTTCCCTCGCGCAGGCGGTGCACCAGCTTCCCATCGTTCACCGCGCGCCGGCCGAACGTCGATTCCGCCATGTCCGCCTTGCGGCAGAAGTCGGTGATCTGGCTCAGGATTTCGTCGTTCTTCATGAGTGGGAAATCGGTGGGCAGACGGATTGGGACCAATCTCCTAGCAAAATCTGCCCACTGAGGGAATAGCGGATCCAAGCGCCTCCTTCACAGTTTGCTCCGGCCGCGAGCCGCGCCCCACTCTGGCCCCGCCGAGCAACAACTGGCGCTTCTCCTCTGATCGCCTCCTTACCGTGCGCGCCTGCCCGGTCGCCCTGCTCGCCGCGATCCTGTGGTCCGCCCGCGGTCGCGCAGGCACGCGCAATCAGTTCGAGCCGAGCTGCACGGCGGACACGACGCCGGCAGACAAGATGATCAATGCCTGCGAAGGAATCATCGCGTGGGGAGGTGCAGGGGCACGGCCCGCCGAGCGGCACGAGCTCAATCGCGGCAAAGCCAGGCGCGGCAAGGTGATCTCGACCCCGAAGAACAAGCACGTGCCCATGGTCGAACTCCTCTCTGTGGGGGTCTATCTGGCGGAGAAGTGACTCGTGCCCGGACGCAGCGCAGCGCTTCTCAGCGGTGCTCTGCAGAACTGAGGCCTATAGCTCCGCGCAGCAAGTCGAGCAGCATGGGTCCCGGCTCTGCGCAGCAACACTGGAGCGTTGCTGCGCGTCCGGGACACGGGTGAGCCTTAACGGCGGAGCCTTACTGCCCCCACACTTCCTTCGCGATCTCGACCGCGAGGCTGAGCTTGGCCCACTGCTCCTCCTCGGAGAGGATGTTGCCCTCTTCCGTCGAGGCAAAGCCACATTGCGGCGACAGCGCGAGCTGCTCCAAGGGCGCGAACTTGGCGGCTTCTTCCAGGCGTCGCTTGATGTCGTCCTTCTTCTCGAGCTCGCCGAACTTCGAGGTGATGACGCCGACCACGACGACCTTGTTGCCCTTGGGCAGGAAGCGCAGCGGCTCGAAGCCGCCGGCGCGGTCGCTGTCGTACTCCAGGAAGTAGCCGTCGTAATTGGTGCCGGCGAGCATGGTCTCGGCCACCGGCTCGTAGCCACCCGAGGAAATCCAGGTCGAGCGGAAATTACCGCGGCAGACGTGGGTCGTCACCACCATGTCGGCCGGCTTCTCCGCCAGCGCGTAGTTGATGATGCGCGCATAGATCTGTTGCAGCCCATCCGGATTATCGCCGCGCTCGCGTGCCTTCTGCAATTCGTCCTGCGAGCAGAGATAGGCCCAGACGGTGTCGTCGAACTGGAGATAGCGGCAGCCGGCGTCGTAGAACGCCTTCACGGCCTTGCGGTAGGTCTTGCCGAGATCTTCGTAGAAGGCGTCGAGATCGGGATAGACGTCCTTGGAGATCGACTTGCGTCCGCCGCGGAAGTGGAGCACTGCCGGCGAAGGGATCGTCATCTTGGCGGTGACGTGAGCCTGGTCGGCGACCTTCTTCAGGAAGCGGAAGTGGTCCAGCATCGGGTGGCTGTCTGGAAAGTCGAGCTTGCCGATGACGCGGACCGCATCGTGACGGGTCTGCACGCCCGTGAACTGGATGCCGGTGTCGGGGTGAAACAGCTCGCAGCCGGTGAGCTTGGCCAGGAAGTCGAAATGCCACCAGGAGCGGCGGAATTCGCCGTCGGTCGCGAGCTTCAGCCCGATCGAGGCCTGCTTGTGCACGACCTTCTCGATCTCCATGTCCTCGATCTTGCGCAGATCGTCGGCCGAGATCTCGCCCTTCTCCAGCCGGCTACGGGCTTCCTTGATCTTGAGCGGACGCAGGAGGCTGCCGACCTCGTCGGCGCGGAAGGGGGCTGTGGTTCGCTGCATGTGTTACTCCCTGGACATCTTAGTGGGCCGCCGCCCCGGCGACGCCGAGATGGCGCTCCAGGACAGAGGGGTCGGTCTTCAGCGCGGCGCTCGGAGCGTCGTGGACGATCGTTCCGCGCTCCAATATCACAACGCGATCGGCGAGCCCCAGAATCTTTTGGGCATTCTGCTCTACGATGATCGAGCAGATACCTCCGGACCGGGTGATGGTCCCGATCGCCTTCAAGAGTTCCTCGACGATGATGGGCGCAAGGCCCTCCATCGGCTCGTCCAGCAGCAGGACTTTCGGATTGAGGGTAAGTGCGCGACCGATCGCCAGCATCTGCTGCTCGCCGCCGGAGAGCTGGTTACCGAAATTGCTCCGCCGCTCCTTCAGCCGCGGGAACATCTCGTACACCTTCTCGACCGTCCAGGGACCGGGCTGCGCTACGGCGGTCATGTTCTCTTCCACCGTCAGCGAGCGGAAGATGTTGCGCTCCTGCGGCACCCAGCCGATGCCGGCGCGCGCCCGCTGGTCGGGCCGCATCGCCGTCACATCGGTGCCGGCCAGCGCAATGGAGCCTGCGAAGCGGCGCGTGACGCCGACGATGGAGTTGATCAGCGTGGTCTTGCCGGTGCCGTTGCGCCCGAGCAGCGCCAGCACCTGTCCTTCGGCGAGGCGGAGCGTCATCTTCGGCAGCACCACCGCCTCGCCGTAGCCGACGCGAAGCGAATCGATCGCGAGCAGGTCAGACATCGACCGCCTCCTCGCCGAGATAGACCGCCTTCACCTGCGGATCGCGCGCGACCTCTTCGGGCGGGCCTTCGGTCAGCAGCGCGCCCGAGACCAGCACCGAGATGCGATCAGCAAAGGAGAACACGAGGTCCATGTCGTGCTCGATCAGGAGCACGGTGACGTCCCGCGGCAGGCTGCCCACGACGGCGAGAATGTCGTGGCGCTCGCTCTCGGGCACGCCGGCGGCGGGCTCGTCGAGCAGCAGCACGCGCGGCTTGGCCGCAATGGCCACCGCGATCTCGAGCAGGCGCTGCTTACCGTAGGGCAGCGTCACGGTCTCTTCGTTCATGACGTCGAGCAGATGGAAGCGGGAGAGCAGATCGGCGGTCTCGCCATTGACGTCACTGCGCGTGCCCATCCGTCGCCACCAGTCGCCGCCATGGCCGAGGCGCTCGGAGACCGCGAGCCCGATGGTCTCCAGGGGAGTCAGGTCCGGGTAGAGCTGGTTGATCTGGAACGTGCGCGACAACCCGCGCAGCACGCGCTTGTGCACCGGCAGATCGGTGATGTCCTGGCCTTCGAGCAGGATGCGGCCCGAGTTCGGCTTCAGCACGCCCGTGAGCTGGTTGATGACCGTGGTCTTGCCGGCACCGTTCGGACCGATCAGCGCGTGGCGGGCGCCCTGCTCGACCTTCAAGGACAGATCGCGGGTGACGCGCAGGCCGCCGAACTGCTTTTCGAGATTCTGGGTTTCGAGCGCGATGGTCATGAATCGCTCTCCGGCACGGCAACGATCGCCTTGCGCCCCGCAATCCGCCTGATGATCAGGTTCGGCACATACAGCACCCAGCGATGCAGGCGCTGGCGGCCGACCAGCACGATCACGACCAGCACGAGCCCGATCCAGAACTGCCAATATTGCGGCGTGATGGTCGAGAACAATTCCTGGAGCATGCGGAAGATCACCGCGCCGACCAGCCCGCCGTAGAGATAGCCGGTGCCGCCGATCACGAGCACCAGCATCAGGTCCGCGGAGCGCTCCATGGAAAACACGTCCAGCGAGGCGATCGCGGTCGTCTGGGTGAACAGCGCCCCGGCAATGCCGGCATAGAACGCAGCCAGCGTATAGATCGCGACCAGGCGACGGTTGACCGGAATGCCAATGGCGGCGGCACGGAGCGGATTGTTCTTGATGGCGCGCAGCGACAGGCCGAACGGGGAATTCACGACGCGGCGGGCCAACAGGAACAGCAGGAACAACACGGCGAGCGAATAGAAGAAGCCGGCCTTGCCGAACATGTCGAACGGGATCTCGCCGAAGATCGGCTGCATCTCGATGCCCTGCAGGCCGTCGGTCCCACCGGTGATATTGGAGAAGCGCTCGGCGAGCGCTTCCAGCAGCAACGCAATGCCGAGCGTCACCATCAGGCGCGTCAGGTCGACGCCGCGGATCACCAGAAAGCTGGTGGCAAAGCCGAGCACCATGGCGGCAAGGCCGGCGACGATCAGCGCCAGCACGGGCTCCTTGACGATGCCGTGCAGCGCCAGCAGCCCCGCGGCATAGGCGCCGACGCCGAAGAAGGCGGCATGGCCCAGCGAAACGATGCCGGCATAGCCGAGGATGAGATCGAGCGACATCGCGAACAGCGCGAGGCGCAGGATGTCGGTCATGATCAGATAGCGCGACGGAAATGCGAAGCCGCAGGCCAGCACGATCAGCCAGAAGGCGATTTCGCCGTAGTGCCAGCGCGCCTGGCGCTGGGCATGGTAGCCGACGTCGGAAGCAGCGCTCATCGGTGAACTCAACGCGCGGCCGTTCGGCCGAACAGGCCGTTCGGGCGCCAGATCAGGATCACGATCATGATGGTGTAGATCACGAAGGGGCCCATCTTCGGCACGTAATATTTGCCGGCGACGTCGCCGATGCCGAGCAGCAGCGAGGCGAGGAACGGGCCCGTTATCGAGGAGGAGCCGCCGACGGTGACCACGATCAGGAAGTAGATCATGAACTTCAGCGGGAAATACGGATCGAGGCCGAGGATCTCGGCGCTGAGCGCGCCGCCGAGGCCGGCGAGCCCGCAACCGAAGGCAAATGTGAAGGCGAATACCTGCGGCACGTTGATGCCGAGACCGCTCGCGGCGCGGGGGTCATCGACGGCCGCGCGCAGGCGGCTGCCGAAACGTGTCTTCGCCAGCACCATTTGAAGCGCGATGGTTAGCAGGCCGCAGATCACGATGATCATCAGCCGGTAGCGGCCGATACCGACGCCGAACAGATCGAACTGGCCTTGGAGCGCGGCGGGCAAATTGATGAAGACCCGCGAGGATCCCTGGATGTAATCGACGGCTGCCACCGACATGAAGGTCAGGCCGATCGTGAACAGCACCTGGTCGAGATGGCTGCGGGCGTAGAGATGACGGTACAGCGTCCGTTCGAGCGCGATGCCGATTGCAGCCGAGGAGACGAAAGCGAGCGGCAAAGCGGCGAAGAACGGCCAACCCATCCGGTTGACCAGCACCATGCAGATATAGCCCCCCGCCATCGCGAAGGCGCCGTGGGCGAGATTGACGAAGTTCATCAGGCCCAGCGTGACCGCGAGCCCGCAGGCGAGCACGAACAGCAGCATGCCGTAAGCGACGCCATCGAACAGGTTGGTGAGGATTGCGGTCATCAGCAGTCGAGGGTCATCTCAAGTGTGGCCAAGGGCCGTGCTGCACTCCCTCTCCCGCTTGCAGGAGAGGGTTGGGGAGAGGGGTCTTTCCACTTGGAGGATTCCCGACGACGAGAGAACCCTCACCCGGCGCTCCGCGTCGACCTCTCCCGCAGGGCAGGCGGGAGAGGTGAGGAGAGCCCCGGGATGACGCGCTTTCGCGCGTCACTTCTTGGTCTTGCCGAGATCTTTGACAGCCTCGAAGGTCGCGAACTCGACATTGTAGAGTTCGCCATCCACTTTCTCGACCTTGCGGATGTAGATGTTCTGCACGATGTCGCGGGTCTCGGGGTCGATCGAGATCGGACCGCGCGGGCTCTCCCACTTCTGGCCCTTCATGGCCTCGATCAGCTTGTCGCCGTTGGTGTCGCCACCTGTCTTCTTCAGCGCCTCGTAGATCAGGTGGATGCCGTCATAGCCGCCCACGGCCATGAAGCCCGGACGGTTGCCGAAGGCCTTCTTGTAGGCCGCGACGAAATCCTTGTTCATCTGCGAGGGGTGCGCCGCGGAATAGAGATGCGCGGTGACCGTGCCGAGCACGGCGTCGCCCATGTTGTTGAGCAGATCGTCGTCGGTGACGTCGCCCGGCCCGATCACCTTGATGCCGGCCTTGTCGAGGCCACGCTCGGCATATTGCTTCATGAAGTTGCCGCCCTGGCCCGCCGGCACGAACACGAAGATCGCGTCCGGCTTTGCGTCCTTCATGCGCTGCAGGAACGGAGCGAAGTCGGGGTTCTGCAGCGGCACCTTGACTTCTTCGACCACCTCACCGCCGCCGGCCGTGAAATGCTGCTTGAAGAAGTTGAGGGCGTCATTGCCCGGCGCGTAGTCCGAGGTCAGCGTCGCGACCTTCTTGATGCCGTTCTTCACCGCCCAATCGCCGATGATGGTCGAGGACTGCGCCAGCGTGAAGCTGGTGCGCACGATATAGGGCGAACGTTCGGTGATAATGGAGGTGCCGGCCGCCATCACGACTTCAGGAATCTTGGCCTGGGTAGCCAGCGGCGCGGCGGCGAGCGCGGCCGGCGTCACGCCGAAGCCGGCGATGAAGTTGACCTTGTCGTTGACGATCAGCTCCTGCGCGGCAGTCTTGGTCTTATCCGGGATCGCCGCGTCGTCCTTGACGATGATTTCGATCTTCTTGCCGGCGACGGTGTCGCCCTTCTGCTGCATGTAGAGCTTGATCGCGTTCTCGATCTGCTTGCCGGTCGAGGCCTGGCCGCCGGTCATCGGCAGGATCAGCCCGATCTTGACCGTGTCTTGCGCCTTGGCAGGCGCGACGGCCGCGAGGCCCGCGATCGCAACGACCGCTGCGGTGCGTAAAAAAATCCTGCGTTCGAACATCAGATGTCCCTCCCCTTCATTCCTCACCTCTTGTGCGGCGGACCGAGTACCCGGTCCTTGCCGCGCTTCACTCACGGACAAGCCATGCCGTGCGGCCACATGGCGTCCTCTGTAACCCCGTTGTCAATCGAACGTTGGGCGACCATTCGGCGCAAGCCGCGCAATCTGCCTCAACAACGGCGGAGAGCTATTTGTACGATTGTACAAATGAAATGGTCCTGTCAACGAAAAAGCCCTGTGACACTGGGCCGGAGGGCGATGGCTTTGCCACCCTACGAGGGCCGCACCACACCGGTGATGGAGGATTCAGTCTCTCATTTGCAGAATCCGGACATCTTAAGTGCGTCCGTGGCATGCCCCGTCCTACGATCCGTCCAATGACAAATACCCGGTGTATACCGTACCAACAGCGGCGACCTCATCAAGTACAAAATATGCCTATTATAATACCTTCTCTGTATACAGCTTTGCCCTCCCTCGAATAGGCCAATTTTACCTATTGAGAGATATGGTTGCCGCTAACGCCTATGGCGCTCCACCATCCGCGCCCCGTCGGGGGCACGACCAGAGATATTCATGCGTTCTCGCTCGCTTTCGATCGCCGCCGCACTCGCCCTGCTCAATCTCGCAGGCTGCGGGACGGTCAACGAGAAGCTCTCCGCCGGGATGGGCGACTACGTCCCGCAATGGGCCGGCGGCCTGCCCGCTGATGCGCCGCCGCGGCCCGGCACGCCGCAATACGATGCCTACATGAAGGAGCGCGAGCGCAAGCGGCTGATGCCGGCGACCGATCGCGAGAAGGAAGAACAGGCCCAGAAGGGCGCGACGGGGACGACGTCGGCTGGCGCGGGGCGCTGAGGAAGCGAATGGCGAACAGGGAGTAGCGAATAGGGCGCGCTCCCCCTCCACTCACCATTCGTCCCCCATTCGCTAATCCACGAACACCACGGTCTTGCGGCCGTTGAGGATGACGCGGTCGTCGAGATGGTAGCGGATGGCCCGGGCCAACACGCGGCGCTCGATGTCACGGCCTTTGCGGACCAGATCTTCCGGCGTGTCGCGATGGCTGATGCGCTCGACGTCCTGGTCGATGATCGGGCCCTCGTCGAGGTCGCGCGTGACGTAATGCGCGGTGGCGCCGATCAGCTTGACGCCGCGCTCATGGGCCTGGTGATAGGGCTTGGCACCCTTGAAGCCCGGCAGGAATGAGTGGTGGATGTTGATGCAGCGCCCCGACAGCTTTGCCGAGAGATCGTCGGACAGGATCTGCATGTAACGGGCGAGCACCACCAGATCGGTCTTCGTCTTGCCGACGAGGTCCATGATCTGTGTCTCCTGCTCGCGCTTGGTCTCCTTGGTGACGGGCAAATGGTGGAAGGGGATGCCGCCGAAATCGAGCCCGGCATAGACCTCGCGCGGGTGATTGGAGACGATCGCGGTCGGAATCATCGGCAATTCGCCGGTTCGCCAGCGATAGAGGATGTCGACCAGGCAGTGATCGGACTTCGACACCAGCAGCATCACCTTGCGATGCGCAGCGCGGTCGCGCATCTGCCATTCCATGCCGAAACGCTCGGCGATCGCGGCGAAGCCGGTCTGCAGTGCCGCGAGTTCCACGGCAAGATCGGCCGCTGTGAACACCACCCGCATGAAGAACTTCTTGGTCTCGACGTCGTCGAACTGCTGGGCGTCGAGGATGTTCTGTCCGTTATGAGCGAGAAACGTCGAGACCGCCGAGACGATGCCTGGGCGATCCGGACAGGACAGGGTCAGGACGTATTGATGGTCGGGCAAGGCTCGGCTCTTGATGAAGGTTTGTGCAGCGGAACGATCCAGCGGATTGCGCCCTGCTCTAGCACCGACCCGCCCTTGCGCCAATCCCAACCGCGGAGTCAGGATGAACGGACAATTGCGAATTCTCAACGGAGCATACCCATGGCCGACCGCTTGAACGGCTACCGCATCCTGATCCTGGAAACGCGCGAGGAGGCGCAGTTTTCCAAGCTTCTGGCCGAGCAAGGCGCCGAGGTCGTGCAATGCCCGATGTTCACCATCCATGATGCGCCGGATCCGGCTCCAGTCGAGGCTTGGATTCGCCGTGCCATCGACAAGCCCTTTGACGATCTCGTGCTGATGACCGGCGAAGGCCTGCGCCGCATCATGAAGCTCGCCCGCGCCCGCGGGCTCGACGCTGCCCTTGTCGCGGCGCTCGCCCAGGCGCGCAAGTTCACCCGAGGCCCGAAGCCGGGCAAGGCACTACGCGAGATCGGCCTCGAGGCGCAGCAGACCACGGAGAAGCCGACTACCGAAGGCGCGATCGAGATGCTGGCCAGACTCGACCTGAAGGGGCGGCGCCTCGGTCTGCAGCTCTATCCCGACAAGGATCATAGCGCGCTGACCGGCGCGCTGGCCGCGCAAGGCGCCGACGTCGATACGGTGCTGCCCTACGTCTACGATTCCAAGGCTGCCGATGCCAACATCGTCGCCGCCATTGACGACATGGCAGAGGGACGCATCGACTCGATCGCCCTGACCAATCTCGGCCAGGTCCGCCGGCTGATCGAGGTTGCCAAGGCGCGCGGCAGCGAGACGAAGCTGCGCGCAGGTCTCGAACGCACGCTGATCGCATCGGTCGGCCCGGCCGTTTCCGGCGAGCTCGCAGCGCATGGCTTGCGCACGGACGTCTCGCCCGCCGACGAAGCCTATTTCATGCGTCCTCTGATCTCGGCCATGGCAAGTGCGTTGGCCGACAGGAAAGCGGCCAGCGCGGCGAGGTAAGAGCCGAGCGCGGGGGCGGCCTGCGGCGACTGCGATTGACACCGGCATCGCCAGCGTTAGGTTGCGCCACAGCAAGAAGAAACAACAAGGTTAAGGAAATCGCCGTGACACGCGTCATCGCGTCGTGAGCGCCACTGCACGACCTTCGGCGCTCGCGCCATTCCGCATCCGCAACTACCGCTTCCAGTGGCCGTCCGATCTGCTCACCTCCTGGGCCTTCGAGGTCGAGACGCTGGTGCTCGGCTGGTACGTCATCGTCGAGACCGGCTCGGTGCTGCTGCTCACGCTGCTGGCTTCACTCCAGTTCGTCGGAACATTGGTCGCGCCCGTGTTCGGTATGATCGGCGACCGGATCGGCCATCGCGATCTCCTGGTTGTCATGCGCCTTGCCTATACGGCGCTGTCGTCGACCATCATGGTCCTCGCGCTGAGCGGTCATCTGTCGCCGCTGAGCGTCATGATCATCGTCACGATCATGGGCTTGATCCGCCCCTCCGATCTCGGCGTTCGCGGCGCGCTGCTCGCCGATATCATGCCGGCCGAGCAGCTGGTGGGCGCCATCAGTGTTGCGCGCACGACCCAGGACAGCGCGCGCATTGCCGGAGCGTTGACGGGGGCCGGGCTGTTCGCCGTGCTCGGTATCGGCCTCGTTTATGTGGCGATCGCCTGCCTTTACTTCACGGCAGCGCTTCTCATGCTCTGCCTGACCCAGCCGAAAAGGACCGTCACCACGAGCGATCTTCCCGCAAGCAGCCACACCGTTTCGCGGCTGCTTGGCGACCTCAAAGAGGGGATCGTCTATGCCTGGAACGGGCCGGCAATGCGCGCGGCGCTGTGCGTCGCTTTTCTGGCGAATCTCACCGCATTTCCTTTCACGGGCGGATTGTTGCCCTACATCGCGCGGGAGATCTTTCACACTGATCAGACCGGCCTCGGATATCTCTCGGCGAGCTTCGCCGTCGGCTCGCTAATCGGCTCCATCACGCTCAGCCTGGTCAGTGGCGTACGCATTGCCCGGCTCCTGATCGGCGCAACGCTGGCCTGGTACGCAATGCTGCTGGTGTTCGTCGAGGTCAGGACGATGCCGGTGGCGATGGCCTGCCTCGTCCTCGCCGGTATTGCCCAGAGCATGTCGATGATCTCGGCTGCCGTCATCCTGATGCGCACCGCGAGCGCACATCTGCGCGGCCGTGTCATGGGCGTGCGCATGATGGTGATCTATGGCTTGCCGATCGGACTGCTCGCGGCCGGCAGCCTGATCGACGTCATCGGCTATTCCGCGACGGGCTCGCTTTATGCCGGCGCAGGATTCGTCGCGATGGTGGCAATCGCGATCCGCTGGCGCGCCGATCTGTGGCCGGCGCACGCGCCGGCCAATGCGCGATGACGGCGTCCCCGTAACGACGTCAGACCTCCACCGGCGGCGATCTCAGAGGAAGCAACGCCGCCACCCGCGAATCGCGCAAATAGAGACCGCCCCAGGCAAGACCAGCAAGATAGACGCCGAACAGCATATGGCTGAAGAGCGGGTTGCCGACCCGCAAGTGAACAGCCACCGTGCCGCCCATATAGGCGGTCAGCAGGATCGCACCGAGCACGGCCGTTCGCGGGAGGCCGTAGAGCGCGGTGCAGGCCAGCGCCACCACGCCCAGCGCGCGGGCCAGATCGGCCGACGGGGGATAGCCGAGCTCGGCGGTCGCGTTGATCACGACGTCCAGCGGGACGAGCTTCATCCCGGCATCAAACAGCATGAAGGCAATCACGAGCCCGCTCATGACGGAGCCGGCCACATGTCTCGACTTGGACATCGTCATCACCTACGACGCCTTCCCCTTGAGAAGCGCGACGATGGCCATCGCATGGCCATGGCCAAGGCCGAACTCGTCCTTGAGCGCGGCCACGATGGCACCCGCTTTCACGCCGGCGGCCAATCCCGCCCCGGTCGAAAAACCCCGGTCCTTGCCCCATTTGCGAAACTGGTCCGGGCTCTTGCCGGTCTTGGCCTGGATATTGTCGAGATAGGCCTTAAAACTCACCGCAGCGCTCCTCCGATGTTTGCTCCACCAGCGCGGCCGGAGCGATCCAGGCATATTGCGGTCAGGACGTAGTCGTCTTGTATGAAAACGACAATTGCGGCCGCTCGCGCGAGAGGCGCGCAGGCGTCATGCCGATCAGTTGCCTGACCGAGCGGGTAAGATGGGCCTGATCGAAATAGCCAGCGCCCGATGTCGCGTCCAGAACGAGCTGCCGCTCACCAGCAAGGCCGCGGCGCGACGCGCCCGCTCGATCTGCTGATGGCTGCTGAACGTCATGCCCGTAACGCGGCGAAAGTGGCGCTGAACCGAACGCCGGCTCATCCAGTCGACGTCGCCGTCGATCGCAGCATCGGTCGCGTGGCTGCGTGCGATGACACCCGCGCGCGCCATGCGAGCGACGAGACTTTCCGCATCGTCATAGCCTGGAATGTCCCAGCTCAGACCCGAAAACAGAAAACGGCCGTTGGGCAGCACCGGCAACTGCATGTTTTGATGGTCGATCAGTGCGCTCGTCGGTATCTCCGGCAGGTAGGTTCCCAGCCGAAACCGGATCGCGAGCCATTCGCCGCTCGCGGGACTTCGACGAGTGTCCCGCGGGTGACCGGCCCTCGGAGCGTCACCGCCAGAAGCTCCGGGAGCCTGGTGACCACAAGCTCGATATTTCCCTCGGCCATCGACAGGAACGAGCCGCCACGCCGGCTCCGGCTGCGCCATACCCGCTCGACGTAAGGCGAGTCCGACGCGCGATGGTTGAACTCTATGAGCACGGAAGCACCGGGAATGCGCAGATCATCGTTCCTCCCCGTAGCTCCCGAGCCGCGCGATATCGAGGATCGTGACCCCGCCATATTCCAGCCGCAGCAGCCCCTCCTTCTCCAGCCGATTCAGCGCGCGGTTGGCATTCTGGCGGGACATGCCGGAGAGCGCGCCGATCTCCTCCTGGGTGATCTCCAGATGCGCGGTCGATTCCGGATAGAGGATCGGGTTGAACAGCGAGGCAATGCTGCGGGCGAGGCGCGCGGTGGCATCGAGCGTACGGTTGACCTCGAGCATGCCGATGAACTGGCCGAGCCGCTCGTTGAGCTGGCGCACCAGGAAGCGGTTGAAGCCGACGCTGTTCTCGAACAGCCACATGAAGGCGCTGCGTTCCATCAGCGCGATGCGGCTGTCGCGCAGCGCGACCACGTCGTAGCGGCGCGGCTCGTTCTTGAGCACGCTGCCCTCGCCGAACCAGGCCCCTGCCGTCAGCCCGGCAAGGCTGGTCTGCTTGCCGTCGCGCGAGACCCCGCCCATGCGGGCAAGGCCGCCCACCATGCCGGCCCAATAGGCAAAGATATCACCGCGCATGAACACGCTCTCGCCGGTGCCGTAGGACCGTTCCGTGATTCCGGCGCGCGCAACCTCGATCTCGGCTGGTGTGAGCTCACGCGACCAGGCGGCAATGCGCTTCAGATGATCCTCTGAAATCATGATCTCGAAGCCAGCCGCACCGTTCTGTCACCCCATGCTCCTGTTGCACTGCAACAGAATCGCTTCGGCCATCCATCCGACGAAAGATGAAGACCCGCTCGGCCCGACAACTTTGTCGCAGAATTGTCAGGCCGGAGACATTTCAAAATAGCGCTTTCCCCTATTGAGGACCACCTCGGGCGATGCGGCTTTTGATCCCTCACGGGAACGAAGGTGGCGCCGGTCCGGTCGAGACCAATAGCTGCATGGTCTGGCCGGCACGACCGTACTAGGATCGCCTGACAGGAACGGAAGAGCGCCAATCAAGCGCCATCACCGGGAGGGATTCGTTTGGTGGCTACCAGTCTCGAAGTGCGCGGCGTGTCCTTACGATTCGGCGGCGTCCGCGCGCTGACCGACGTCAGCTTCGCCATCAGGGAAGGCGAGCTGTTCTCGATCATCGGCCCCAACGGCGCCGGCAAGACCTCGATCGTGAACTGTATTTCCGGTCGCTACAAGCCGACCGAAGGCCAGCTGTTCTATCGGGACCGCGACATCACCGGCTTGACGCCGAATGCCCGCGCCTCACTCGGCGTCGGCCGTACCTTCCAGAATCTCGCGCTATTCCACCACATGAGCGTGCTCGACAACATCATGGTCGGCCGCCATCACCTGCTGAGGAACAATTTCCTCACGGGCTCGCTGTACTGGCTCACCGGCGCGCGCAAGGAGGAGCTCGAGCACCGTCGCAAGGTGGAAGAGATCATCGACTTCCTCGATCTGCAGCCGGTGCGCAAGGCCACCGCCGGCACCCTCCCCTACGGCCTGCGCAAGCGCGTGGAGCTCGCCCGCGCCATGGCGCTGGAGCCGCGCCTGATCCTTCTCGACGAGCCCATGGCCGGCATGAATTTCGAGGAGAAGGAGGACATGGCCCGCTACATCGTCGATCTCAACGAGGAGTTCGGGATGACGGTGGTGATGATCGAGCACGACATGGGCGTGGTGATGGACATCTCCCACCGCGTCATGGTGCTGGATTTCGGCAAGAAGATCGCCGAGGGCGATCCGGCCACCGTGCTCGCCGATCCGCACGTCAGGCGTGCCTATCTCGGCGAAGAGGACGAGGTGCTTGTCGATCCCGATGATGCCTCTCCGGCGCAGGAGAGCGCGGCATGATGGATTATGCGGGCCGCGTCGCGCAGGCCGACACCTATCCGAAGATGCTCCGGCTCAATGCCAGGGAGCACGGCAACGAGATCGCAATGCGCGAGAAGGATCTCGGGCTCTGGCGCATCTTCACCTGGAACGACTATCAGGCCCGCGTGCGCGATTTCGCGCTCGGCCTCATCGAGCTCGGCCTGGGCCGCGGTGATGTCATCGGCATCATCGGCGACAACCGGCCCGACTGGGTCGCGGCAGAAGTTGCGACGCATGCCATTGGCGGCCTCAGCCTCGGGCTCTATCGCGACGTCCTGGACGAGGAAGCTTCCTATCTCCTCAACTACGGCGAGGCGCAGCTGGTCTTCGCCGAGGACGAGGAGCAGGTCGACAAGCTGCTCATCCTTGCCGAGCGCGTGCCGAAGCTGAAGCACATCATCTATTCCGATCCGCGCGGGATGCGGAAATACGACGACCCGCGCCTGATGCCGGCGGAGAAATTCGCCGAGCTCGGCCGCGCGCGGGCCGCACGCGAGCCGGAGCTCTACGACAGACTGGTCGATGCCACCAGGGGCGAGGACGTCGCGATCCTGTGCACCACGTCCGGCACCACCTCGCATCCGAAGCTCGCGATGCTCGCCGCCGGCCGCGTGCTCGGCCATTGCGCCACCTATCTCGCCTTCGACCCCAAGGGTCCCGATGACGAATACGTGTCGGTGCTGCCGCTGCCCTGGATCATGGAACAGGTCTACGTGCTCGGCAAAGGTCTGCTCTGCCGGATGAAGATCAACTTCGTCGAAGAGCCGGACACGATGATGAACGATCTGCGCGAGATCGCACCGACCTTCGTTCTGTTCGCGCCCCGCGTCTGGGAATCGATTGCCGCCGACGTCCGTGCCAAGGTGATGGACGCAACGCCCTTCAAGCAGCGCCTGTTCGACATCGGCATGAAGTCGGGCCTTGCCGCGCTCGAACAGGGCAAGCGCTCGGGCTTTGCCGACGCGATCCTGTTCCGCGCACTGCGCGATCGCCTCGGCTTCACCCGGTTGCGTTCGGCCGCGACCGGCGGCGCGGCGCTCGGGCCTGACACCTTCAAGTTCTTCCAGGCCATGGGCGTGCCGCTGCGCACGCTCTACGGTCAGACCGAGCTGCTCGGGGCCTACACGCTGCATCCCGAGGGCAAGGTCGATCCTGATACCACCGGCGTACCGATGGCCGACAATGTCGAGATCCGTATCGACAATGCCGACGTCCACGGCGTCGGCGAGATCGTCGTGCGGCACCCCAACATGTTCCTCGGCTACTACAAGAACCCCGAGGCCAGCGTCGCCGACATCAAGGACGGCTGGATGTGCTCGGGCGACGCCGGCTATTTCAACGCCAACCACCAGCTCGTCGTGATCGACCGCATCAAGGATCTCGCCGAGACCTCCCGGGGCGAGCGCTTCTCGCCGCAATTCATCGAGAACAAGCTGAAATTCTCGCCCTATATCGCCGAAGCCGTGGTGCTTGGGGCCGGCCGCGACGCGCTCGCGGCAATGATCTGCATCCGCTACTCCATCATCTCGAAATGGGCGGAAAAGAACCGCCTCTCCTTCACGACCTACAGCGACCTCGCCTCACGGCCGGAGGTCTACGCGCTGCTGCAGAAGGAGGTCGAGACCGTCAACGCCACGCTGCCGCCGGCCCAGCGCATCTCGCGCTTCCTGCTGCTCTACAAGGAGCTCGACGCCGACGACGGCGAGCTCACCCGGACGCGAAAGGTGCGCCGCGGCGTCATCAACGAGAAATACGCCGGCATCATCGATGCCATCTACCGCGGCGATTCCGACATCCCCGTCGACACCGTGATCCGCTTCCAGGACGGCACCACGCAGCGGGTGCGAACGACGCTGCGCGTGGTGGACCTCGGCGGGCACGGGCACATGGCGGAGGCTGCGGAGTGATACAGATCCTCGTCATGCGCGGGCTTGACCCGCACATCCATCCTCTTCCGAACAGTCTTCCTTCCTCATCGATGGATTGCCGGGTCAAGCCCGGCAATGACGGGCTGAGTCACCCAACATGAACACCGCCTTCCTCATCCAGCTCCTGGTCAACGGCCTCGTGGTCGGCACGCTCTATGGCGTAGTCGCGATGTCGTTCGTGCTGATCTACAAGGCGACGCAGGTCGTCAACTTCGCGCAAGGTGAATTGCTGCTGGTCGGCGCCTGGGTGTGCTGGGCCTTGCTGGCGAAATACCAGGTGCCGTTCTGGATCGGCATGCCGATCACGCTGGTGTTCATGTTCGTGTTCGGCATCGCGGTGCAGGTGCTGATCCTGCGGCCGATGATCGGCGAGCCCATCATCTCGGTGATCATGGTGACGATCGGCCTCTCCACCGTGCTGCAGGCGACGCTGAAATGGATGTTCGGCGTCAATCCGCAGCCGTTCCCGCGCGTGTTCGAGAGCCAGTCGGTCGACCTGTTCGGACTGCAGATCCAGACCGTCTACGTCATGAGCCTCGTGGTGTCGGTCGCGATGATGATCGGCATGGCCTGGTTCTTCCGCGCGTCGAAGTACGGCCTTGCGATGCGCGCCACCGCGTTCAACCAGCAGGTGGCGCAGTCGCTCGGCATTTCCGTCAAGAGCGTGTTCGCGATGGCCTGGGCGATCTCGGCGACCGTCTCGGCGGTCGCCGGCGTCGTCGTCGCCGTCGTCAATGGCGTGTCCTCGGGCCTTGCTGCCTACGGCATCAAGGTGTTTCCGGCGGCGATCCTCGGCGGGCTCGATTCCGTCGGCGGCGCGGTGCTCGGCGGCATCATCATCGGGCTTTTGGAGAACGTCGCCCAATATGTCGACAGCGAGTATCTGCACTGGGGCAATCTCTACGAGATCGCGCCGTTCTACGTTCTCATCATCGTGCTGATGATCAAGCCCTACGGCCTGTTCGGCACCCACGACATCGAGCGGATCTGATCCATGGCCGGCCCTGCCCTCATTCCCGCTGGTGATTTCCGCACCACTTACGCCGCGGACACCACGATCTTCCCGACCACCACCAGCCGCAACTTCGCGATTCTGGGCGTCGCGCTGCTCTGCCTCGCGCCGCAACTCTTCAGCGGCTACTGGCTCAGCATTTTGATCCAGATCGGCATCTTCTCGATCGCGGCGCTCGGCCTCAATATCCTGGTCGGCTTCACCGGCCAGATCTCGATCGGACACGCGGCCTTCTTCCTGCTCGGCGCCTTCACCTCGGCCTACATCTCCAATAATGCGCCGATCCCGGTGTTCTTCGCGATCCCGCTCGCGGGACTCGTGACGGCGCTGGTTGGGTTGATCTTCGGCATCCCCGCGGCGCGGCTGAAGGGACTCTACCTCGTCATTGCAACGCTGGCCGCTCAATACATCCTGCTCGACTTCTTCTCGCGCGCCGAGTGGTTCTCCGGCGGCTCGGTGCCGGCGAGCGCCGAGCCGTTCTCGATCTTCGGCTACACGCTGCGGGGCGACAGGCAATATTTCTACGTCGTGCTGGCCTATGTGCTCTTGAGCTACATCCTCGTCACCAACCTGATGCGCACGCGCGATGGCCGCGCGCTGGTGGCGATCCGCGACCATTATCTCTCCGCCGAGATCATGGGCATCAACCTCACCAGGTACCGCACGCTGTCGTTCGGTCTCGCCGCCTTCTTCGCCGGCATCGCGGGCGCGCTCTACGCGCACTATCAGCTCGTGGTCTCCCAGGAAGGCTTTGGCATCGAGCGCTCAATACTGTTCCTGGCCATGATCATCATCGGCGGCACCGGCTCGATCATGGGCACGCTGATGGGCACCGCCTTCGTGGTGCTGCTGCCCGAGGCGATGGAGTTCATCAGCCATCATTTGAAGGGCGGCGCGATCGACAAGGCGCTCTCGCTTAACACCAACATCACCTTTCTGCGCGAGATCGCGATCGGGGTGATCATCATCGCATTCCTGATGTTCGAGCCCGATGGGCTCGCGCATCGCTGGCGACAGATCAAGGCGTATTGGAAACTCTACCCGTTCTCGCATTGAGCACGGCTACTTCACTTAAACGATAACAGGAGGAACCAACCCATGAAGACCAAATCGCTTTTAAGCACCGCGTCGCTCGCGTTTGCGATCGCTGGTTTTGCGGCCAGTGCGCAGGCCCAGATCGCCGTCGGCCATCTCGCCGACTACTCCGGTGCGACGTCGGACGTTGGCACGCCCTACGGCCAGGCCGTCGCCGACACCTTTGCCTGGATCAACAAGAACGGCGGTATCGGCGGCAAGCAGGTCAACCTCGATACCAACGACTACGGCTATCAGGTGCCGCGCGCGATCGCGCTCTACAAGAAGTGGTCGGCGCCGGATGGCAAGGTTGCAACGATCATGGGCTGGGGTACCGCAGATACCGAAGCGCTGACCGGCTTTGTTGCGCAGGACAAGATTCCCTATATCTCCGCCTCCTACGCGGCGGCGCTGACCGATCCGGAAGGCGTGAGCGGCAAGGCCAAACCCGCGCCCTACAACTTCTTCTACGGCCCGAGCTATTCGGACGCGATGCGGGCATTGGTGACCTGGGCGGCGGAAGACTGGAAGGCCAAGGGCAAGAGCGGTAAGCCGAAGTTCGTCCATATGGGCGGCAATCATCCGTACCCGAACGCGCCGAAGGCCGCCGGCGAGGCGATCGCCAGTGAGCTCGGCTTCGAAGTGCTGCCGCCGATCGTGTTCGCGCTGACGCCCGGCGATTACTCCGCGCAATGCCTCAGCCTGAAGAGCTCCGGCGCCAACTACGCCTATCTCGGCAACACCGCAGCCTCGAACATCTCCGTGCTCAAGGCCTGCAAGACCGCCGGCGTGGACGTGCAGTTCCTCGGCAATGTCTGGGGCATGGACGAGAACGCCGCCAAGACCGCGGCTGACGCCGCCGACGGCGTCGTCTTCCCGCTACGCACGGCCGTAACCTGGGGCGGCAACGCGCCAGGCATGAAGACGGTGATGGAAATCTCGAAAATATCGGATGCAAGCGGCAAGGCCTATCGCCCGGTGCACTATATCGCAGGCGTCTGTAGCGCTCTCTACGCCAGGGAAGCGCTCGACTGGGCCGCCAAGAACGGAGGTGCCACCGGTGAGAACGTCGCCAAGGGCTTTTACCAGAAGAAGGACTGGGTGCCGGCCGGCATGGACGGCGTCTGCAATCCCTCGACCTGGACCAACAAGGACCATCGCGGCACCCTCAAGGTCGATCTCTATCGCACCAAGGTCTCCGGTTCGACCAATGCCGACCTGAACGACCTGATGGCCAACGGCACGATCAAGCTCGAGAAGGTCAAGACCGTCGAGCTGCCGCGCAAGCCGGAATGGCTGGGGTGGTGAGCCCGGCTTTCACCACGCGAACACTGTCATCCCTCGCGTTGTGCGCAATTGCGCACCCGGGCGGGGGATCCAGTACGCTGCGGCTTCTCGATGAATCTCAGGCGCCTCTGGAATACTGGGTCGCCCGGTCAAGCCGGGCGATGACAGCGGAGTTTTGAAGCATGACCGACACCCTCGAAGCATCCCGCGCCAAGCCAACCGCCGTGGAGTCCGCTCCCCTCCTCGCCGTGCGCAACATCGAGGTCGTCTATGACGATGTGATCCTGGTGCTGCGCGGCCTCAGCCTCGACGTGCCCAAGGGCGCGATCGTAGCGCTGCTCGGGGCCAACGGCGCCGGCAAGTCCACGACGCTCAAGGCGATCTCGGGGCTGCTCAAGACCGAGGACGGCGAGGTGACGCGCGGCGAGATCCTGTTCGAGGGCGAGCGGATCAACGGCATCGATCCCGACAAGATCGTCCGCCGCGGCATCTTCCAGGTGATGGAGGGCCGGCGCATCGTCGCCGACATGACCTCGCTCGAGAATCTCAAGCTCGGCGCCTTCACGCGCCGGGACCGCGAGGTCGACGCCGACCTCGACATGGTCTTCAGCTATTTCCCGCGCTTGAAGGAGCGCACCGGCCTTGCCGGTTATCTCTCCGGCGGAGAGCAGCAGATGCTCGCAATCGGCCGCGCGCTGATGGCGCGCCCGAAAATGATCCTGATGGACGAGCCTTCGATGGGCCTCTCGCCGCTGCTGGTGAAAGAGGTGTTCTCGATCATCCAGAAGATCAACCGCGATCTCGGCGTCACCATCCTCCTGGTCGAGCAGAATGCACGCGCTGCGCTCTCCGTGGCGAGCCACGGCTACATCATGGAGCAGGGCAAGGTCGTGCTCGACGGCAGCGCCGACGCATTGCGCGACAACGAGGACGTCAAGGAATTCTACCTCGGCGGCGCCGGCGACCAGCGCAAGAGCTTCAAGAACCTCAAGAGCTTCAAGCGGCGCAAGCGCTGGCTGTGATCCACAAGGAGCCTAGCCGAGCACCTGCTCGGCTTCCGTGACCGCGCAGAGAACATGATAGAACGACGACGCAGGAATGGTGTCGATCAGCGATTTGCCGTCGCGATCGAACTGGTCGTACCAGCCGCCCTTGACGGGATGGCTGAGATAATGCCGTTCGAGCCGCACCAGCGCCGCGCGCGCCTCGTCCGCCGCACCCGCCTCGCCGGATTCGGCCTGCGCGATCCACGCCTTCGCGATCTCGGTTTGCGGCCACAGCCGGCGCGTGCTGCGGCGGATGCTGCCGCTTGCATCGCCCTCGTCGACGAGGCAGCCCGTCGCCTCGTCACGATAGCGCAGCGAGGTCTCCAGCAATTCCGCACGCCGCTGGCTGGTCGGGCATCCCGTGATGCGTTCAAAACTCTTCAGCAGCCAGACCCATTCCGCCTGGTGACCCGGCTCGACGCTGACCGGCTCGATCTTCGACCAGTCCTCCTCGAAATATTCCGACAATACGTGCCTCTGCTTGTCGTAGAGGTTGGCGAGGAACAATGCGAAGAATTCTCCGGCACGGTTCTGGAACGACAGATCGTGGGTCGCCTCGAAGCACGCGATCATCGCCTCGAACAGATGCATATGCGGGTTCTGCCGGCGCGGCAGCGAGACCGGAAGGCCTTCGTGAACGCCGCCATGCGGCGAGCGCAGGTGGCCGTCGAGGAAGGCGAGCAGCGCATCGATCTCGGCGCGGACCTGCGCATCCTGGTCGAGCGCATAGACGCTGGCGAGCGCAAACAGGATGAAGGCGTGGTCATAGGCATCACGCCGGGCATCCAGCACCGATCCGTCCGGCGTCAGCCGGTGCACATAGCCGGGCCGGCCATCGGGCGCCTTCGCTTTGGCCAGCAGGTGCTCCAGCCCCTTCAGCGCAATCGCGCGCCCCTCGGGATACCAGCCCATCTGTGCCGCCTTGGCGTAGCACCAGATCTGGCGGGCCTGCACGAACACGCGCCGGGGCGCGGCGGCATCCGCCGCACCGTCGCGGTGCAGCCGGTCGATGAAGCCGCCTGCGGCGTGATCCCAGCCGACCGTCGACCACAGCGGCAGCGCCTCGTCGATCATACGGCGCTTCAGGCGCGCAACGACGTTCGACGCCTCGTCCGCCGCAATGATTCCTTCGTCCGCCATCGGGTCCCTTTCAAGCCTCGCCACTGGCGGTCTGATAGCCATGCCGGTGGCGGCGCGCAACGGATGCCAACACGGAAAGAACAGCCATGACCGCCCATTACGACGCCCGCGAGACGCGTGAGCAAGCCGCGCGCGAGGCCGACCTGTTCGCCCGCCTCCCGGAGGTGCTGCGAGCCGCGATGGCCGCCCCGGCCTATGCCGAGCGGCTGAAAGGCTTCGATCCCGCCGCCGTGACCTCCAGGGCGGCTCTGGCGGATTTGCCGGTGTTGCGCAAGTCGGAACTGCCCGCCCTGCACAAGGCCTCCGCGCCCTTCGGAGGCTTCGTGGCGGCGGCGCCTGGCTCGTTCGCCCGCCTGTTCACCTCCCCCGGTCCGATCTTCGAGCCGGAAGGGCGACAAGCCGATCCCTGGCGCGGCGCAAGGGCGCTGTTCGCAGCCGGGTTCCGCCCCGACGACATCGTCCTCAATACCTTCAGCTACCATCTCACCCCCGGTGGGTTCATCTTCGATGCGTCGGCGCGCGCGCTCGGCTGCGCGGTGATCCCGGCCGGCCCCGGCAACACAGAACAGCAGTTCGAGCTGATCGAGGCCTACCGGCCGGTCGGCTACAGCGGCACGCCGGACTTCTTGAAGATTCTGCTCGATGCCGCGGCAAGCTCGGGGCGTGACGTTTCCTCGATCAAGCGCGCGCTGGTCTCGGGCGCAGCGTTTCCGCCCTCGCTCCAGGCCGAGATCAAGGGGCGCGGCATCGATGCCTACCAGGCCTTCGGCACCGCCGATCTCGGCCTCATCGCCTTCGAGACCGAGGCCCGCGAAGGCATGGTCGTGAACGAGGACCTGATCCTGGAGATCGTCAAGCCCGGCACTGGCGATCCGGTCGCACCAGGTGACGTCGGCGAGATTGTCGTGACTTCGCTCGACCCGCACCATCCCTGGATCCGGCTCGCGCTCGGCGACCTCACCGCGGCCCTGCCCGGCACGAGCCCGTGCGGGCGCACCAACATGCGCATCAAGGGCTGGATGGGCCGCGCCGACCAGACCACCAAGATCAAGGGCATGTTCGTCCGTCCCGAGCAGATCGCCGAGATCGGCAAGCGCCACGCGGGGCTCGGAAGACTTCGCCTCATCGTCACGCGCCAAGGCGAGACCGACGCCATGACGTTGAGAGCGGAAGCTGCGCCCCCTAGCGACTCGCTACGCGACGACATCGCGGCCAGCTTGCGCGCGATAACGAAGCTCGGAGGAGCCGTCGAGCTGGTCGGTCCCGGCACGCTGCCGAATGACGGCAAGGTCATCGTGGACGAGCGCTAAAACTCCAAAATTCCATTCCCTGCGAACAGGGAATTCTGCAGGGAAAATCATTCCAGCGTGCCTGACCGCGACGCATGAACACGTGGGAAGTGCCTTGAAATCTTGGGCATCTCGGCCGCGGAGCGACAAAACTGGAACAGGGAAATGTCCGGTGTAGAACAGGCAATGCACCCGTCCGAAACAGGGACCCGCCAAGGCGCTCAAGGCAGGCTGACAAGTTCATCACTTCGCCGATTTCAAAATCGGAGCGGCGAAGCGATCTAGGTCGATCGTCAGTCATTTCCCCCGGCTGGTTCCGGTTGGTCTTCGCGGGTGTGGGGCGACCGGAACTTCAGCGGCGAGCATGGCGTGCAAGCCTGAAATTCCCGAGCCGGCCCAACCCAATTCCGCTTTAGGCGGGCCAAGGGGACGGCGCTGGGTCGGTTGGAAAACCAACCGGCTCGCCCACCCCAACCTTGAGGTGATCTCGTTGCCGCTGGATTGGCCTATCACGGGCCACGACCACGCGTGCCTTTCGGCTTTGAGCCGTCCTCCGGCTCATTTCATCGATGAGAGCGCCCGTCCTTCTGTTACAGAGCCGATATTCCGGTGCTTAGAGGGCCTTTATTTGCGCCGGAGCAGTCATGCCCATCGAAAAGTCGAACTCCCCTAGACTGTGGCTCGACTATCTTCCTGTACAGATTCTGACGAAAAATGCCCGCAATCCGCGCCGCCATCCGCAGCAGCAGATCGATCAAATTGCCAAGAGCATCAATACGTTTGGAGTGAACAGACCAATCGGCGCCGACGAAAATCTCAAGATCATCTACGGCAACGCGGTCGTCACCGCTGCCGAGCAACTCGGGATATCGGAATTACCGGTCGTCATTATTCGACACTTGTCGCCGGCCGAGAAACGGGCTTTCGCCCTCGCCGACAACAAAATCGCCGCCAACGGCACCTGGGATCTTCAACTTCTCAGAGAGGAACTGCAGGTCCTTGTCGATCTGAACTTCGATTTCGACGCGATCGGATTTGACACGCCAGAGATCGATTTGATCCTGGATCAGCCCTCCGGGGACGATGACCGCCTGCCCGAGCTTGGACCTGCCGTGCCGGCGGTCACCAGGCGAGACGACGTCTGGCGGCTTGGCAGCAGCCGGCTGATCTGCGGCGATGCCTTGGACGAGCAAGCCTACAAGACCCTCCTGCACGATCAGCGGGCACGCGCGGTGATCGCCGATCCGCCCTACAACGTTGCCGTCGACGGCCATGTCAGCGGCCGCGGCAGCATCAAGCACCGCGAGTTCGCCATGGCCTCCGGCGAAATGACGCCGCAACAGTTCACCGAATTTTTGACCACGGCCTGCGTGCTCTCCGCCAGATACAGCGTCGATGGCTCGCTGCACTACATATCTATGGACTGGCGGCATTCGTTCGAGCTGTTGACCGCGGCACGACGTGTTTACGCCGAGCATAAGAACACCTGCGTCTGGGCCAAGACCAATGCCGGCATGGGTTCGTTCTACCGCTCCCAGCACGAACTCGTTCATGTGTTCAAGAACGGCACCGCGCCGCACATCAACAACATTGAGCTCGGCGTCCACGGCCGCACTCGAACCAATCTGTGGACCTACCAGGGCATCAACAGCTTTGGCCGGCAGCGCGACGAGCTGCTGGCTTTGCATCCCACCGTGAAGCCTGTTGCCTTGATTAGCGACGTGATCAAGGACTGCACACGGCGCGGCGACCTTGTTTTGGATCCTTTCGCAGGATCCGGAACCACCGTGATCGCCGCAGAGAAGACCGGCCGGCGCGCCGCTCTGTTAGAAATCGACCCGCTATATTGCGACGTCATCGTACGCCGTTGGCAAAATCACACCGGTCAGACCGCAATCTGCGTCAGGACTGGCCGTAGCTTTGCCGACCGAGAAGCGGCGGCCGCCGCCCTGACTTACGCGCGGCCGCTTCTGCTGCCTGGCCCCTCTCGCAAGGGAGACGCTCGTGACTGACGATCAAGGGGCGGGCTACGGCCGCCCGCCCATTTCAGGGCGCTTTACGAAGGGGCAGTCAGGTAATCCCAAGGGTCGGCCAAAGGGATCGCGCAATCTCAGGACGGACCTGAGCAGCATGATGAAAAGGCGCGTCCAGATTCGCGAGGATGGCGAACCGCGCTTGGTGAGCCGGCAGGAGCTCGTGCTCCTCAGACTGTTCGAGCGGGCCGCAAAGGGCGATACCAAGGCCTGCACGCAACTGTTCAACATGATCATGAAGTTCGAGCCCGGGGAGCAATCCCACAGCGAGACCACAATCGTCACCGAGCATGATCAAGAGATTATTGCAGATTTTCTACGCCGCCATTCCAAACATGAGGAGTGATCCGTGCCGATCTCCACCCCAGCCCAACGCGATGCGATCTATCGCAGCGACTTTCTTGCCTTCGCCATGAAGGCCTTCTACGTCTTTTCCAGCGACACGTATTCGCACGAATGGTTTCATGAATCGGTCGCCCAAAGACTAAATGGCAGCATTGGACGCGCAACAAGACAGATCATCAACGCGCCGCCCCGCGCGCTCAAATCCTATCTCGTTTCGGTGGCGTGGACCGCATTCAGACTGGGCCAAGATCCCACTCACAAGTTCATATGCGTCAGCTATTCCCAAGACTTAGCAAACAAGCATTCGGCCGATTGCCGACGAATTATGGAATCGCCCTGGTACCGCGCGCTATTTTCAACACGTCTGGACAAGAGCACTGAGAATCAGCTCGCGACAACGAATGGGGGCTGTCGGTTAGCAATGTCCGTCGGCGGCACTTTAACCGGCTTTGGCGCCGACACCATCATCGTTGATGACCCGCTCAACGCAGCCGGGGCGGCTTCCGATGTGACGCGCAAGCACTGCAACGAGTGGTTTGATCGTTCGCTCATGTCGCGCCTCAATGACAAGTCCAAAGGCGGCATCATCGTCCTGATGCAGCGCCTGCACCAGCAAGACCTAACCGGCCACCTCATCGAAAGAGGAGGCTGGGATCATCTGGTGCTTCCGGCTATTGCGGCGCAGGACACGAAGATCCGGCTGCAGAATCGATCCTTTGTTTGGAAACAAGGACACCCTCTACAAGCGAGAGAACCCCTCCAAGTATTGGACGACCTCAAGAGCCAAGTGGGATCGCTGGTATTTCAAACACAATATCTTCAAGATCCCGCTCCGGATCAGGGGAATGACCTCAAGCGGGAATGGCTCCAGTCGTATGATGTCGTTCCGACCCGTCAGTCGGGGGACGAAGTCGTACTCTCCTGCGATATGGCCGCGAAAGCTAGCGAGAACAGCAACTACTCGACTTGTTTGGCCTTTCTTGTCCGCAATCGGAACCAGTATCATCTTATTGACGTTTGGCGAGGAAAGGTTGCCTTCCACGAGCTTTGCCAACTCATGCAGACGCAAGTAGCCAAACACGCGCCTAATGCCGTGCTCATCGAAGATACAGCTATGGGCTCTCCGCTGGCTGGTGAGCTCATGCGGGTTGGGCTGCAAGGCATTGTTGCGATCAAACCGACCAAAGACAAGCGGACGCGTATGAGCGGCGAGACCGCAAAGCTGCAGGCCGGCTCGCTCATCTTGCCGCGAACGGCACCCTGGCTCGACGATTTTATGTTGGAGTACGTCTCGTTTCCGTTCGGCAAGACCGATGACATGATGGATGCGTTGTCCCAGTTTCTAACCTGGCGCACCGAAGCCGAGCGACGGGTCACCTTCAAGGCAGACTGGGGCGCGTCGAATGGATTGAGTGGATCGGTGGCAAGGCTTGGGGCTCCTTCGGCAAGCGAAATGCTCCATCTTTTGAGATAACGCACATCCTCTCGTCGAAATCACCGGCGCGCCAGGCATACTCGCCAGCGCTGTCCTAGAGGTTGTCAAGATGCGGCCCAGGACCTGGGCCAACTTTCCTACTCGGCATCAACAAATCTTGTCTGAACTCATCGGCTCTTTTTCGTGCATCAGATGGATCGTTTTCGATCGCTGGCCAGCCGCCGAGCCAACGCAAGCTGATGATTCTCGCAGATCGCCCCCAAGAACGCTGCCGTCTCGGACCATCTACGCCGATGCTGTGGCACTATTGAATGAGCAACCTCGACGCTCTGGCCTAAATTGAAGAAACCCGAGGTCCAGCACGCAGATCAGCACACTGGCGTATCCCAGTTGAAATTGTCGAGCCCGCACAATCCGAGCTTCCGGGCCGTCTTGAGCTTTGCAGACCATCGTGCGGCAAAACGCAGATTTCCAGAACGAAGCTGAGTGGCCGTTGCTCAACTATCCTCTGCTTTGGGAACGCGATGCGCCCGCCTCTGCTCACCAGAGCGGCCCGCTCATAGCGCTCAAGCCCGTTGAGCCGCCGCACTTTGCCGGCGCAAAACGCTCCAACAAATCGGCCAACATCGCCTGGCCTACCGGCATGAATGTGCTGTTGATGTCGACGTGGCCAAGATGAGATCAAGGTGCTGGCCGCGCGCGCCGCCTCGCACAGCCTGACGCTGCGACCGGCTGGTCGGATATCTGCCGCGCTATGCCGGCCTTGCGTCGCGTTTCGCGCCGCTGGCAATTTGCGCAACGGCAGCCCGCTGTTGCGGAAGCTGTTCGAGTACTTTGCCTTCATCAGCGCACGCCGGGCGCTCCCCCGGCGCGCTCGCCATGGGCATGGGCTCGCGCGCTTTGTTCCAGCGCGCGCAGGAGCAGGCCCATTTAATGCATGCCGTTAACACGATTGCCAAGGGCGCGCTGGTGCCTGTCCCCGGCGGCGTGCTGATCATGGACGGCGCGACCTTGCTCGGCGCGGTCGGCGTCAGTTGAGCTGCAACCGAGCCTGCGCGCCGTCTTTCGCCTTGAGCATCCGCATTGCCATCGGCAGCGTCACCAGGGCGTCAATCTCAACTAGGTTGCCAGCGAGCGCGCGGAACTGGCCGGCAGCTTTCCCCTTGAGCGGCGCCAACATCGCGGCGGCCACTCCCGAGCTCACTTGGCACTGAACGAGGGCGCCCCCTCTTCAATGATCAGGATGACGTTGGTTTTCGTGCGCGCGAGAGCGCGGCCGATTTCACTTTCAGAAGAATGACGTTTGTACGGGGGGCGAGAGATGAGCACATAACGTTTTGCCTTTCGAGCAAGAGCTAAAGCCCAGGGGCGAAATGATCGACGTTAGACGGCCCCGCGCACCTTTGGGCGTGCGCCTTGGACATACGCGCGCGGCCCCTGGACATGATTTATGTGTTTGCCGCTCATCCTCGTGTTGTGGTATTCTGTCGCGAGACGATCGCTTCCACGCACTAAAGCGGGTCGCTCCCCCTGCGCCCGACCGGCGAGACGATGCCGATATTCAGAAGCTCCTCGAGCTCGGAGGCCCTGAGCTTCAAGCGTTTCAGTACCTGATGTTCGTAATAGAGCGGCGGTTCGACCATGGTGGCTCCCTCCGAGAGGGGAAGCCGGCCACGTCCGAGGTTTGTCTGTCAAATTGTGGGAGTTGTGAGTCCTCGCGACTTGAAAAATGAAGCGATCGCAATGATGTCCTCGTGATGTTGGTTTTGTCTGGAGTTTGCCTTGATTCACTCGGGATCGATTCGTTGCTCGACAATGCCATCGAGAACGCCGACGGACCGCTAAATCTCAGACACTTCGTGCACTGTCGAAAAAGCCAACAAACTCTCGCGGTTGACCGAGCTCAGTTTTCGGTGGGTCCCAAGCGCTTGCTGGGGCTCACGGAGAGCAAGCCATGTGCGACGAAACGGAAGGCCTGGACACCGCAACTCTGTTCGCCGACGACCATCAACTCCCGCCGCATCCGTCGGCCGCCGCCGACCACCAGCCTTAGCATCCGCCGGCGCGACCGGATGTACCTCACGAACCACTCCTGAGATCAAGAAGACGATGCTCGCCGCGGCCTCTCCCGAACAAATGATCGAGCGTTTAGCGGCTCTTCCGCGCAAGCTCGCCGCGCTCAAGTCACCTTCAACGCCAGCTAGCTTGCCAGCCTCCGCTAACACTACTCATTGAGAGGTCTTAGGCTGTGAAAGCAACCTGCCCTGCAAGGGAGCTAAGACCGGAACTCCAGATTGAAGAGGAAAGCGGAAGCGGATCACCTGCGAGATTCACAGTGCGATTTGCTCAAGCGCCGCCGACGTTCCCGCCTACATGCAATCCTGTCCAGGTTTGATGCCTAGCAGCCGTGGGCGCCTTGGTGAAAAGCGGTACACTTTGGTCAGCGGCTTCGACAGCCGACGTCATACTCGCCAGAAAGCCTCGCGCAGGTAGCACTCACCCGACGCCCTTCCCGCGATCCTGCAGCGGTTCCAACTTCTAAATCACGAGCCGCGATGTGATGGGAAAGCAACACCCGTTGTCCAAGCCGGCGCCGCTGGTGAACTCCAGCCCGAGATACGTTTTTCTCGTTCCGCCCTTAAGAGCTGCGGTATCAAACCTGCCGTTGTGTGCGCGATAGAGTGCATTTAGTTCCCTAAGTACCTGTAGAATTAGGCTTCTTTAAGAGCGCGGGTGTTGCGCCGGAGCTACAGCAATTCTGCCTGAGGTGAGTACGCTCAGTTTGGCAGGTGGGCGAATGCACTGATTCATTGAACTCGTTATTATTGGGGAGACACTCGAATGAGAAAACTTTTCGCGGCTGCGGCCGGTGCTCTGGCACTTGGTCTAGCGGCTCCCGCCAGTGCGGCGGACTTGGCCGCTCGTCCGATGACCAAGGCTCCGCCAATGGTGGCCACTATCTACGACTGGAGCGGCTTCTACATCGGCGTCAACGGCGGTTGGGGCTCTTCGCGTACTTGCGCCGATATCGTGGCGGTTGGCGTTGTTCCGGTCGTGCCGGCTGTGGCCGATGGTTGCCATGACGCCAGCGGCGGAACGGTTGGTGGCCAGATCGGATACCGCTGGCAATCAGCCAACTGGGTCTTCGGCGTTGAAGGCCAGGGCAACTGGGCGGACTTCAGCGGCAGCAACATTGGCCTTGCCACGGGTTTCGACAATCACACCCGGATCGATGCGTTTGGGTTGATTACCGGCCAAGTGGGCTACGCCTGGAACAACGTCCTGCTCTACGTCAAGGGCGGTGCAGCGGTGGTTGGCAATCGCTACGACACCTATATTCCGCCTGGCTTCATTGGTGCCGGTACGCTCCTGGCGTCAGCACGCGACACGCGCTGGGGTGCCACCGTGGGCGCTGGCGTCGAATTTGGCTTCGCTCCGAACTGGTCGGTCGGTTTCGAGTATAACCATATCTTCCTGGACGACCATGACACGATTTTCACCACGCCAGCTGGGGCTACTTTCGGCACCGCTCGTATCGGACAGGATGTAGATCTGGCTCTGGTTCGGGTGAACTACCGTTTTGGTGGTTTTGGCGCTCCGGTCGCTGCCAGGTACTGATTATCTCCACTAAAGAAACAAAGGCCGGCTTTTTGAGCCGGCCTTCTGCTTTGAGGCTTAGGCGAAGCCTTACCGACAAGTCCCCACGTCGAAGCTCGCAGATGAGCTAAGCTTTCGTGTTCCCAGAACCTCATGCAATCTGCTGGGCGATCGGGCAGACCCTCAAAATTTCAACGTTTCAGAGATCTCGAAAAGACCGGGCTGCCGCGCACAAAGCATTTATCGAGCGTTCGGCAACGAGAGGTACGATAGCCGTTTACTTCCAACATACATCCAATCTCCAATATGAAGCAGGCCCGCTCCTCCTGGACCAGACAAGAAGACGAGATGCTGCGTGAGTGCTTGTTCATCTCGGCGCGCCCGTCGAGTTCATTTCCGAAACGCTGAACCGAACCGAGCAAGAGCTTCGCCTGCGCGGTTACCACATTGGATTGCCAACGAAGTGGTTCAAGCCCCGTAGCGCCGCATAGGTACCGATGCTTCTAGTGGCGCTTTCGCTCCGTCCGACCGTCCATATACTTCACGGCGGCGAATGTGACGCCCAGAGCCAACACGGCAACGCCGCCAGCAATCAAAAAGCCTGCCACCATAGCCCGACCATTAATTCCTGCGGGCATCAAGACAGCAATTCACGATATACTACGGGTGTGAAACAAAGGACCGGGCGGCGCGCTTCCGCAGAAGTTGTCGCATTTCCGCTACAGCATTCGCCAACCGTCGTTGCTAGGCTTCTACGCTCAGTGGAGGCCCTAGCCATGTCAACGGAAGTCGCTCAGAGCACTGACGGGGGCGAACAACGCACGAAGGTTGCTCCAGTCCACGCTCAAACGATAAGTGCAGAAGTTAGTGTTGACCTCTCGGTGTCCGCGGCGTCTGCGGATGGTCCTCTTGATCTCTACTTGCCTAGAAAGTGGAGTTGGGGGCCGGGAAAATCCTCCGTTGGTTGGTAGGTGGCCGTTCAGACGTAGCGCGGCCTGGCCCCTTTGAAATACGACTCGGTAACTTGCCAGTGGCAGCGGTGCTGCTTTGATTTCTGTGTGCCCCGCCAGACGCCACACACCCACAAATGCTGACGGCCGACCTCTCAAGATCACTTTCGGCCAGATGCGCGTGATGGCCGTGCGAAGCGTCGCGGTCTATTGCGCCGATTACCGATGCAGCCATAGCGTTAACAGGCATGCCTGAGGGGGATTGCATTTGTGGCCGGCACGGCTGATGTCCCGTCGCCGCCCGGATTTCAACAATTCCTCAAGGGCCATGTGAGATCTGACGCAAGCGCTTGAGGATTCGCCAGACTTGCGTGGCGGACCATCTGCCTTGCCCGGCTGGCGTAGGAACGCAGGTCTCATTGAGTTTCTTTGCAAGCGCCCCCAAGGACGTGGCACCGGACTTCTGGAGAGCTTCGATAAGAGGGGCTAGCTCGGCTGCCCGCGCGTTCGCGCGAGCCTCCTGAACCGTTCTGGGCGCCGGTTGCTTCAAAGGCTACTCAGTCCTGTCGCTTGGCATGTGATGTCTGCTGGCCATTGGTACGACAATCGTCTCGAAACCTGCGGACCACTCTGGCAGTCGCGGGAAAGTACCGCAATAGAGAGCCGCCAGCCTAAACCGGCCGGACCACGGCAGGTCGTTTTCCACGCCCACGACGCGCGGTAGATCGCGCGACGGATGAGCTCCAAGGGATCGATAATTTGCGAGGTACTTACATTGCCGCCTTGAGGGGGGCATTCCTCGCCCTGCACGCCACCACACGCCTACCACGCCGGCCGGCCGCTCAAGATCACCTTCGGCCAGATGCGCAGATGGGCCTTCACGGAGTCCTGGTCTACTGCCATTGCGGCCACCACATCGCTCTGAGCGCAGATCGCTGGCGCGACGATGTTCGCCTGTCTGATATCGAGCCGCGCTTCGTCTGCGGCGAATGCGGCAGTCGGGGATCTGACGTTAGGCGGGATCTCGAGAGCGGCAAGCCACCGCAATTTATGAGTCCGAAGCGCCTCTGAGCATTCGTCGCTCTATCAGCGCGGCGCCGTGAGAGCTCTGACCGGGCAGCGGCGCCATCAGCTTTGTCCGCAGAAATTTGCCCCGGTCCTCGGGGGCATTTTCTTAAGGAGTAAAGCGTGAAGGGTTATGTGTTTAAGGCTGGCGCTCAAACGGCCATTACAAAAGAACCTGACGGAAGCAACCTGCCGCCGCCCAAGGTCGGCTCTTGGGAGCGGATCAAGGAGGTGAAGGATGTCACGGTGCCAGGCTTGATCGGCTTCGATCCCGAGACCTTCAATAAGCAGGGCTATCAAATCTGGCCTCCCTAAGCTTCGAGCCCCGCCGGTTTCACCCTGGCGGGGCCGTGCCGCTCATACGTGCCTATGCAGGCCCCAAAAGGCCGTAAGGAGAAGGGCCACGGCTCCGATCACCAGCAGGATGAGAATGGCTTCCAGCATGAAGAAGCAAGCTCCGCCCGAGCCAGAGGCTGCATGAACCTGCGAAGGCACCCCGCAGTCAAAGCAGGTGCAACACTCCTGCGTCTACCAGAACGACGATTGCGAGCACGGTTTGAAAGCAGGCAAAGAGTACTTTCATGTCAGCGCTCCTTAGCCGTTGCCCGGCAAGGTGAGCGCTTATGGTTAATGTTTGCTTAATGGAGCAGGCCCGCCAGCGTGAACCGCCGAGCACTCACTTCTTCAAACAAAGCCCGACTGTCGGCGACGTCCCGCATTTCGCTCCGTCGACTGAGCCCCCGCTTGGACAGAACACCGACACTAGCGTTTCGCTGTTGTCGCAATTGACGGCGCCATCAGCTTGCACTGAGCGGATATTGACCGTCCCCGGATCGCCCTTGTCTCCCTTCTCACCTTTCGGCCCCTGCGGCCCTTGTGGTCCTTGCGCACCCGCTGGGCCCTGTGGTCCCGGTACCCCCTGAATCCCTTGGGCACCCTGCCGGCCGGCCGGCCCCTGCGGCCCTGGATCACCTTTAGGTCCAGGCTCTCTGCCACAGGCCGCAAGGATGAGCGCGGCAGTCATAACTCCCACGGTGATCATTTTGTGCATTGCGATCCTCCCAGTTATCGAACCCATTTAAACGGGGAGAGCCGCAAGAGAGAAGCCCGCCAACGTGAGCTGGGGGGGCGCGGACCAGAGCGGTACCGCCGTGCTCGATAACACGTTGGTGAACGAAACACCTTCCCCCTCCGATCGAAGCATCCCGGAAACAGACGGGGGCCAGTCTTCCATTTGGACCTTTTCATGGGGAGACTTCAGATGATTGCACTTCAAGGAATTGCGGCCGTCCTTGGTGCCGGATTGTTCTGCTGGATTTATTCACCCGAGCTCGGCACCGATGTGGTGCTTGCGAAATCTTCAACAGGGAATTAGTCGAGAGGGTTGCCCCTCAGATCTTACGATCTCAACTTTGGCCCTCTCGTTGCACCTCGGAGGGCGCGCACTATGGTCTGTCCCTGAGCGGGCAATGGAGCAAGCTAGCTCTGACCAACCGCGACTTCCAGGATTCTCCGGAATGCCAACTGCACGCTCGTCGATGGCTAGCAAACTGTCGAACGCGCAGCGCAATGGGACTTCGCGCCCCTCGCCCAACAAATCCGAAGTTTGAGATAACCGGGACATGGATTGATCCCATCACCCGTGGGAGATGGCTGTCACCCGAAAGGTAGATCGCCCGGCCGACATTCACCTTCGAGGTTTTGCGTAGGCGCCCCTTTTCCTTCGCCCGCGTTGCGAGGGCTATCTTGCCATACCAGCGTAGTAGCTTTCGATTGGGGGGCACGCCTGAGTCGCGGCGGGTCAAAGAGCCGACCACGAATTATCTACCGGCTGTGAAAAGGCGCGATTTTGCTCCCTCCCGCTCGCACCACGTGTCATGATTTATTCCTGAATCAAGGAATGAGGCCTTAAGGCCGCAGCGTGAAGCACGTTGAAGCTCCCTTTGGGCCGACCCCGGAAGCCGCAGCGCGGCTCGCCGCCAGCGTCGGAGCTGCGGGCCATAAATCCGCAGGAGCCGTTAGGGCGGGGTGAGCTGCTCGGTACGGACCACGGGCCTGGTTTCCCCCTGGTCGTAATTCCCGCTCGCGATCGCTTCGATTTTCCAACGGTACTGCTCAAACGTGCCTCTGAGGTCCGTTTGACGGGTCCCATCCTTTGCGGCGCGATCGAGCAAGGCAGCCCAAGTGACGAAGCAAAGGACGCGCTGTTCGCTGTCCAACATCGCAAACGCGATACCTTCGAAAAGTCGGAACTCGATATCGCGAGACGGATCGGTAGTAAGGGGCATTTGAAATCTCCAATAGGCAATCCCTCGATTTTGGTGGGTTCTGTCGTTCCTCACAAGGGGTGGAACGGTGGCCTACGGCAGGCCAAATTGGTGCGCATGCGGCAGACGGCGTTACTGGAAACGAGCGCATCCAGATCACGTAAATTGCTCTGATCGCCGCGGGGGTGCTGAAGGTGCCGACGCCGGCGCGGTTGTGCGTCCGCAAACGGAGGCCCGCAGGCAGATGAGCTATTTCTTGTACAATCCCTTACGCCCCTGCGCATTGCCGAACATGGAATCGACATCGCCAATCAGCAGGAAGGAATAGAAGTGAAGATTGCCATGGAGATCGACCACGGTGAGGGTATCGTTCCCGCCACGTGCATCACCCGAGAGCCCACCCCCATCGCCGTATAATCTCCCGCCTCCGGGCTGGGCTTCGTCCCCGATCGTGAAGGTGAGGTTATCATTGCCACCGTGCGCGTGATCGGCCATGCCGAAGGCATCGCCGTACAGAATTGCCGAGCCGGTCTGGCCGGTCTGGAGAGCGATCAGCGTGTCGTTGCCGCCATGGACGTGCCCGGACATGGTTGTGCCATCGCCCACCAGAGTGTTCAATGATCGGCCGCCGAACGCGCCGATGACGATGTCGTTGCCGCCCTGCACGTGGTCAGACATGGCACCCTCGGCGTCCCCATAGAGTGTGAAGCCGCTGCGAACCGAGCCCGTGCTGTCGCCGATCACCGTGTCGTTGCCGCCCCTGGCATGGCCTGACATGGATTGTGCATCGCCGTCGATGATGACGGTGTTGAGCGAGCCGTCGATGTTCACCCTGAGTGTGTCGTTGCCGCCTTGGGAATGATCCAGCAAGGTCGCAGTATCGCCCACCAGGTTGACGAACGTCATGGCCTCGATGTTGATCGTAATGGTGTCGTTGCCGCCATGCGCATTGGCCGGGAACTCAGGGTCGCCGAATAAGGCTTCGAAGCTAACTTGCGGGAGTGTCAGCGTGATCGTGTCGTTGGGCAAACGGCACATGGCAACTCCAATTTCAAGGCGGAGAGGACGTGGAGATGTGAGGATCGCTTCAACGGTCAAAGCTACTTCGGGTTGATGACCGAGATTCGCTCGGAATTGGACTGATTGCGACCGCCGCGCGCCCTCGATCACTCTGGTAAACCCGATCAACGGGCGGGAGCGTCTTGCCAACGGAAGTGGGGGTTTGGCGGCAACTGTAAGCCGCGGCTTCCCTTGAGGCGCTACCGCTAGATGTCACTTTACAGTGCAGAGCGGACGTTTGCAGTGGAACGACAGACCGACGCTTCTGACCCTCAGCGGACGTTCAGGCTGCCTTTTCGAATCTTCCTTGAAGAGGGCGGGCGCTCCCCTTGAGGGGGCGATTTGTTGCAACTCGCCTCTGACGGGCCGAGATGGAATGGGCCGGCAACCTACGCGAGGTAGTCATTCCAAGGAAAGCATGCGATGCTGACGCCCAATTGAACGAACTTTCGGCCTGAAGACTAGTGTGTTGGCAATGACTCGAAAAGAATACGTAGAGCAAAGCAAGGAACATGCGCTCTCGCTGCTGAACGTTGGTCGGGCACGTGAGGCGGTTGCCTCGATGATGGTGGATATGCGGATTAGCGCGAACTTTGGCGTACCTCCCGAAATCCACGCAATAGGCATCTGCGCCGCTGCGGCGGACGACGCGTCCGGAGTTCGCGCCTACATCGAGGGCTTCAACTGACAGTGCTCGGCAAGGCCTGTCCGCCTCTGGCCTAACCTTCCAGGTGCGCAAGCTCGTCCGACTCCGTTCTGACAGCGGACCTCAGCTGTTGCACGCCCCTGAATGGAGTGAACGGGCGAGTCTTTGTGACCGTCGTCGGAATGATATTGTTGCAATCTAAGTTCCAGCTCTGCGCGAATTGCAGGCCCGCTCGCAGCGGGAGGTCGGGGGCTTTGGTCTGCAGGTCTGCCGCGCTGCGCTCAAGATTGCTCGGGGGCTACTTCTTCAACAGCAGTCCCAACGTTCGCGCCATGCGCCTCACCGATCCGGTGTGGCGGCCGAGTTCGGCGGCTATCCTCGCTGCGCCGACTCCCTGCCGAGCCAGCGCGATCAATCGTCGGACCTCCTGCTCGGCCCATTGTTTCGGCTTCGGTGTTTTCATAATGCGGCGCTCGATCCGCACCAGTTAACCAGCGAGCGAAAATCCGACACTTGGGAAATTTACGGGTGGGCTTCCTGCCTGCGGCCCGCCCTCGCCGTAGAACGGCAATTCCGATGCTTGTCGGCTATTGCCTTTAACCGGGCGTACGGCTGCGCTTGCCAGGACCGCCGCTTGCGACCCATAGCGGGAGATAGGACGCTCGGTAATGCGGTACCCCTGAGGGAGTGGACGGCCGCTCGCAGGTGTGGCTAAGTCCGGACCAGTGAAGCGCCCGGAGGAGACCATGCCCCTATTTCACATCCAAACAGGACAAGGGCGAACGCGCAGCTAAGGTGCTGGCCGATGTATTCTGCGCGATTTTGATTGCAACTTTCGCGGTCGTCTTTTTCGGATGGATTGGGGGCCTACTCTCGTTTGTCATAGTCGAAGCCTGCCTCCTGGCGATCGACTGGGTCGTTCCGAGTGGTGACCATCCTGCAGCCGCAGTCCGCTAGCGCCTCCCTGAGAAAGTGGATGGGACTGGTTCTGCCTCAATAGCGGACCTTCGGCGCCCCCCGGCCTGGGCAGCTTTTGACCCGGAGCGGACATGGCGTGATGACTCACAGAATCGTCTCAGCGCCATCACCCCATGAACACACCGATCAGGTAGGAGAAAGTTTGCGCACTCAACGCTTCGGGGAGCGCCCGCGGATATGGTCAAAGCCTTGCTTGATTCCGGCGAAGCGCGCTTCGACTATCGGCTCAAATTCGAGGTCGGTGAAGATATAGGGCCAGTCGTTTTCGACGCCTTCGCGGACGAGTTCGCCGACATAGAGGGGGTCGATACCTTGAGTGACGCGTTCCCGGATCTGATTAATGCGTTCGGCAATCGGGCCCGAAGTCGGCGGGGCTCGGACTGCCCCCTCGAAGCGCTTGGGGAGGTTGCGGCTCGAGTTCATGATTTGAGTGCGGATGTACCCGGGACACAATACCGATACGCCAATTCCGCGGGGCGCGAGCTCTTGCCGCAATCCCTCGGACAGCGCGACAACGCCATACTTTGAAACGTTGTATGCAGTGCTCGCTCCTGAAATGACGCCTGCGATCGAGGCTGTGGAGACGATATGTCCACCCTCGCCATGCTGCTCGATCAACGGCCCGAAGATCTCGATCCCCCAAATGGTCGCCATCAGGTTGACGCCCAACGTCCAATTCCACGCCGCATCGGTCCAGCTGCCGTAGGGCCCACCACCGCCGACGCCCGCGTTGTTGACGAGAATATGGACCTTGCCGTAGCGGACGGTGGTGGCTTCTGCGGCCGCCGCGAGTTCGGCTTTAAGCGAGACGTCTGCCTTCACGCCGTCGACATCGACGTTGGTGAGCCGCAGTTGCTCGAGCGCTGCGGACAGCGCGGCCTCTTCAATATCGCAAAGCATCACTTTCGCGCCAGCCTGGGCGAAAGCGGTCGCTATCCCCAATCCAATGCCGGACGCCGCACCGGTCACGAATGCCGTCTTTCCTGCCAGTTCCTTCACGCGCATTCTCCCCGTGCGAGCGGACACGACAGTTCCACAACGCCAAGTTTTACCTGACGCTCACCGCACTTTCAAACGATTCGGAAGTATGCGGGATGTCCGTTTTGGAACGTGACTGACCTCAGCCCAGGCCGCGGCGACATCCGCTCCCAAGAGATGATCCGACCAAGGGCATGCGGGCTCCCGAGGGCAGCCTTTGACCCAAAGCGGAACTCAAGCTCTTTGGATAGTAGCAATAAACCCATCACTCAACCATTTAACCGATTGTTAAGAGATTCTACCATAGCTGAGTGTATATCAAAATAACAACCAGTCCGGGTTCAAATACCCGGAATTAGCGCGTGAATGTACCAGCTCTCCTGATCGTAGAAAATCTCATTGATCGCAGCGCTCGCTCCGATCGATCGGTTGCGACCGCTGCGTTCGCTCTGCTGGCCGTCGCCTCGCTTCTTCCCACCCTTCTGACTCCTATTCCGGCGATGGGCGACTACGTCAACCACGTCGTCCGCATGCAACTTCTGAGTCAGATGGGCACCCCCAACGCCAATCCATATTATGAGGCGGCCTGGGCCTTCTATCCCAACTTGGCAATGGACTTGGTGGTCCCCTCTATGGCGCGGCTGATCGGCGCCGAGAACGCAACCCGGCTGTTTCTTCTTTTCACCCAGATGCTGATCGTTGGCGGCGCGCTTGCGCTCGAATGGGCTGTGAAGCGGCGCGTTCACCTCGCCGGTTTCGCGGCGCTCTTGTTTCTCTATTGCCCGCCGTTCACGTGGGGGTTCGTCAACTTCGAATCTGCGCTGGCCATCGCGCTCTGGGGCATCGCCGCCTATCTGTTGGCCGCCGAGCGGCCAGCCTCGGTACGTTGCGCTGTCAACACGGTTTTCGTGGTGGTGCTGTTCACCGCGCATTTCTTTGCATTGGGAATCTATGGTGCGACGCTTGGACTCTATGAATTGTGGCGCGCCTTCGATCGGAAGGTGCCTTACAACGACGTCGCGCTCCGGCTCGCGACGCTTGCACTCCCTGCTGCCGCGCTGTTGGTGGTCATGCGACTGACCGCGGGCTCTGTCGGAAGCGAGGGCACCTTTTGGAACTTTGACCACAAGCTGCCCTGGCTATTTTTCATCATGAACGGCTACAACATGGCCGTCTCTGGCGCCAGCGCGATCGTGCTCATGACGGCGTTATATCTCGCCATCAGCTGCGGCATGCTAAAGCTGCAGCCGGCCGGGATCTGGATCGCAAGTGGCTTCGGACTCCTTTATCTTGCGATTCCGCCAAGGCTATTTGGCACGGCGTTCGCAGACATTCGTATTCTTCCCGCGGCAGCTTTGATCCTGCCCGCGTTCTGCTCGCTGTCACTGCCGAACCGACGATGGAGGATGACTGCGCTCGCCATTGTCGGAGGCATCACGCTGGCCAATCTGGCCATCGTGCTGGAGGTCTGGCTGTCCTACCGTTCGGAATATTCGGCCATGATCGCGTCGTTTCAAAAGATCAATCCTGGTTCGAAGGTACTGATTGGGATTACCGGAGAGACCGAGGATCCACCATTCGAGGACCTTACCCAGTATCCAATGTATTATGCGCCGACGCTTGCGGTGCATTACGCGAATGCCTTCGTGCCGCACGTATTCACCGAGACCGGCAAGCAGCCGATTCAGACACGTGCCGGGGTCCGCCGTCTCTCGATTCCCAATGGCGCGCCCGTGCCGATACGCGTACTGAGCGCAATCGCCACAGGCCAGAAGACGGCGCTTGATGACCGTGCCCTCGTCCGCACCTGGTATCGAGATTACGACTACCTTTATCTGCTCGGCACTGGCACGGCCAATCCGCTGCCGGAGATGTTGAAGGAATCAGACAGGTCCGGGCGCTTCGTTCTCTATCAGATCCGCCGCAAGCCTTAAGCGCGTCTCGCTCGCACGGTCTTCTCATATTCCGTTCGACGTCGGCCTTGTGCGCAAATGCTCGGTGCGCAAACGAATGTCGCTTCCGCTTGAAGCACTTAGCGAATCTCGTTGTGGTCGGAGCGGAGGTCTGCTTGTGGCCCATCGCTTCCATTGGGGCGTAGCGACGAGTTGTCCGGAAACGGGGTAAACCGGAAGCGCCCGACCGCAGGGCAAATCGGCGGCCTTTGACCCTAAGCGGTCCTCAAATCGACTTGTGTTAGATGGTGCGCACCGCAATATCTGAGATATCATCCGTTTGCGGGAGTCTGGTACTCGATGCATCTTTACTGTGTGCGGAGCAGCAGGAGGTGACACCATGGCCGCCAATGCTTTGTCGGACCTTACGCGACTGATTAACGGTTATCAGATTTCGCAGGCCATTCACGTGGCGGCCCGGCTTGGCATAGCCGACCACCTTGGTCGCGGGCCCCTAGGCAGCAACGAACTTGCTCAGCTCAGCGGATCGCATCCGAGGACACTTTATCGGCTCTTGCGGGCGCTGGCTTCAGTCGGTGTTTTCCATGAGGCCGAGAACAAGACGTTCTCGCTCACCCCGATGAGCGAGTGTCTTCGTTCCGACTCGCCGACTCCACTCGACGGCTGGGCCGCATATGTCGGCCGACCTTATGCCTGGCAGGCCTGGGGGCATCTTGAACACAGCGTCCGCACCGGCGAGAGTGCCTTTCGGCATCTCAATGGTCAGAGCGTATGGGAGTATCGCAGCACCCGTCCGGATGAGAACGCGATCTTCAACCGAGCCATGACGGCCAATTCACGCGGCGCGATCGAAGCTATTATCGCCGCCTACGATTTCAGCAGCTTTCGTCACGTCGCGGATATCGGGGGTGGTGAAGGCCAATTGCTGGCGGGAATTCTCGGAGCAAATAAGGGCCTGCGCGGAACGCTGTTCGATCAGCCGCACGTGGTTGGCAAGGCGACCGAAGTTCTGGACCAACATGGTGTCGTCGACAGATGCGAAATCGTCGGAGGCAGCTTCTTTGAATCCATCCCGGAGGGGGCTGACGCCTATGTGATGCGGGCGATTATCCACGATTGGGACGATAAGGAAGCGATTTCCATCCTGAAGACCTGCCGCCGCGCTATGACCGCTGATGCCAGATTACTCCTCATTGAACGTGTGGTAGAGCCGCCGAACGAGGGGCCGATCTCGAAGTTCAGTGACCTCAATATGCTAGTGATGCTTGGAGCGCTTGAACGGAGCTACGACGAGTATTCCGCTCTATGTCGAACGGCCGGATTTGAGATGCGCGGCATAGCTCGCGCAGGCTTGCATTTCCAGGTCATCGAGGCAGTTCCAACTTAGACTGAGCCAGGGCGGGGCCTCTCTTCACGGCCGCAGGGTCTGCATCCGATACGCTTTCACAACCTGAGGTCTGGTTATGGGCCCATCGCTGCCGCGTCCCACGGCCGGGGATGCGTCGGCTGTCAGAGGTAGACCGGACCTAACTCAACCGAGCAAAACCGTCCCGCTTGACCCGGAGCGGACGTCGACCGTGGGCGAGCCTCATATGCAGCCCATCGAACGATTCTCCACGTTGCCGCAGTCACTCGGGCAGTTCATGAAGCTGGCGGTATCGGCGAGATGCGAGCTGGAAAGTCCATTTCTGTCGCTAAGTGCGACAGCTTGTCCGGGTTTTTGACGATGTAGATCGCGGTGATCCCGTCCTCGCGGATGTCGAGCGCAGTCGTCTGCAGTACGCCGCTTCCATCGAGGCTAACGTAGCCTGGCAGGCCGTCGATGGTGACGACACGAAGCAGCTTCGGCGTTACGACGTATTTGCGCCGCTGCCTCGCAAAAAGGCGCAGGGCCCGCTCGACCCCCCGAATGACATTGCGGAAAGCGAGGACCTTGCCGCCGCCATCGGTATGGATCTCGACGTTCCTTGCCAGCAGCGCCGAAAGCGCCGCCACGTCCCCGTCGCGTGCTGCGGCGAAGAAAGCTCGGGTGATCCGATCCGCATCCGCGGGTTCGACGTCAAAGCGGGGACGTGCGGCCTGCACGTGCTTGCGGGCGCGCGCCGCGAGCTGACGAACAGCTGCCGGCTCGCGGCCGATGGTGATGGCCACTTCGGTCAGCGGCACGTCAAAGACGTCGTGGAGAAGGAAAGCGGCCCGCTCGAGAGGCGACAGGCGCTCAAGGGCCAGCATCAACGTGACCGTGACGTCGTCGGCGACCGTCTCGTTCGGCTCCACGGAACCCACGAGAGGATCTGGCAGCCAGGGGCCGACGTAGGTTTCCCGGCGCGCCCGCGCGGAGCGGCGTCGGTCGAGGCACAGGCGTGTGACAATGCGGGTCAGATAGCCGGGAGGCGAATCGACGCCACCCTCCACCCCGACCCACCGTAGCCATGCGTCCTGAACGACGTCCTCCGCCTCGGTGAGCGAGCCCATCATCCGGTAGGCCAGGCGTGTCAGGCGCCTGCGCTCCGCTTCGAACTCGGTGGTCCGCTGATCGTCCATCGCCTCCATCCGCCCAGTTTCCTCGCAGATCATATCCGCTGTCACCGTCGCTCGCGCATCCCGAACCCGAGAATAAGACGATCGAACCTGCCTGGATGTGACATCGGCCGCTTTGAATGAACCGCCGAGTGCCATGTCACACCCTGACCGCTTGGCCCGTCATGGCTCCGAGCGTCGAATCTCCGGCGTTCCGAACAACGAGGCACGTCATGAGCGAGAACAAGCGGCTGGTCTGGAACGAAGTGGCACCCCACGGTGCAAAGGCGCTCTTCAGCATCCACCACTACATCACCACGGGTACCGACCTGCCCCACGAACTGATCCACCTCGTCTTCCTGCGGGTTTCGCAGATCAACGGCTGTGCGCACTGCATCGACCTGCACACCCGGGACCTCTTGGCCACCATGTCATTTGAAAAAGTCGCCCTCGTTCCAGTCTGGGCCGAGGTGCCCCACCTGTTTCCCGACAATTACCGCGCTGCCCTCGCGTGGGCGGAGGAAGTCACGCTCGTCAGCGAGACGCACGCCTCCGACGAGGCCTATGCGGCCGCAAGCGCGGCTTTCGCGCCAAAGGATCTCGTAGACCTCACGATCACGATTGCGGCCATGAACGCGTTCAACCGGCTGGGGGCGCCCTTTCGGCTCCCGGTCAAGGCCAAGGCCTGATCCGCTTCTTCGCATCGTCACGGAATGGCCCCAGGGCCGTTCCGCCACCATCAAAATCCAACGCATAGGTGCGAGCGTCGGGCTGCGAGACATTGTGCTAATCCTTCAGTCCACACGCGCTCCGCTGGCGTTATCGGAGAAGCCCGCATCATTCGATAGGGTTCAGATCGCGTTGTGGCCCATAGCCGATCTTCCGCGATGTCCGTCGATTTGTCCGGTTGTGGCTCGTGGCTGGACCTGCCGCGACGTCCGCCAATCGTCAGCTTTTGACCCACAGCGGACATTTGCGCCCGCGTGCTACGGTCGGCTTCGCTCATCGGGAGGTGAATGAACGGGGCGGTCTTGTGCCTTCACTTCACCCGCCGCGGAAGCCGCCGCTCTGCTCGAACTCGGCGGAGGCGGGAAGTGCACGCTAGAGGGCATTTGAGTGGCCGGGCTCCAACGGGCTTGCAGTTGATGTCCACGATTTTAGGAACGTCGGACGCAAAAGCAGGTTGCGGCATCAAACCCCCTTCAAGGATCAACGTCATGGCCAACTCTCCCGAAATGGTTCGTTCAAGCCACCGCACGCCCCCTCAGACGAGCGAGGTCGTTCCCGCTGACGAAATTCGCACAATCATGTTGAACCAGGTGGCGTGGGGCGCCGTTTTCGCGGGTGCAGCCATCGCGCTTGTCATGCAGATGATCCTAAACATGATCGGTCTGGGCGTGGGCTTATCGACGGTCGACGTTGGGGAGGGTAATACGCCGAGCGCGACCTCGATGTCGGTTGGTGCTGGTATCTGGTTCGTACTTTCCGGAATTGTGGCTGCAGCGCTCGGAGGCTACATAGCCGGTCGGCTTTCTGGCAAGGCATCGGCTTCAACGACGGCTTATCATGGATTGATGTCATGGGCCGTCTCGACGCTGGCAGTAATATATCTACTTTCTTCCGCCGCTTCCGGCTTGGCTGGCGGTGCTCTCAGCACAGCATCCTCCGCTTTGGGCGGAGCGGGTAAAGCGCTCGGAGGGTCGATCCAAACGGCGGTTCAAACGGCAGCGCCCACGCTGAACAATGTTAGCGACCCGATGGCTGCCATCGAAAGCAAAGTTAGAGGTGCCTCTGGGCAAGATCCCGCCGCGCTTCGTGATGCCGCGGCCACAGCCGTCCGCGCGGCGCTAACGGGTGACGCTTCTCAGCAGGCAGCGGCTAACGACAAGGCCGCCGAGGCTCTAGCCAAGGCTCAGAATATATCACAAGACGAAGCGAAGGCGCAGATCAGTCAGTACCAACAGCAATATAAGGATGCGGTAGCCAAGACGAAGGAGCAGGCAAAGCAGGCGGCGGATACAGCTGCTAAGCGCGTCTCACAAGGTGCAATGTTCGCGGCAGTGGCATTGTTACTGGGCGCTTTGGCGGCGTTCTTTGCAGGCCAAGCCGGTGCGGTGAATCCAACAGTGTCGGCGCAAATCTCCCGTCGTTGACAACAGCAACCCGAGAAATTGACTTCTCTTGAACAACCAAGTTCGTCAGGTCACCGAAAGTCGTCGCTTCGGGACAAGGTCCCCACTTTCGCTCCAAGGCGCTCCGCAGGGCGTGGAGGAGATAATCGGGCCTTCACGATTTTCCGACATTGACGGCGTCGCGCAACACTGGAGCGCCTTGGAGGTCGGCGGCAACGTAGCCGCTGGCGAGAATGAACGGTACGGACATCGCCTGGAGCGCTAGCGCGACGGGGGTGACCCATTCTCCAGCGAGGTTGACGTCGAGAATGGCCGCGTCGGGCCGGTCAGCCTTCAACAGCTTCAAAGCGCCATCAATGTCTGGGACGGGGCCGATCACGCGGTATCCGGCAGCCCTCAAGTGGCCGTCGAGCTCCAATGCGATGAGGTACTCATCTTCGACAACCAGGATTCGAGGAGCGTCGTGCACAATGTGTCCCCGGGGGTTCAAGACTCCACAGGCGCGGTGATGTGAACCCTTAAACCGGTTGGCTCTCGAGCTTAGGAACCGAAGCCATCCAGCGATGGATCGCGAGCTGTAGAAGTTCGCGGAACAAACAAAAGCGGCGCCACATTGACTGCCAATGGTCGTTAAGGAAATCCGGAGCTGGTTGACCAATATCGGCGTGCTGACCGCGCGGCCAGCCGCGTTCGTCGTGTTTCTTGCCTATGCCGCGCTTTGGATCGTCCTCGGCAATGGCCTGGAGTGGCATTCGCTTGCCACTCTCGCGACCTGGGGAATGACCCTCGTGATCCAGCGCGCTGAACACCGCGACACTCAAGCCATCCATGCCAAGCTCGACGAACTGCTGAAAGTTCATGGCGATGCGAAGAACTCGCTAATGACCATCGACGACAAGGACGCCGAGGAAGTCGAGCGGGAGCGAGACCGGGTCCGGAGGTCGTGAACTAGTGAGCCACTGGATTACGTCGAAAAGGCCCTCCGGGAAATACGCACGCCGAAGCAGTGACCGCAGAAAAGGTTCAGCCGGCATTATATCATGTGATGCACTGTGCTCCAGGCTACTTTGATGCTGGTTGCTGAACATAGGGGGGCATGGATCGGCAAAACAAGGCGCTGGGACACCTCGAAGCTCCCGGACTTTAGGATGAACCGCTCAGAGCTGCTGCGAGACTACAAGGATACCTCGCTTACCTTTTCGTCTGCCACAACTGCAAGCGCGCCCAGCGGAGTGACACAAAGTTCACGCCCATTCGCGTTCCACCCGACAAGCTGACGGCTCCTCGCTTCCGTGTCATACGAGGCGGACGAACGAGCCACTTTTGATATATTGATGGTTGGCCCCTCAGGGATGCGGCGGTTGCGAAGGCTGGCTAGGTGCGGGTAGACCCATGCCTTCCGCTTGTATAGCAGCAAGCCTGCGGTAAGCTCTTGCCTGGCGTTCAAGATCGGCTTTCAAGCCCGGGTCGATCTCATCGGCCGCGAGCCGCTCGAACGCAATTGCTCTTTCAAGGTAGTGCATTAAAGCGTCTATCATCTGCCTGTCTCCCGGCAGCATAGGATCATTTGTTGACCACTTGAGACGTTCTTTGCTCAACGGTGGCCAGCAGATCGTTTGCTCAACGTCCTAAGTCGTCACGTTCAGCCAATTGGCGGTGTTCTCCGGGCGCCTTCCTAGAACCAAGCCGCTGGCGTAGTGGCCGTTCCTCGCCCTCTGCGAGTTTAACCTGCATCAGAAAGGCTTAAAGAACGGATGGAAAGGATCGATTCCGCAGGAACGGTTCAGAGTGCGCCTCGTTGCCGGACATCGATGACACATTGTCCCTCCTTGACTAACCCGGCCAGCACTCCTGACCGGGTTTTTCCTGCGTGGAGGGGGCACCGATTATTGCGGCGCTGACCGAAAGCGCAAGCTGACTCCGCGTTCCGGCAAGGGAAAAAGAAGCAACGACCATACGAGCTTGAACTTATCTAGCGGCGCTTCGCCCTTGGGCCGCAGATCTCGTCCAAGTCCTGCCACCGCGAACGCGATTGCGCGCGCCGAAATGCCCGGGGACACGGTCGCTTTTAAGCCTTGCCGGAATAGCCGCTCCTTCCCGCTCTACTTGTCAGCTGCAATCGCCCGTTACCTGTGACGAATGCAGGTGCCACGCCGCTGGGAGGTAAATTTTTTAGCTGGGAAAACTTGGCAGAGACACGAGCGTTGTAAAGCAGCGGGAAACGCACGCCCCGCCATTGAGGAGGTGAGGAGATGGGCAATTTCCCAATGTTTGGTGCCGGTCTTTTCGTGCTTCTAGTCCTCGGCTATATCACATCCGGCGTATGGAAGACCGGAAATTCGGATGCAGTCACGCTTCGCAGGATCTGCGAGGCTGAAAATGTGGCCGATGTCCAAATTCGTGAATGCACGATCAGGCAAACAATACAGAGTGCGGTTGAAGCACGAATAGCCCAAAGGTGAGCTTCGCCAGCGTGCTACAGGCTGTCGCCGTGCCGCTCGCCGCCGGGTCTAGCTGAGTTGACCGGGCACCTGCGCAGTTCTCCCCTCTGACGGACGGCTACCGAGTCGACGCCACCGGATCGGGCCGGGGAAGCTGTTGGCGATGCTCAAGGCGCGTTCCTCCTCGGTCTCAAGAGCTATTTTTTGAGCTAGCATGACATCGCCCTCGATCAAGCCACCCACCGGGACGAAGCACCACCCGGTGCTGAGCCGGCCGTATTCGTCGATCTCGTTGACGTTGCCGGACGTTCCCCGCCGGATGCGGTACCGCTTTCCGGTATCGCATCCCACGACGTCGAAGTACCCTTTTCTCGTGAACTCGACCCTTTGCTGGGGCGAAAGCCAAGAACACAACAGTCGCAGCGCCCGAGCCTGAACCGTTTTCTCCTCCTTTGCTGCTCGATAAAGCGTACCGATAGCCAGGCTCCGAGGCGTCCAAGGGCCGATGCGACCGAACCTTCTCCTCACTGGTGCTCACCCGCCCACAAGCCGCGGGAAGAACAATGTCTCCTCGGCGGTAGGATCGAACGCAGTGATCCTGGTTACCTCACCGGGCTCCTTCCGAACGGCCGCGGTGTATCCTTTGCTCGTAAACTGCAGAAAAAGCCGCTCCGCCTCTACCAATGCTTCTGCATTGGAGTTGTCGAAGAAGTGCCGGCTGTCGCCGCTGTGATCCATAACGATTTGCACTGCCATGCCTCAAACTCCCGATTACATCTCACAAGCAATGTGGAATGCGAGCGCTCGTTCCTAACTCACCTAATCGCCACTGAAATCCTTCTACCGCTCTGCATCATGAGCACAAGACGATGCAGTGGCTCTGTCCGACGCCCTTCGGCGCGCCGACGTAAGCAACCGAGCAAGCCTTCACTTTAATGCGACGCCAATGGAGCCGCATGAGCAGAACAACGAAGCTGCTCGCCGAGTTCGAGTCGATGGCAAGCCGGCCGAGGGAGGTGCGGTACCCGCTTTTCGAGGGAACACGGGGGGACCTTGAACGGCACTAGGACGTCGTTTGCCGCCGAACGATCGGCGAGAACAGGCGTTTACCGACCATGTCAGACGCGTTCGACTATTTCCGTGCTTACGCAGTCCGAGCTCTCTGCAAAGCGAGATCCATGCCGAGGGGCAGGATGAAGCATCTGCAGCTGGCGGCGGGCCGGATCTACAATCTCCTCAAGAAGGAGGCCGCCTACGGCCCCAACATCCAGCACCTTGAGGACTTTCGCGCAGCTCAGAAGCTGGAGGCCTCTCTCGATCGCCGGCCAAGTGACCGATCCGATGGTCGCCCTGCTCCGGCGGCGCCGCAAAGCTCGCATAGGGAGGCTGGCTGAATGCCTTCGCTCGACGCGCGCGGTGTGGCAAGCCTTCTGCGAGAGTATGCCCAGCGCACCGCCTTGCGAGGCGGCAATCCTTACCGAGCGAAGGCCTACTCTCGGGCCGCCGACAGCCTGGCGGCCCTAGCCGTTCCTCTGGACGTGCTCGTCGCCGAAGATCGACTTACTGAGATCCCGGGCGTCGGCGATGCGATCGCCGACATCGTCACCAAGCTCCACAAGACGGGCAGTCATCCCAGCCTCGAAAAGCTGCGGAAAGAAATTCCCGCGGGGGTGCTCGAGATGCTCGCTGTACCTGGCCTTCGTCCGGAGAAGGTGCTGCGCCTGTACAAGAACCTAGGCATAGGCTCGCTCTCGGAGTTGGAGGCCGCCGCCCAGGACGACCGCATCAAGAAGGCGAAAGGACTGGGCGCCGCGCTGCAGACCAAGATCCTGCAGAACCTCGCGATCGCCAAAATTGGAGAAGGCCGCCTCCACCTGCACCGCGCCGCCGCGCTGCTCGCGCAGGCGAAGGACTCGATCCGCAAGTCTCGCCCCGAACTGAAGCGTGTGACGATCGCCGGCGATTTTCGCCGCGGCTGCGAACTGGTCGGTGATCTTGCCATCGTTGCGGAGGCTGCCAAGCCGGACAATACATCGACGCCGTCGGCCGACGGGCTGCAAATCCGAGTATCCGACCGCAAGCACTTCGGCGCTGCTCTCCTCTTCGCGACAGGCTCCGCCTCTCATATCGAACAACTCCAGGCTTTGGCAGCGGAGAGGGGGATGCAATTGGAGCCCGACGGCTTGCACAAGGGCCGCACGCTGATCGCCGGCGAGGAGGCCGAGATCTACCGCGCCCTCGGCCTGCCCTTCATCGACCCTGAGCTCCGGGACGGTCGCGGGGAGATCGAGGCGGCTCTAAAAGGCAAGCTCCCGAAGCTTGTCACCGACCAGGACCTGCGCGGCATTCTTCACTGCCACACCGATGCCTCAGACGGCACCGAGACCCTGGAGACGATGGCCAAGGCCACGCGCCAGCGCGGCTTCGAGTATTTCGGGGTTGCCGACCATTCCAAGTCCGCACACTATGCCGGAGGGCTCTCGGATGAGGAGATCGCGCAGCAGCACCTGGAAGCCGACCGGCTGAACAAGCGCTTCGGCAAGGATTTCCGGATCCTCAAGGGCATCGAGTCCGACGTCCTGGCAGACGGATCGCTCGACTATGACGACGATGTTCTGGAGCGCTTCGATTTCGTAGTCGCCAGCATCCACGGCCGCTTCAAGCTGGACCGCAAGGCACAAACGCAGCGCCTGCTTCGGGCCATTTCCGATCCCCACACGACCATTATCGGCCACATGACAGGGCGACAGCTCCAGCGGCGGCCTGGCTACGAAATCGACGTCGAGAAGGTGTTGCGGGCGTGCGCCAAGCACGACGTTGTAGTCGAGATTAACGCCCACCCATGGCGACTCGACCTGGACTGGCGCTGGCACCAGGCGGCGCTCGAGTTCGGATGCATGATGAGCATCAATCCGGACGCGCACTCGATCCCCGAGCTCGACCACATGCACTGGGGCGTTTTGATGGCCCGCAAGGGCGGTGTCCCTGCCGACCGGGTTTTGAACGCGATGACGCTTGCGGAGATCACGCGCTACTTCCGCCAGAAGCGGCGCTCGATCGCCCGCGCCGCCTAATGCCGCAGAAGCAGGATTTCTCGCTGCAGGGAAGGGTGGTGGCGGTCGCGGCCGATCGAGGGCATCACTTCAGCAAACCAACTCGGGACAGCATAATCCTGGTGGAAGGCCACGGCGTCGAAGGCGACGCCCACGCCGGTCCGTTCGTCCGGCACCGATATTTGGCACGCCGCCGGCCCCTTCTGCCCAATCTTCGGCAGGTCCACCTGATCCCATCCGAACTCTTCCCGTCTCTCCTCGAAGTTGGCTTCGAAGTTGGCGCTGGCAACCTCGGCGAGAACGTCACCACCGCCGGATTGAATCTCGAACGGATGCCGCTCGGGACCTTGATCGAGCTCGGGCCGTCCGCGGTCGTCGAGCTGACGGGCCTCCGGACGCCCTGCGTCCTGATCGACCGCTTCCGAGCCGGTCTCAAGCGGCAGGTGCTCTCGTCGGCGGAAACGGGCCCTGCGTTCAAATCCGGGGTGCTCGGCGTGGTCCGAGCCGGGGGACCGGTCGTGGCTGGCGATAGTGCGCGGGTTCACCTTCCATCCTCCTCGTATCGGCCTCTGCCGGCGCTATAGGGAGCCCCTGCCATGGCCCGAAAATCGACCCTGCCTCATCGCCTGCAGCCCATGCTGGCCACACTGACGGATGCGCCCTTCGACGATCCCGATTGGGTCTTCGAGGACAAGTTCGATGGTTTCCGCATGGTCGCGGAAATCCGGCGCGGTCGGGTCGCGCTCTACAGTCGTAATGGGAAGATCATCAGCCACTCCTATGTCGAGGTGGCGAAAGCACTTGAAGGCGTGAAGGCGGATGCTGTGCTCGATGGCGAGCTCGTCGCGATCGGCAGGGATGGCGCATCCCATTTCCAATTGCTCCAGAATGCCTTGCGCCATGAGGCCAAGCTCTTGTACTGCGCGTTCGACCTCATGTTCGCGGAAGGCGAGGATCTGCGCGCGCTGCCTCTCCTCGAGCGCAAGAAGCGGCTGAAGGCCATCCTGCCGCGCCACAACCTGATCGCGTTCAGCAAGCATCGCAAAGGCAAGGGGACGAAGTTCTTCGCAGAAGCCGAGCGAAGGCATCTCGAAGGCATAATGGCCAAGCGCGCCGACAGCCCGTATGCGTCCGGACGCCGGACAGCCGATTGGCTGAAGGTGAAGACCGCGCAGCGGCAGGAGGTCGTCATCGCCGGGTTCACGGCACCGAGGCGAACCCGGCCCTTCTTCGGCGCCCTGGTGCTGGCGGTACGCGAAGGCGAAGCCTGGAGGTACATCGGCCACGTCGGCACCGGCTTCAGCCACCAGGTTCTGGGAGAGCTTCACGGCAAGCTCCTGAAGCTTAAGACGGCCAAGTCGCCCTTTCCCGCCAAGGTTAAGGATGAGCAGGTCACGACCTGGGTGCGTCCTACGTTGGTCGCAGAAGTGAAGTTCGCGGAGTGGACCAGCAAGGGAGAGCTGCGCCAGCCGGTCTATCTCGGCCTGCGGTCCGACAAAAAGGCCAAGGACGTCGTTCGCGAAAAGAGTTGGTCGCGAAAATAGGCGCAGCCAAGAAGAGACGTCCGGCCTGTTCAGCCGGCGGCTCGCTCGGATGCAGAAGGTCACGGCTGCAGGGGCGGCAACCCGAGAGCCTTGCGCACAGGTCCGAATGACCTGCGGTGAGCTGCGCATGCACCAAGCCTGGCAAGAGCTTCGTAGTGAGCCGGCACCGGGTAGCCCTTGTGATCCGCGAAGCCGTAGCCGGGGTAGCGGACGTCGAGCGTCCGCATGACCGTGTCGCGCTCGACCTTCGCCAGGATCGACGCAGCAGCGATGCTGGCGGACTTGGCGTCCCCCTTGATGATGGCCTGCTGAGGGAGGTCGATTTCCTTCAACCGCTTCGCGTCGATCAGCAGATGCTGCGGCGTCGATCCCAGCCCCCGGACCGCACGCTGCATGGCCTGGATACCGGCCCAGTAGATATTGATCGCGTCGATCTCCTCGACCTCTACGAACGCCACGGACCAACTCTCTGCCTTTGCCTTGATCTCCTTCGCGAGTTCTTCGCGAGCCGCGGCGTCGAGTTTCTTCGAGTCGTCGATCCCGACTATCCGCGTGCCAGGTTTCAGGATCACCGCGCCAGCGGACACTGGCCCGGCGAGAGGGCTCATTCCGGCCTCATCCACGCCTGCCACGGCACGCTGGCCGCTGTCCCATAGAGAGGTCTCGAAGCGCAGCATCTTGCGGAGGCGCTGCCCTTCGGATCTGTTTTCGAAACGCCTTTTATCGATCGAGGCCAGGATGGCACGTGCTCCCGCGCGGCCGTCAGCCCGCAAGATCTGCTCGACGCTGGCCTCGAGTGGTCGTTTCTCGACGACATAGCGCTGACGCAACACATCGAGCGAAAACTGGGACATAGCGGCCTTCTGACAGACTAATTGGGGAAGCGTGTCCGTAAACTTTGTGGCGATTGTCTGAAGTTAGGTCTTGCCGCCATCATCAGTCTGCGCAGCGCCCCGTCGAGTGGAACGGCCGGATTTAGCTGGGGCAGGTATTCTGCGCGGCTACTGAACTGCATCTACGAGCCGCCGGTCCCCGAACGGAACCAACCGCTGCCTTCATTCCTTTAGAAGGAGTGGAGCCTCGACCCCAGGGTGCTTCCGAGGGACAGGCCCATGCTCCGAGAGACTCGCAACGAAGACCAAATCCTGGACCGCACCGTCGAGGTCGCAGCAACCATTGCGGAAGAAGGCCTTCGCTATGTCAGGGACTCCGCGCCCGGTTACACCCGCAAGCGGACGGGGACTACCTTCAGCTACTACGACAAGGACGGCAAGCGCATCACCGACGCCGCCGTTATCCGACGCATCAAGTCCATCGGTATCCCGCCGGCCTATGAATCCGTCTGGATCTGCCCCTCGGCGAACGGCCACATCCAGGCGACCGGGCTCGATGCGCGGGGCCGCAAGCAGTATCGCTACCACGCGAAATGGCGCGAGCTGCGCGACCAGAACAAGTACGAACACATCGTCCAGTTCGCAGCCGCGCTGCCCGCGCTGCGCGACCGTGTCGCGGCCGACATGAAGCTGGAAGGGCTACCTCGGGAGAAGGTTCTGGCCACGATCGTCAGCCTTCTGGAGAAGACTTTGATCCGGGTCGGCAACGCCGAGTATGCCGAGACAAACAAATCATACGGGCTTACCACGATGCGACGAAAGCACGTTGCGGTGGGCCGCGGCGTCCTTCGGTTCGACTTCACGGGCAAGTCGGGCAAACAGTGGAAACTTCGCGTCGAGGACAAGCGGATTGCCGCCATCGTGAAGCGCTGCGCGGAGATCCCAGGACATGAGCTCTTCAAGTACCTCGACGACGACGGGCAGCCGCGTACCGTCGATTCCGGCGACGTCAATGCCTACATCAAAGACATCACTCGCGAGGATTTTAGTGCCAAGGATTTCCGCACTTGGGCGGGAACGGTTTTGGCAGCGTTGGCCTTAGCCGAGTTCAAGAAGTATGACAGCCAGGCCGAGGCGAAGCGCAATGTTGTCGCCGCGATTGAGAACGTATCGAAGCAGCTCGGGAACACGCCGGCCGTCTGCCGGAAGTGTTATGTTCACCCGGAAGTCTTGAACGCCTACATGTCAGGTGATCTCGTGAAGATGATCGAAGCCAAGATCGCGCAGAAGTTCAAGCGCCAGTACGCTAAGCTCACTTCCGACGAGATCATGGTGCTGGCATTTCTGCGCAAGCGTCTCGATTCTCTGAAGGGCCCGGTCTAGGCGCCTCGAAAGCATGCGTTTCCTACACTTCCCTTTGCACCGCTGCTGGGCAGCTTTCTTCAGGTTCGACTCTCCAGGTCCCGCATGATCGGGGGAATTTCCTCCGGCAGTTCGCGTGCGAGCAATCCAATGGCACCAAGACGATCCGCCACCAAACGACCAGCCACGGCATGAAGATAGACGCCCCAAGCCGCCGCTAATAAAGGCGAGGTTCCTCGAGCGGCCAAGCCGGCCACGATGCCGGCCAGAGTATCGCCAGATCCGGACGTGGCTAGGCCTACGGTCCCCTGCTCGTTCAGTAGTGCCTCGTCAGATAAACCGACAACATGGGTGCTGGCCCCCTTTAGGGCGACCACGGCATGGACAGAACGAGCGGCTTCCGTTGCCGATCGCAGGGCCCGGCTCTCGATCTCTTCGCGTTCTCGGCCTAAAAACTTGGCCATTTCTCCGAAATGAGGCGTGCAGACTAGCCTGCCCCGCTGTTCTTGCCGAATATCGAAGTGGCGCAGAGAGGTGAAGGCCGACGCATCGACCACGAAAATAGGCCCGATCGCCTCGTTGAGAAGCAGCGCACATAGTCGTCCGACCGAGCCTTCATCGACCATACCGGATCCTATGAGAACGCTATCCGAACCCTTCGCAAGCTCGACCAAACGTGGGCCATTTCCGATCCCGATCTCTCCGTGCCCATCCTCCGAGCATCTGATTACCATGGCTTCAGACATAGCCGCCCCGATATGAGGAGCGTTGGTTTGGCAGGCCGCGATGCGAAGCACGCCGGCGCCAGCCCGGAGCGCCCCCAGTCCAGCCAATATAGCCGCGCCCGGTAGCTCGATATTTCCGGCGATGACGAGCACGCGGCCTCTGCTGTGCTTGTCGCCCCCGGAATGCTTCGGCAACGGATGCGACCGCAGATATGCTTCGTCAAGCGGCTTAACGATCATCGGGCTGCTACCTTGGCGTCAGGGGCGGTCGTAACCGGCGCTCCCTCAGCCTCGAGCGGCGCGAGGAAGTTGTATCTCATTAACTTCAGGGTCGCTCCGCACTCATTACGCTGGTCCAGCCGATATTCCGTCACGGAGCAATTGGCGACATCTGCCGCCGCATCGATGTCCAGAATGGCTATCTCATCGAGCTTTTCGATGAGATAGCGAAAGCAGAGAACCACGACCTGATGTCCGACGATCAGCACGCGCTTGTCCGGATAGTGGAGGCTGACACTCTCCAGCACGCTCCGAAGCCGCAAGATAACATCGCACCAGCTCTCGCCTCCGGGAGGCCGAAAGTAAAACTTCCCCATGAGCAGGCGAGATTGCGCGAGTTCGGGATGGCGGCGTTCTATGCCGAGCTTCGTCAGCCGATCCAGTATTCCGAATTCCCTTTCCCGCAGCCTCTCGTCAGCGACGATGTCAATCGACGGAGCGGATGCCGCATGGACCGCGGCAGCGGTACTTCTGGCGCGCAGATACGGAGAACTTAAAATCACTTCCGGCCTTTCTTCGCTCGGGAGAGATGCGAACCAACGCCCGAGCGCTGCGGCCTGTTGCTCGCCCAAGGCGCTGAGCGGAACATCGACGTCACGTGCCTCGATCGCGATGTCCTCACCGCCAAGCGCATGAGCCGTATCGCGTGCCACGTTGCCGGCGCTCTCACCGTGCCGGACGATCCACAACCGAGAAGGCCAGTGCTGCGCCATGGCTATTCCCCAGTTTGGGGCTGTGGATTTCCGGCAATCAGCCGGGCAGCAATCGAGAGACGCTCGCCGCGCTTTGGTGAGCGACGAAAGGAGTCGAGACTTTGCATGAGCAGTTTCCCAAGCGAGACCTTGCTCAAACCGCGGGAGCGGAGGTCGTTCCAACAGTCCTGCGTCAACTCATTTCACCTAGTAGGCTGTCGCCCTACAGCGGCCGTTGCTAACGAGAGCCGCGTTGTGGCATGTCGGTTTTCAGGGAAAATGGGGACGCCGACGCACTTGGAGCCTACGCGGCTTTTGACCCGAAGCGGAAATGTCTGATGAACGCTCACTGTTCTGAAACGAGAACGGCTGGACTTACATCGCTTCTGTCGGCCGGCGCGGCAAAGGCTGCGGTGAAGATCGTGCTGTCTTCGGTCGACGTGGCAAAGATCCGTCCGCCATGCGCCCTTGCAATTTCCTGTGCGATGTAGAGCCCTAGCCCCAGCCCCTTTTGGTTAGGGACAACGTCACCTCGCTGAAACGCGGTGAAAAGATGGGGCAGCGCCTGCGCGGGGATCGGCGGTCCTTTGTTGATCACCTGGATCTCAAACCCCGCGTCGCTGGATCTTGCAACGACTATGATGGGCTCATCCGGCGCGCCATAGGTAATCGCGTTCCCGATCAGATTGGACAACATTTGACCCAATCGGCCCGCGTCGACGTCTATCGTCGCCGGTGCGTCAACATCCGACAGAATGCGGCGCTCGGAGTGAACGCTTTCGAACTCGGATACGATCTGCTTGATGATGGGTTCCAAGTGCTGGCGTCTGGAGCTCAGTTGCATCCCGGCGCCCATGCGGAAGCGGGCGAAATCCATGACATTGTCTATCAAGACCGCCATCCGATTCACGCTGCCCTGCAAGAGAGCAATCCAATTCTTGCCTTCCTGATCGACCTTCTTGTTCAGGAGCCGCAAGCCGCCCTGGATCGAGGCAAGCGGATTTCTGAGATCATGGCCGAGGACGGCGATGAATTGCTCACGAAGCTCCGCGTTCTTCCGTTCCGCGGCAAGCTTGCTCTCGGTCAACTCCACCCGTTCGGCAGCGTCGAGATGAGCCGCGATCAGCTCAGCAAACAGCTTGAACATACCGACGACTTCAGGGGTATTTAGCTTGCGCGGTTTCGGGTCGATCGCGCAGAGCGTCCCGAAGAATGAACCATCGGGAAGAATAATCGGCACCGAGATATAGCTCTGAAAGCCGTACTGGGCCGGAGTGTGGTGATTGCAGTATTCTGCAGCCTCGCTGACATGGTCGATAACCACGGCCTCGCGGCTCTGGCGAATTTCGTGGCAAATCGTGCTCTCGACCTTCAGCTCGTCACCCGGTTTCAGCCCAAAGGCAAGGTCGTCTCGCGATGCACAGGTGATCCATCTGTCCTCGGTGACACGGGCAACCGCGGTGAACCCCATGCCCGTGGTCCGACTTACCACGTCAAGTATGGTCGGTACGGCGGCAATTCCGCTGATTTTGGCGATGTCGCGTGCGAATTCCATTCGACCCCCGCAGCCGGAACTCTCTATCCCGGTCTGAACGGCCCTTTTAGACTAACTGTAATTACCTGTCTCCAGGGTAAGGAAGCCAAGCCATTACGGCTGAACGAGGCTCGGCGCATCATCGAGGAGTATGCCGCCGAGCTGCGGAAGATCATCCAGAAGCTCCGGAGTAAGTTGAACTAAGGCCGCCTCACTTAGCGGCCTCATTCACTTCAGCCGACCTTCACTTCCGCGCCGCCCCTAGCTGCCCTCTCGCGTGACGGCCGCTGCGTCTGCTGTTGAGAGGAGCTGGGCTGCTGGCCTCCACAGCCGCCCGTGGACCCATAGCGGACTTTAGTGTCCATCGAGCTGCCCTGAGGGAGTGGACAGCTACTGGAACCATGATGAAGCCCGCGCATTCTTGCTCGGCATATCGGGCCTTCAGCCGTAAGCGTTGAGATCCTCTTTCGCACCGCCGCTTACTGCGACCGCGAGACTCAAGGTTATTCGGACCATCGGCCGGTCGTCGCGACCTTCTCGCTGCCGTAGGGGAATCAAAGGAAGGGTCGGCATGGCTGCTCATCTTGGAAGAAAAGAGCTTGCATGCAGTCTCGCGACGCCTTGGAAGAACGCCACAAGCCGTCAGAAAAATTGCCAGCAGGCTAAAGCTTCCGCGTCGACCTCTTCATCTTATGAGGTGACTCTGCCGCAATCCAGCGCCGACAGACGCCATCTCAAACGGATACGGTGGGTCGCTCCCGATCCAGCTCTGGCCGGCTGTCGTGACAGAAGCGTGTTGAGCTCAATGTTGTTGCAGTACTTGTTGAACTTGCTCAATTATCGGATCGCGATCACATTTGATTGAGTTTCCCGACCAATGCGTACCATTCAGGTTGATCTTTAAGGCGTTCTGGACCTCCAGCGGCACTCCGGCGCGCAGGTTCGATCTGGATGAACAAAACTCAGCCCCTCCCCCGGACTAACTCCTAGCAGTCAGGATTGAAGCATCAAGAGTTCCAAGCTTGGTGTAGATTTCTGAGCTTACAATGATTGCATCGGACTAGATCTGGCGAATGCCGGGAGGAATTTTGGCTAAGAGATTCGTCGCGAGCCATTCGCACGCACCAAAGGTCGCACTTGGGCTGGGCGACGGCAGCTGCCGCGTCCGTCCCAACTTCACGGCCCAGGCCGAAGCGAACAACCGCACAAGTTGAACTAGCCCTGTCCCGCTTGCCGGCTCGAGGCGGCTTTTCAGCCAAGCGCTTGGGCCCGGTGCTGCTTTTGGCGTTGCTGCGATTGGCTTCGATTCGTCGAACTGACGTCATGTGGGAGCGCGCCGGTTGGGGCGGGTTGCGGCACCCGAAGGCTCGCTCCACCCCCCCTGAAAGCTCAAGGCTTTTCGCGCCAACGAACCGCAAAATTGCTGCAGAAAGGACTGGCATTCCCGCGCAAAAGGAGCGTTAATCACCGGACCGGCCTTACGGCCCTTGGCTCCGGTCTTTCCCCTCGCAGCGGCGGGGGTTTTGGCGGTGCGGCGGCAAGCCGCGTCAACCCAGGAGAGACCGGTGACTACGATTGCAACCGACGGCGCCGCGGCGCCCCGCTCCGTCATCAATTTGAACCGCCACGACCGCCGCGCCTTCATTGGCGGCTCGGATGCGCGCATCATCATGGGTGATGACCAGGAGAGTCTCACGCGCCTGTGGCGCGAAAAGCGCGGCGAGATCGCGCCGCCAGATTTGTCCCGCAACCTGGTCGTGCAGCTCGGCGTTGCCACCGAGGCGCTCAACCGCGCCTGGTACCAACACGCCACCGGGCACGCGATCACCGACATCCAGAAGCGGGTGCGGCATTCCGTCCATTCCTGGATGGCGGCCACGCTGGACGGCATCGTCGCCCCGACCGGCGCGGTGTTCGAGGCCAAGTTCATGCTGCCCTGGGGCTTTACCGAAGAGGCCGCAGCGGAGAAGCACATGGCGCAGCTGCAGCACAACATGTGGGTCACCGCGTCGCGCAGCGGCGTTCTCTCCATCATCACCGGCGGTGGCAAATGGATCGAAATCACCGTGCATGCCGACCCGCTCTACCAGCACCTGCTGCTGACTGCGGAGAAGAAGTTTTGGCGCTGCGTGCAGAGCGGTGAGCCACCGCTGCTGTTCGGGATCGAGACCCCACGGCCGCGGCTTGCCGCCGTCAAGGTCGTCGACATGACCGCGTCCAATGTCTGGGCCGAATGTGCGGCGATCTATCTGCGCACCCGCGAGGCCCATGCCGAGCACGAGCTGGCCAAGGCCGAGCTCAAAAAGCTGCTGCCGGAGGATGCCAAGGAGGCGTTTGGCCACGGCGTTCGCGCCAAGCGCTCCAAAGCCGGCGCGATCAGCTTTGATCCGGTTGAGATGGAGCCCGTCCATGCACCAGGCCAGTGAGCATATCGGCGCGATCGCGGCGGCGCTGGCCCGCGCGCAAGCCGAACTGACCAACCCAGAGAAGACCCTGACCGCTCAGATCCGCTCGCCGTTCCTGCGCGATGACGACCGCACCTTTCGCTACGCCTCGCTGGCGAGCGGTCTCGACATCGTGCGCAAGACCTTGAGCCAGCAGGAGATCGCCACCATCCAGACCACCCGGGTCGAAGAAACCAGTGGCCACATCCACCTCACCACCCTGCTCGCCCATTCTTCCGGCGAGTGGATCTCCTCGGACTGGCCGGTCTGCGCCGCACGGGACATCGAGGCGCCGCATCGCATGGGTGCGGCGTTGACCTACGCCCGGCGCTACGCCCTGTTCGCGCTGGTCGGAATTGCCGGCGAGGATGATCTCGACGCCCCGGATGCGGCCGCCGGTCCTCCCGCACCGCCCACCCTCAAGGCCTCGCCCGGCAAGGGCGCGCTCAACCGTGCCCCGGTGCTGCGGCCGGGGGAGTCCGCCGCACTCAGGGAGCAGCTGTTGCGCCAGCTCGAAGCGCTGCCCGCCAGCACCGATCTGCTCGGCTGGGCCATGACGAGCCTCCCGCTCAAGAACAGCTTGCAGGAGCCGGATGCCCGGCGCGTCGAGGCCGCCTATCAGGCCAAGCTTGAGGACGCTGCCCAGGCCCAGCCGTCGGCCGACTTGGGTGGCACGCCAAGCCAAGCGCCTGCTGCTGACGCCGAGGCCGCGCTGCAGCCCGCGCTCGCCGAGGCCGAGCTCGCTCATCCCAAGGAGCCGCCGCGCAAGCGCAGCAAGGCGCACCTGCTGTTTGTCCGGGAGCAACCCTGCCTGGTGTGCCGGCAAACGCCGTGCGATGCCCATCATCTGACGTTCGCCCAGCCGCGGGCGCTCGGGCGCAAGGTCAGCGATGAGTTCACGGTGCCGCTGTGCCGCGCCCATCATGAGGAGCTGCATCGGCACGGCAACGAACGGGCGTGGTGGGCGAACCTGCAGATCGCCCCACTGCCGGTCGCGCAGGAGCTGTGGGCAACGAGCCCGGTGCAGGGTCCGACCGAGACGGCGGGCGGCAGCGCAGCCGCCCTCGCCAGCCTGGGCGCGGAGACCGCATCCCGATGAACGGCCCCTTCCAAACCGCGCCCGAGCTGACCGCCACTGCGCTCCCGGCGGAGTTTGCCGCCTTGGCGCCGCCGCCCCTGCTGCTGCCCGGCGAACAGCTCGACCATTACCATGCGCTGCGACAGGCCATCTTTGCGGACCTTGCGCCCCGGTCCGCCATCGAATGGCTGCTCGCCATCGACGTGGCCGAACTGTCCTGGGAAATCCTACGCTACCGCATGTTGCGGCACCGATTGCTCGAGACCTATCGCCAAAAGGCGATCGGAAGCGGCGCTGCGGCGCATCGACCGGTCGGGATCGATCCCGACTTCGAGCCCCAGGCCGAATACTACACCCAGCAAAATGCGCTGAGCTGGCGCACTGACCCGATCGCTGCGACCGAGATCGAGGCGCGCCTTGCCGCCTACGGCTGCGATCAAGACGCCGTCACCACCGAAGTCTACATCCAGGCGCGCGAGGTCCTGGTGCTGTTCGAAGGCTTGCTCAACGCTCCACAAACCAAGAGCACGTTGCTGCTGCGCGAGATCAGGCATCAGCGCTTCGTCAGCGCACCGATGCGACGACCGTGCCTCTAAAGCAGATCGAGCTAGATCGTCAACCCACTGAAACCGCGGTAGAAGTAAGCAGTTCGGGAAGCGCTGCGCATGGCGCGTTGGCAGTGCGAGGCGGACCGGCTGTGTCTTGACCGGTTGATCACGCGGGCCAGAGCCACAAATGCCATTCGCAAGCGCAGCAACCAACTCGTACAAGTGTTTGGATTCTTGAAGAGCGACAGAGCAAGCTGTTCTATGTATTGGTGGCTCGCGTCCGGATGAGGTGAAAATGAGTAATGCGCTCATCGTTCACAAAGCTCATCTGCCAAAATCGCTCCTCAGCGTACGGGCAGCGCAATATGTCCGTATGTCAACCGACCGGCAGCACTACTCGATCCAAAATCAGGCTGCCGTCATCGCCGCCTACGCCCACGCCCATCATCTGACGCTGGTCCGAACCTACAAGGACGAGGGCGAGAGCGGCCTGCTTATCAAGAACAGGACCGGGCTCCTCCAATTGCTTGAGGATGTCGAGAGCAACCAGGCCGACTTTGGTCACCTTCTGGTCTATGACGTAAGTCGATGGGGCCGTTTCCAGGACGTTGATGAAAGCGCGCACTATGAGTTCGTTTGTCGGCGCGCGGGCATCAAGGTCGCATATTGCGCTGAGCAATTCGAGAACGATGGAAGCATGCTCGCGAGCATCGTCAAAAACATCAAGCGCGTGATGGCTGCCGAGTATAGCCGCGAGCTGTCCGCGAAGGTCTACGCCGGTCAATGCCGCTTTGCGCGGCTGGGCTACAAGCCATGCGGACGTGCCGGCTATGCGCTTGTGCGGGAGCTCGTCGACGAGAAGATGCAAACCAGACGAGTGATGAAGAAGGGCGAGCGGAAGTACATCCTGACCGATCACATTCGTATCAGACCGGGCGACCCCATGGAAATCGCGGTCGTGAAGTGGATATTCCAACGGTTCTTGGAGGTTAAGTCGGAGACGGTCATCGCTTGGGAACTCAACCAAAAAAGGCTCGTCTCGAGTACCGGCGCGGCGTGGACCCGCGCCGCGGTTGGTACTGTTCTCAGAAACGAGAGCTATATCGGAAACCTCATCTTCAACCGGAAATCCCAAAAGCTCCGACAGGCCGCGGTGAGGAATCCGCCTGAGCAATGGATCAGATCCGAGGGCTGTATCGAGCCCATCATCGATCGCGAGGTCTTCTTCACCGCCAGAAGCATTATGGAGAACCGGCGCGTGGATCTTTCTGAGCAGGAGATGCTGGTTCGGTTGCGCAAAACTCTTCTCAAAGAAGGCCGCTTGACGCCGGCCATTATCGATCGAACTCCGGGATTGCCCTGCGCTGCGACCTGCCAGACCCATTTTGGCAATTTTCGGAATCTCTATCGGCTGCTCGGCTACACCCCGAAGCGGAATTACGAATTTCTCGACGCCCGTCCTTTCTGGTCCGAGCTCAGGGCAAAGCTCATCGAACAGGCCGCGGCTGCGATCAAGGCGGCCGGCGGACGCGTCAGTTCAGGCGGCTGGAGTCATTGCCTGCGCGTGAGCGGGTCGGTCTGTGTTTCCGTTAGGGCTGCTCGTTGGTCCCCTGGCCAAAAGCCGACCCATGCACCGTACTGGAGCATCGAGCGCGAGGCGTGCCTCCCCGATGGTTGGATCGCAGCTATCCGCCTCGCCGAGCACAATCAGACGGTGCTCGACTACGTATTGTTGCCGACCGATGGCAAAGTGAAACGCACGATCCGCTTTTCGGAGGCAGCGCGAGCGCGCCGAGGAATTGCGCGCTTCAAGACGGCCAATGGCCTCGTTCAAGCCATCACGAGGCGATTGACAAAAGCTGATCCTACTACCCACACGCTCCGAACGCGGGGGCGCCGGCGACCGAAAGCGATGCAATCTAGAACTAGAAAGATTCACCGACGACGCTGATACCCGACAGACCGTTATTTTGAGACCTTGTGCTCACCCTCGGCGTGAGCTTTGATGCGCGCATTTAGGATGTGCTATTATGAGCGTTAAGGCGATTGTCGCGAAAATCCTAAGAGACGAACTCACGCCCCTGGGCATCCGGTCTCTGACGGTCCAGGAGTCTGAGAGGATCGCGGCTCACATCTTCGAGCGGATCATTGACCTTGAATTGGAGCTTGAAGCTCGTGACTTCGCCTCCATGAGCCGCGATCGCGACTAGCCTTCTCGTGCTTTCGCGAGGTGCTACTGCCAGCCTGGCAAGAGCCACGAGCAGCCTGGCAAGAATTGAGGCGACTTGAGCCGGCCCGACCCCTCGTTGGTCAGTCGGCATGGAGATCACGCCAGAGACCAAAGAACGGCGTTGCAGGGGCTGGCTGCTGCTGGTCTCGAGCCGTAGACGGGGCACGGGCAAGCTAAAAAAGGGCAAGTACTCCCGTTAACGTCGGCTATCGCTGTGCTATGCTGAGGGGCGACTACGAACGTGGTCGCAATCTCAGTTAACTCCCGTCGGCTACCTAGCCGGCGGGGTTTTTCTATGGGCCTTAAGGGCGACGAGAGACGCCAGTTCAGATTGCGACATTAACTTGGTTTTAATACCCGTTGTACAGGGGCGCCGGGTCATGTAGACACGGCCTGTGTCCGCGTCAGTTGCGTTTAAGAGTCATGATTACGTACAAGCAGTACCACATCCAGCGATTTGAGCACGGCAACGCGCGTTGGATTGCCCGCGTTAGCCGGGCAGATGGTCAGAACATCCGCACCATCTTACCGGCCGCTGAGCACCCGTACCTTGATACGAAGCCGACCGCCTCCGCCGAGGAAGCCGAGGAACTTGCCAAGGAGGGCATCGACTTTGGCGGTATGGTTTAGGCAACTCTGCTAGAGTTCGCCTAACAACTGCACGCGAGATCGAGGGCCCCTTTAAAAAATGCTAGAGCCATGAAGAGAACTGAAGGGTCACTTCGGCAGAAGGCTCGATCGCTCGGGATTGGGTTAGGCCGCCACGATAGCCTCGAGCGAAATGCCGCTTAGCAGATGCGGCACTCGTTTCTGCGTCGTGTGTGTCCTCCGCCAAACATGGGCGAGGATCTAAAGGCTTCGATGCTCGCCTTACGAGCCGCGAATCGCTCGTTTTCTGTTGCACATGGACCAGGGATCGAGACCCGCGGCTCTGTAGACCCGAGCAACTAGAAGCCGGCATCGAGTCCCGGGCATGGTCGACAATAAAGCACATACGGGCGGCCGGCAGTGCAATGGACGCTCCTTGCGAGAACCGCAATCATTGCAGCGAATGCAGCCTGCGAAATCACGCCGACCACCCCGTCAGCGCGGGGTGTATCCACCGTTGAAGGCGGCACACGGCGTGAAAACCCTCAGCGCGGACACGACCTGCCCCCTTTAACGTGCATTTCCGTCACCGCTGTGCAGCGTAATTTTCCCGGAGGCCACCTCGAAGCAGGGGCGCCACCAAAGAAAAAGCCCCGGCGATGCCGGGGCTTTGACGCTTGATCGTGGGATCAGATCAGTACTTCGCGACGACCGGACCGGTCCAGTTGAATCGATAGACCAGCGAGGTGCTGATAGTCTGAACCCAGGGCTTGAACGAAAGGTTAGTCGCCGCCGGCACGTTGCCGACGTCCGACAGCGCATCGATGCTCTTCCGATCATAGTAAGCGGCGCGATACTCCGTCTTCATGAACCAACCGGGCGACTGGATGCCGAAGATGTTCAAATTGTTCTCCACGCCACCACCTACGAACCAGCCATGCCGGTTGAACGAGTCGGTGTGGAAACCAGTCGGAAGGCCAGTGAAACTGCCGAGCAAGGTCGAGCCGGACCAATGCGATCCGCTGTAACCGCCATTGACGTAAGAGAGAACGTTCGGAGCAATCAAATAACCAACACGGACACCAGCGGCCCAAGCAGTTTCCATCTTGAGCTTGCCGGTCACGGCGTTGAAGGGATCCTGAACGTTGCCCCTCAAACTGCCGAACTGACCGTCGGCGAACACACCGGCGACCCAGGTGCCGCTGAACTGCCAGTCGTAACCGGCGCCGACCGTACCAAACCAGCCGTCGCCGCCCTGATTTTGGTGCAGGCTAAGTGCTGCACCCGTTGCTGCAACTTGAGAATACGTATCGGCGTCCCAGATGCCGCCGCCGCCACCGCCGAAGACGTAGAAGCCGGTCCAGTTGGCGACGGGCGCCGGCATCGGAGCCTTCGCATAAGGACGGGCCGCGAGGTCAGCCGCTGAGGCCGAACCGGTCATCGCCGCAACGGCGGCCAGCGCGAGCAAAGTCTTCTTCATTTTCAGGTCCCCAAAGTGCAAGCGGTCAATGTCCGATTGAGGTAATCTAGACGCATTCGCCAGAATTGCTGTAGCTCGGCGGCCACAGTGACGGACAAAGGCCCGGTGATGCTGGAGGACGATAGCCCAGATTTAAACGAATTGCTCCGCGACAACCCAGCGGGAATATCCTCTTATCTAACTGAAAAATTTGGAGAAAACGACCCAGGACGAGCGCGGGCAGCTCTTTATGTGGTTTTTGTCGCCCAAAATGTGCAGATGCTGGCGCGGGACGCCGGACTAAGGCGGGATGCTCTTTACAAAACATTTGGGGGCCGAATCGACCCTCAATTGAGCCGGGTTCTCAAGCTCCTAGCGGCCATGAACGTGGTACCCAGAGTGGCACCCGCACCAGGCGGCTCCGAGGCGATTGCGGCGCGCTTGACAGAAGCTTTCGGTCGAGAGGACCCTGCCGAGGCCATCCTTGGATTGAGCGAAGTCGTCAAATCCCAAAACGTGAGCGCTTTGGCCCTTAAACTGGGGGTCATGCGGACGACAGTGTACAAAACTTTCGGAGGAACCGTCGATCCGCAACTGAAACGTGTCCTAAACCTGTTCGGAGCTTTGCAAGTCAGATTGGCAGTCGAACCTGCGACACCACCAAAGATCAGGCCGAATCGCCCAAAGCGAGGTCGCCCACCAAAAGTGCAAGCGCCGTGAATCGATGAGTAACGAGAGAGAAGCTCATTAAACTTGATTTAAACTTGGTTTGACCTGCACGGGAGGGCTGCTCGACTCAGTTAGGAACGACGGCTTCCGCTGCGGAATTGGTGACGCGCTGTGTTTTCGCAGAGCCCTGATCCGTGCTGGCCAGACGACATGGGAATTGAGATGATCCAAGCCGGGCTGGCTAATCAGATCGGGGATCGCCAAGTGCTGACCCTGCAGCAATGTCTCAAACTAGTGCTCCTCGCAACCCTTTAGCTTACGGACGACGGCGCAGCTATCAACGACCGTTGCGTCGTTCCGGGTCGGTTCAGACTCGCGGACATTAACTACCCATCAACACCCGTTATGCGGCAGGGCGGGGCAAGTAGATAGAGCCTGTGCCAGCGTCAGTTGCGTTCGAGCTTCTTGATTACGTACAAGCAGTATTACATCCAGCGGTTTGAGCACGGCCACAACCTCTGTGTTGCCCGCATCACACGTGCGAATGGTTAAAACATCCGAACCATCATGCCAGCCTCTGAGCATCCCTACCTCGATACTAAGCCCGCCGCTTTCGCCTAGGAAGCCGAGGAGCTTGCCAAGGAACACATCGACTTTGGCGGTATGGTCTAGGCGGCTCTTCTAGGGGTCGCCTCCCCCGTTGCCCACGAGATCGAGGGCCCTTATCGTTTCCCGACGGGCAATAGCCTTTTTTTGGGAAGCTATAACCTGGCTGCTCACAGCAGCATTCGCTTCCCAAGCCAAGCCAGCGCCGTCGAGCAAGCGGCCGAAAGCAATGCAGTCCAAAACCAGGAACGCCCACGGGCGGCGCTGATTGAGCGCAGGTACAGGAACGCTCCGAGAACCATTCCGTAATTCTTTCGGAATTCTCCGTTAAGCTTGGCTACTTCCGGCAGATCGGACAAAGACTTGCATTCGTCGGCCATTGGCTGGGCTCCATTTGCGCTGGACCAGCACCCTATGAACCACTGTTTTGCCCGACGACGCAAGTTCCATTTCTGTTTTTCGGTACGCTTAGCGAGACGGCCATTGGGGTCTTTTTCAGCCCTTCGCCGATCCGTACGCAACTAGCTCACTCGACAGCTCGGACTTGAATCGATCCAGCGAGGACCTTATCGACCGGCCGGGATCGACCGCCCGATGGCGAGGGCCCAATGGTAGTTTATGCCGCCTCCATGACGTCGAAATAAATCCAGCAGCGATGCACCGTCGATGGGGGCGATGTTCGCCGACGTACTACCTGCCCGTCGAGCCTCGCTTCTATGGACCTAGCCAGCTTGAGGTCCTCATCCGTTGCTCCACTTCATTCGTTTGAGCCCTCGCCGCTGCCGCGACAGGGCGGCCTTCTCGTAACGCTCCAAGCTCGACAGAAGTCTCATCTGCTTTGGTTCAGCGCTCTCTATAACGGCTAAGATCAGACCTAACCGAAGCATTCGCAGCCGCTCCTGTCGATTCCTGGCCTGAGCCAAATCTTGTGCGAGCTCCATACCGGCGCCCTTGAACTCCTCCGCAAGAAGTGCATCGAACCCGGCGAAACTAGAACCTTCGGAATCGTCCCAACGAGAAAGACCATGCCGATAGGCGTTGCGGCTCGATATTGCCTTCCCACAACTTGTTTGCGGGCCGGTACTCTTCGTCGCGTTTGCGCGATTGGCTTCGATTTGTCTACTTGTCGCCACCTTCCCTCCTTGATTTCGAGAATTAGCGATCGACCGATCTCGATCGCTAATCGACGGCGCTAATCCTCCGTTCCCGGGACGCCACGATGTTGATGAGGAAGATCGCGGGACCAAGCCGTCAACAGCGGCGCGATAAAGGTATGGAGGTTAGGCCCATCAAACAGATAGGCCGCGATGCCAGCCGCCCCCGCTGCGGCGAGGTCGCTCTGCTTGTCCCCGACCATGAAGCTTGCATCGAGATCCACTGGGTACCGTTCAAGCAGGGCTCTAATCATCCCCGGTTGCGGCTTGCGACAGTTGCAGAGGACACGGTATCTCTCAATCAGACCATCGGGGTGATGGGGGCAAAATTCGAACGCATCGATATACGCTCCAATAACAGCAAGCTCACGCGACATCCATTCGTGTAAATTGCGAACGTGCCGTTCTTCATAAAATCCCCTGGCGATTCCTGATTGGTTCGTCACAACAAACGCGAAATATCCGGCGTCATTGACTGCTTTTATGGCCTGTTGGGCTCCGACGACCCACCGAATCTTGTTGGGATCAAAAGTATAGCCATCATCCTCATTGAGGACGCCATCGCGATCAAAAAAAACTGCCGGACGCATCTTACGGGCCCAAGTTGCATCGAGAGCAGCCGATCTTCCGACAATCTCTGCTACTTTTCAACATATCGCACGATGAGGCAGGATCGTGCTCTGCCAGCGTGCCTTGCGTCTTTCTCTGTGCTCCACATGCGTCGGCTGGCTTCACCGAGTACTATATGCTGCAGAACGCGTTGAGCTGGCGAATTGATCCCATCGCTGCGACCGACATCGACGCGCGCCTTGCGTCCCATGGCACCTTTCGGTCCTTGGGTCCCTGCGCGCCAGCTGGTCCGCCCCCCCGGGCGCGTTGGGGCCGGCGGGGCCCTGCGGTCCTGGATCTCCCTTCCGCTCAGGATCCCTGTTACGAGTACAAGCGCGGTAACCAATACAGTCACCATCATCCTTTTTTGCATATTGAGGGCCGCAAGGGATCCGAAGATGCGCATTGACCCGTCGACCAATCACCTTCAAATACCTAAAGCCGCATGGACGCTCCGTCGCACGGCCCCAGGTGGCTCTGTCCAGCTTCCAGCCGGATTCCGATCCCCCACGAACCTTTTTCGGAGAACCGGCGGGCCTCTGACCTAAGCATGCAGCCTTAAAAGAATGAACTCGCCCCTTTTAGACACGATGAGTGCCTGGTTTCAAAATCTCGGCGATCTCACGCCAAGTTCGGTAATGGCGGTCTGCTTCGTATTTTTGATAATGGCTTTCATCGTGCTTCCCCGCACGCCTCTCATTTGCGCCGCCGGTGCCGCCTTTGGCTGGAAAGTCGCCGTAATCATCTTGTTGAGCGGTACTGTCGGAGCTATCCTCGCTTTCCTCACTTCCCGCTACGTCGCGTCGAGCTGGTTTCGACAAAGGCTTGAGAACAAGCCTAACTTCGGCGTCATTGCACAAGCAGTAGACGAGGAAGGCTGGCGCATTATCGCGCTGATGCGTCTGGGCGTGCCCCTTCCCGGAGCAATTCAAAACTACCTGTTCGGTCTGACGAGGATTGACATCTCAACGTACTCGATCTCGACTTTTATTTTCACTGCGCCGCAAGTGTTCCTGTATTCGTTTCTGGGCGCGACCGGCCGAGCCTCGCTTCTGGACGAAAATCCAGGCATCTCGCTGATCACATTGGCGCTGATCATCGCACTTGTTGCCCTTATAGGATGGCGGGTAAGAGCCTTACTGTCGCGGCGAGCGCCACTCGCCTAGACGCGCGAGTTCGCTCACGCTCGAATTCAACGGCCGCCGAGCGCGCAGCGACGGTCCCATTGCAAATGCTCCTCATGCTCGGTCCCGGCGGAAGGGGTCTGAAACCGCGCGAACCGGCCGGTCTTGTATTTCGCCGCTTATCCTAAGGTGGGCCTAACAGGAACCACTGCTAACCCCCCTCAACTTTGTCCCTGGGGCGGGCTAGCGAAGACTTAGATTGTGCTGTGATGCTGCTCGTGATCCTGCTGCCAAACCGTGAGGCGGTTGCTGACCGCCCGCATCTCCCCCTTCGTTGATAGGCAATTGCTCGGTGACCTATATCGCCTACAAACGGGTGCATTTGCTTGACAAGCGGACGATGCTGGAAAACAAGAGACAAGAAAGTAGGCTAGCAGTCTCATCGATCCCAAACCGGTCGCCTGGACATCGTTATGAATGCTCAAGACTCCAAACAACGCATCGCCCTAATTACCGGCGTGACTGGACAGGACGGTGCGTATTTGGCCGAATATCTGCTATCGCTCGGCTATGTTGTGCACGGCATCAAACGGCGCTCGTCGTCATTCAATACCGCCCGCGTCGACCATCTCTACCAGGATCCGCATGTCGGGGAGGTGCCGTTCCTGATGCACTATGGCGACATGACAGACTCGACCAACCTCATCCGACTCATGCAGCAGATCAGGCCGACCGAGATCTATAACCTAGCCGCCCAGAGCCATGTCGGCGTCAGCTTCGAAAGCCCGGAATACACTGCCAATGCCGACGCGATCGGCGTGCTGCGGCTGCTCGAGGCCATCCGCATCCTCGGCATGGAGAAGGAGACGCGCTTCTACCAGGCCTCCACCTCCGAACTCTACGGCCTGGTGCAGGAGGTTCCGCAGAAAGAGACTACGCCGTTCTATCCGCGTTCGCCCTACGGCGTGGCAAAGCTCTACGGCTACTGGATCACCGTGAACTACCGCGAAGCCTACGGCATGTTTGCCTCGAACGGCATCCTGTTCAACCACGAGAGCCCGATCCGAGGCGAGACCTTCGTCACCCGCAAGATCACCCGCGGCGTCGCCCGCATCGAGGTAGGGATCGAGGAAACGCTCTATCTCGGCAATCTCGAGGCCAAACGCGACTGGGGACACGCCAAGGACTATGTCGAGGGCATGCACATGATCCTGCAGGCCGAGAAGCCCGACGACTTCGTGCTCGCGACCGGCGAGACCCGCTCGGTCCGCGAGATGGTCGAGCTGTCCTTTGCCGAAGTGGGCCGTCAGATCGAGTGGCGCGGTACGGGTGTCGAGGAGACCGGCATCGACCGCAAGAGCGGCAGGACGGTGGTGCGTATCGATCCGACCTATTTCCGCCCCACCGAGGTCGATCTTCTCATCGGCGACGCCAGCAAGGCCCGCAAGCAGCTTGGCTGGAAGCCGAAGCGGACATTTGCCCAGCTCGTGCAGGAGATGATGGCGAGCGATCTGGCCGAGGCCAAGCGGGAGATCGCCCATGGCAAGCACTCCGTTTGAAGTGAAGGGTAAGACCGTCTACGTCGCCGGCCATCGCGGCATGGTCGGCAGCGCGCTCGTGCGCCGACTCGCGCAGGAAGATGCGAAGCTCGTCACGACAACCCGCAGCGAGGTCGACCTCTGCAACCAGGCCGCGGTATTCGACTGGTTCGCGAAGACGCGGCCGCAGGTGATCTTTCTGGCCGCAGCGAAGGTCGGCGGCATCGTCGCCAACAACACGCTGCGCGCCGAATTCATCTACGAGAACATCGCGATCGCAGCCAACGTGATCCATGCCGCGCATCAGAATGGCGCGGAGAAGCTGATGTTTCTGGGCTCGTCCTGCATCTATCCAAAGCTCGCGGCCCAGCCGCTGCGCGAGGATTCGATGCTGACGGGGCCGCTCGAGCCGACCAACGAGCCTTACGCGATCGCCAAGATCGCTGGTATCAAGATGGCGGAGGCCTATCGCAGCCAGTACGGCAGCGATTTCATTAGCGTGATGCCGACCAATCTCTACGGCCCCGGCGACAACTACAATCCCGAATACAGCCACGTCGTCGCCGCGCTGATCCGCCGGTTTCACGAGGCAAAGCTTTCGAACGCCGCCAACGTCGTCGTCTGGGGTACCGGCACGCCGCGGCGCGAATTCCTCTATGTCGACGACATGGCGGACGCCTGCGTGCACCTGATGAAGACCTATTCGAGCGCTGAGCTCGTCAATGTCGGCACCGGCGAAGACATCACCATCGCCGAATTCGCCCGCGTGGTTGCTGCCGCCGTCGGCTATCGCGGCGAGATCTCCTTCGACATCTCGCGCCCCGATGGCACGCCGCGCAAGCTGCTCGACATCAGCCGTCTTGCCAAGCTCGGCTGGCGTGCCAGGACCTCGCTGGAAGATGGCATCCGCCGCGCCTACGCGGCCTATCTGGCCGAGAGCCAGGCCAAAGGACTCTCACAGCCCCACGTCTGACCGGCGAGGATCGTAGCTCGCATATGGATACTCCCGCAAAGCTGATCATCGCGGCCCAGTTCTATCCGCCTGATACGACCACGACGGCCGTCTATGTCGGCAAGATCGCCGACAGCCTCGCGCGCGATCGTCAGGTGGTCGTGATCTCCGCGACATCAGGCTCGGGCACGGCCGGCCACCCCGGCAAGCCCGAGATCGTCGAGCTCAAGAGCTGGAATCCGCGAAAATCCGCGCTTCTCCAACGTGCGGCGGCCATCTGCCTGCTTGCGGCACAGATGTTCTTCTCGGTCTTGCGGCGGGCAAGGCCAGGCGACGTTGTATTCTGCGTCACGACACCGTTCACCCTGCCCTATACCGTGCTCCTTGCAGCCAGATTGCGGGGCGCAAGGACCATGCTCCTGATCTACGATCTCTACCCGGAGGCGCTTGAGGCCGCCGGCATGGTCCGCTCCAACTCGCTCGCGGTCCGGCTGATCCGTTTTGCCAACACGCTGCTGTTCCGGCGCCTGGACGCGATCATCGTGATCGGCCGCGACGTGCCGCCGCTGATCGAAAAATATCGAGGGGTCACAGCAGGCCAGCTTCACTTCATTCCGAACTGGGCGCTGATCCCGATCGGACACCGCAAGACCGATCCGGCCAGCCGCTTCCGCGCGCCGGATCCCTCGAAATTCACCGTCGGCCTGTCGGGTAATCTCGGCTTCACCCACGACCCCGCTACGGTTTTCGAAGCGGCCCGCCTGCTGCGGAACGAGACGGACATTCATTTCGTCCTGTCCGGCTGGGGCGTGGGCTGGGCCGTGCTCAACGACCTCTTCGCCAAGGACAAGCTCGAGAATGTCACGATGTTCGAGCCAGTGCCTGAAGAGGAACTCGTCGAATTCCTGTCGGCCGCCGATCTCTGGGTCATCCCCTATCGCCGGCATATCGCCGGCGTCTCGATCCCGAGCCGTCTCTACAACATCCTCGCCGTCGGCCGGCCGGTGGTCGTCACCTCGGAAACAAATTCGGAAGGCGCGCTCGTGCTCGGTGAAGAGGCGATCGGATGGGTCGTCCCGCCGGAAAATCCCGCCGAGCTCGCGCGAGCCATTCGCGAGGCGGCGCGCGATCGGCGTGCCACGATGGACAAGGGTGTTCGCGCGGCAGGCGTTGCCGAGAGATATCGCGAGGATGTCGCCCTCGCCGGCTATCGCCAGGTTGTCAACCACGTTGCTCGAGGAAGGACACGCCGCTGAGCGGCACTCGCAAGACAAGTGCCACCTCCCGGAACAGCAGGATTTTACGCAGAGCGGTAGCGTGCGGCATCAAAACTGCAATTTCCACCGACTCTTTCCGCCGCTCGGCCTTTCGCCGGCTAGAATGAACTTGTCAAGGCTCCAAGCGATTAGAATTCCTGCTAAAGGTTGCGTTCGGCCATGCGCTACGACGACCTCGATTTTCTCGCGAACGACCGACCTGTAGGTCATCTCTCACTGCCGCAACCCTTGGGCGTGTCTATGCCGAGCCGATCTTTCAATCTGCTCGCGGTCGGGCGTCCCGTGATCATGGGACGCTTACGAAGGGGCAACGTGCTGCCAGGCTGCCCGAAAAACACCGCGAGTCGATCCCCTTACGGGATACCGTTCTTGGTGGCTTGGGAGGACGAGTTAACGGGACTGAAACCAGAGCTAATTAAGCGGCTTCTCATACCAGACAAAGTGCGAGAAGCCGTTCTTCGGCCAGCCGCCCGTTTCCTGCTCCAAGATCTTGAGCCCGAACAAATCCGCCAGCGTCTGCAATTCGTTCGCGTGATAGAAACGCGCGATAGGTGTCAGAAAAAAGTCGCCGAACTGCTCCCATGACGGCTCTATTGCAGGAAACTTCCACTTGCCTTGCACACAGCCCAGCGTGGCCCAGAGCGCGAGATGATAAGGCGGAAAAACGGTGAACTTCAGAACTCGATCGCCGACTTTCTTTCCGAACAGATGCTGGACCCCCTTGAGGGGCGGGCTCAGGGCAAAATACAGAGAACGGTAGAGGTTGTCCCAATTGTAGACTGCATAAAGCATCTTCCCGCCAGGCTTGAGAATGCGGACAAGCTCCATGAAGCATCGCATCGGATCCGGCGTGTGATGCGTCACTCCGTGCGAGATGACGATGTCAGCAACTTCGTTCGCGATGGGAAGCCTGAGGTTCGAGCCGAGAACGCCCTCCGCATTGAGCGGCGGCCTCTGGATCTGCCGAATCGAGCCATAGGCAAGGTCAATCCCGAACGGCGTTATTCCCCGATGCTCCTTGAACGCCTGGACGATGGCTCCCTTTCCACACCCGACCTCGATGACGGTGTCAGCCCGCGCGAAGAGATAATCGTATTTTGAATCCCGAAGCCAGCGTCCCAACGGAAGGTTGTCCAGATCCATGTAGTTGTTGCAGGGCGTCTCATCGTAGTGATCCCGAATGCGGTTGTGTATGCTGTCGGGAATGACCGCCGTCGTTCCTGCATCCGGACGCAGATCCGCAACATTGCCCATGAAGCCGTAGCGCAGACCAGACGTCTCGCCGCGGAGGTAATCTCCCTCGATGACGAGAGAGCCGAGATCAACGGGGTCTCGGAGCAAGCTCAGATATTTGGGAACGAAGGACATCGCATCTCGGTAAGAGTAAAAAATTTCAGGAAAATCCGTGAGGCGGCCGGACCTTAGACTTCTCCGACTTCGTGAAGCAAGCCTCTTGTTCGGAGCTCACGCCTCATGATGCAAGTTCCATGATCGGCGTCGGTATACCCGCAAGGCTGCGCCCCGATACGCATATCCGCCCTTAAGGCTTGACAACAAAAGGTAAATTCGAAACATGCTGCGATCCTGCAACCAATGCGCGCGAGCCACACCGTGACAAGCAATTCAATGAGCAGTGACGTCACCGCTCGAACGAACGACGCGCGCGAGCGCCATGTCATCGTCTAACGACAGAGCCATAACCGAGCGCTCCGCGCGCATTCGACTGTCGATCGCGGATCCGGCTGATCTCCTGTTTATTGCGGCCGCGGCCATCTGGTTGATCCAGGCCGTCTACATGATTGGGCATGTCGACAGCTGGCTCGACGAAGGCCTTTATCTGATTAAGTCAGGCGAATATTTCAGCGGCCGAGTCCAGCCCTACTCGCTCGAGGACGCGACCGCCTACCCGCCGCTTTATTTCTATGTGCTCGGAGCGGCGCAATGGCTGTTCGGCCACGGGCATCTGGCGGGGCGCCTCTTGTCCGTCTTTCTTTCCCTGTGCACGCTCATTCTTCTGCGCAAAAGCGCGCATCGGTGCCTGCGCGACCGGCCGGCCGCCGCACTTGCAGTGCTCATTTATGCCGCAAATCCGATGGTCGTCGCTTATATGTCGACCGCGACTCCTTACGCAATCATCACCCTGCTCACCCTGGCATCGTTTCTGGTCGTCACGGAAACCAAGCCGCTCCACCCCTTGCTGCAGGCGACAAGCATGGGGGTGCTTGCCGCCGCACTCGTCCTGATCAGGCTAAATCTCGCAGCCACGCTGCCAATGTTCGCAGCGGTCCATCTGCTGGTAAGCGGACAAGCGAAGAAACGCGCCCTGGCCACGCTTGGGGGAGCGGCGCTGGTCGCAGGCGCTTGTCTCGTCGTCAGCATCATGATCTTCGGGCACGGCCTCTTCGAAACGCTCTCCTTCCTGCCCGGCCTTGCTCAAATTCTCTGGCGCTTTACCGACGTCGGCACCGAAATGCAGGACGTCCTCACCCTCACGCGTTCGCCGAACGACTTGCAGTTCAGCTGGTCCGTGGTTCGCGAAGTCGCCAACCGCTTTTTCCTGCAACTCTATCCGGCGCTGCTTCTGCCCGCAATTCCGGGCGGAGCGCTCAGCCTGGTGCACTTCCGCCGCCTACCTCTTGCAGGCTTCTGCACGCTGTATTTTGTCGTCATGACGCTCGTGCACCTTCTGGGCTCCCAGAGCTATTGCCCGCCGTGCCTGATGGCTTATGCTAACTACTTCCTGCCGTTTGCGGCCATTCCCGCCGCTCTCTGTCTCGTGACGATCGGTGCAAGGATTCCCGCCTCCGCAGGACGAACAGGACTGATCCTGTTCATCCTTGCTACAGACTACTACGCCGCCTCGAGGAGCAGGCTTGGAATGCTGATCTCTGATTGGTGGTCGAACCCACTCGCCAACGTTCAGACTCTCGCGCAATCCCTCAAACCGCTTCTTCCTGACGGCCGCGTCCTCGTGCTCTCGGGCAAATATCAGCCCGTGCAAGCCGTCTGGCTCGCGGGCCGCTTCATAGAGCCCTACAGCGTAAGCCTTTTTCCCAACCTGCGCGAGCCTCTGGACGGCCTCGATCCCGAGACCAAGGCGAAGGCGCGCCATGCTTTGCAGATGCGCGGGTTTCGCGACGCGACCGCTCTAATCGAGGATTTGAAGCGGCCGGCGGCAGCCGTCGTTCTTCAGGAAGTGCCTCCGCTGGGCGACATGCTCGCCGTTTACCTCGGAAAACCCAATGCTGAGCAGGTCGAAAACACGCTTCGCGAGCGTTACAGCAAGGTGGGCGACGCATCGGAGGGCAACGTCACCGTCTCCGTCTGGCTCCCGAAGTAAGCTCATGCGCATTCTCGAAATGAACTATGAGTTTCCACCCGTCGGTGGTGGTGGCGGCAAGGCCACCGAAGACCTGGCGACGGAGCTTTCGAAGCTGGGCCACTCGATCCGCGTCCTGACAGCGCGGCAGGGCAATCTGCCGCGCCTGGAAACCAGCGCCGGATTAGAAGTCGAGCGCATCTTCGCGTTTCGTAGGCAGCGCGACCGCTGCTCCGTCTGGGAGATGATCGGCTTTATCCTGATGGCCGTCCCAGCCGGGCTGCGAACGGTCCGCACATTTCGTCCAGACGCAATCCACGTCCATTTCGCGGTGCCGACCGGTTTCGCTGCGTGGCTGGTTGCCATGCTCTCGGGCACGCCATACGTCTTAACGGCGCATCTCGGCGACGTTCCGGGCGGCACGCCGGAACAGACCGACAAGTTCTTCCGCGTGATCAAACCGCTTACCAGACCAATCTGGCATGGCGCCGCCACCGTCACGGCCGTCAGCTCATTCGTTGCCCGGCTCGCGCGCGACGCCTATGGACTTGAGGCCATTGTCATTCCGAACGGCGTCGACATAGATAAATCACCGGCAGTTCCGCGCGCGCCGGAGAGCACCGTCAAGCTGATCTTCGCGGGGCGCATGGTGCCTCAAAAAAATCTTGCGTGGGGGCTGCAGCGGCTCGCGGCCGTCAATGACCGGAACTGGACGCTCGACCTGTTCGGCGATGGTCCGAGCAGAGCGGCCCTGGAACGGCACTGTGCGGTGCTCGGCCTTTCCGATCGCGTCGCATTTCATGGTTGGGTCACACCGGCGGAAGTCGATCTTGCAATGTCCCGCTCCGATATCCTGTTTATGCCGTCGCTGAGCGAAGGGCTTTCCCTGGTCGCAATCAACGCGCTGGCGCACGGGCTCGCGCTCGCCTGCTCACGCATCGACGGCTTTGCCGACGTGCTCGTCGAGAACGAGAACGGACTGTCGGCGGCGCTCGACGATCCCAGGGGATTCGAACACGCTCTTACGCGTCTCCTGGATGATCGGGACCAGCTGTTGCGCATGAAACTCGCAAGCAGGGCCAAGGCGGCCGCGTTCGACCGCAGATCGATCGCTGCTCGTTACGAGCAAGTCCTGCGGTCGGCCGCCTCGCAGCATACCCACGGGCGCAAGTGACACAATGTCAGCGTATCAGCAGAAATTCGTAAGTCCACGCGTCATCCGCGGCAACCGCGGCGACCTGCTCAGCCGATGGGGCATTCTGAGCGCGGTTGCGACCATGACACAGAGGCCAGTCGACGTCTTTTGCTCGCGGCAGAGGCATTTGCCGCCAATCCCTGCGACGTCGATCCCCTATGGCCGAGTGTACAATCTCTTTCCGCCGCTACGCGGCTGGCGATCTTTGGCGAAGGCCGATGTTGTGCTATGGACCGGCGGGCTCGACCTGCAGGACGATTCATCGCTCGCCAAGCTGTGCCACACCTGGCTCGTCTTCTTCATCTATCGCCTGCTCGGCCTCAAGATCGTTTGCGTCTGCCAAGGTGCGGGTCCGCTTGAGTCCCCAATAGGGCGCTTTCTTGCGCGGGCGGTGCTCAGCCAGGCCGCAGTCTTCATGGCGCGCGACAAGGGCACCTTCGATCTCGTCACTTCGCTTCGCTCTCGCGCCAGGCTGGTCCGCTCCCACGACGGCATCTTTCTGCCCGGATTTGAGCCGGTCGAACACCCCACCTCGAAGGTGTTCGCCGACCTTGAGAAGATGTCGGAAGAACATCGCGGGCCTCTCATCGCGATCAACATGCGTCTGTGGTTCCACTTCACGGGCGGATTCCTGCCGTATCAGTTCGCGAAGGCATCGTTCCGCGAGCGCGCCGACGAACGTATGTCGGCGTTCGTGGATGCCTTTGTCAGGCTGATCGGCCGGCTTCGCACCGAGATGGACGCGCGCGTGGTTCTGGTTTCGATGTACGAGCCGGGCATCGAGGAATGGGAAGACGACGCGATGTGGTTAGGCCAGTTGAAAGCCAGTTTTGCCGATGACCCTGCGGTTTTATTGTGCGAAGATGACCTCTCGATCCCGGAGTTCATTACCCTGATGAAGAGATTCGACTTGGTGATCGGAACGCGGCTGCACTCGACCTTGACCGCGCTGAGGCAAGGCGTGAGAGCGATCCATCTTTCCTACACAATCAAGGGCAGGGACATCTTCGACAGCCTCGGGCTGGCCGAGTTCGCGTTCGATCTAAACAGCTTCATCGAAGCCCCAGACCAGGTCTTCGAGCTTGCGCGCACGACCATCGACAAAAAGGATCTGCCGGCCCGGATCGCCGGGATCACCGTGAATGCCATAGTCGAAAATCTGCACGCGCTGGATCAGGCGCTGGTGGAGGCTTGCACCGGCGCGCGGGGTTCCGGCAGGCAGCGATCGCCCAGCAATTCGCGATCATCCTGATGTGCGGTATTGCAGGCTTCATCGGCGAGTGGGACGCAGCTCGCCTCGACGATCTGACGGACGCGCTCGCGCATCGCGGGCCGGACGGACGCGGCGTCGATTTCATGCCGTCGGGCAGCGCGATCGGCCTGCCCGCAAGCGCCGTTGGACTGGGACACCGCCGCCTCTCGATCATCGACGTAGCAGGCGGCGCGCAACCAATGTGGAATGCGGATCGCACTGTAGGCCTTGTGTTCAACGGCGAGATCTACAACTTCCGCCAGCTTCGCAAGGAGCTCGAGGCCTGCGGCCAGCACTTCTCGACGCATTCCGACACAGAGGTCATCCTTCATGGCTGGCGTGTCTGGGGCCCGCGGGTCGTCGATCGCCTGGAGGGAATGTTTGCATTTGCCGTGTGGGACACGCGCGCTCGAAGCCTGTTCCTGGTGCGCGACCGGCACGGCATCAAGCCGCTCTACTATTCGATTCCCCGTCCCGGTCAGATCATATTTGCCTCCGAGATTCGGCCTCTGCTGCGTGCCGCCGACACCGCTGTGACGATCAACAGATCGGCCCTTTACGAATATCTTTTGAGGGGCTGGTCCGCACAGGAATCAACGCTTTTTTCCGGCGTTCAGCAGCTTCAGCCGGGCTGCCTCATGCGGTTCGATCCGACGAAGGGAGCTAGTGCCGCGAGGGTCGAACGATATTGGCGTATGCAGAGACCTGGCACCGCGGAACTTGCCGCATCTACCTTGAATGACGAAGTCGCCGACACGCTGTGCACCCTCTTCGATAAGGCAGTTTCTGCGCATCTCGTGGCCGACGTGGAGGTGGGCGTGCTGCTGTCCGGCGGGCTCGATTCGTCCGCGGTGGCGGCCTCGATGGCGCGGCTGATGGACCCGTCATCGATACAGGCATTCACGATCGGATTTGGCCTTCCCGACGACGAGATTCCATTTGCGAGGTCAGCCGCGAGCCATTGCGGGATCAAATCGAAGGAGCGCCTCGTCCATCCGTCCGTGTTCTCATCGGAGTTTGCCCATTGCATCGAGAGCCTTGAAGAGCCGATCGCTCACCCGGTCATGCAGACGACCTGGCAAGCGGCAAAGTTCGTTCGGCAGAACGTGAAGGTGGCCCTGCTCGGCGAAGGGTCCGACGAGCTGTTCGCCGGCTATCCGCACTACCGGCTGTTAAGGCCACCCTTTTCGCTGCTGCCAGGACGGCTGGTGCGCAAATACGCGCTTGACGTCATGTGCCTGATGCCGGACAGCCGCACGCTCGGGCGCTTGATGACACCGGGCTCCTACGAGCCAGACGCCCTCGGAGCCATCGAGCGCAGGATTCAACCGTGGTTCGGCGGGGACGATGACGCGAACGACATGCTTCGGTTCGAGGCAGAGACTGCGCTCGTCCAGAACCAACTCATGCGCGTCGACAAGCTGACCATGGCGCATTCCGTCGAGGCGCGTGTTCCGTTCCTGGACAACACATTCGCCGAATACGCCAATGCGCTTCCCTTCGCACTGAAGACGGAGAACGGCACGGCGAAGGCGATCTTCCGCAAGGCCATGCAGTCCCGACTACCGACCGATGTCCTGTATCGCCCCAAGTCCGGCAAGAAGGGTACGCAGGCCCTGCTCCCCATGATCAACGGGCTGCTGGCATCGGGCGGCCCCCTGCATCACCTGGTGGACGAAAAATCGATCGCGGCGAGGGGCTGGTTCGATCCGAAAGCGACGCGCGGCTGGATCGATGGTATGACTTCACCCGTTGTTCGCCACCACCCGATCGAAAGCCGGCGGCGTGCCAAATTCGCGCTTGCCCTCGCCGTCCTCGAACAGTGGTGCCGCCTCTACCTCGACGTCGACCGTAGGACCTCTCCGGTTGAGATCAAACAGATTCCAGAACCTTCCAGATGCCCGCCGTAGCCCCAATGTCCTCAGAGCCAGCCGCAGTTTCCTCGTTCGATTGTCTGGAGCCCACTCTGTTCAGCAGGCTGCGGCAGCAACTCTACCCGATCTATGTCAAGTCGTTCGGCCCGATCGCGGGATCACAGCATCACCTTGCTCGGATGACGGACGACAGCCTAGACGTGAAACGGTCGATTGCCCAATTGTCACTTTTCGAGAAGGAAAGCGGCCGCAGGTTGCAGGGACTGAAGCTACTCGAAGTGGGCGCCGGGCTCGGCCTGACCGTCACCACGGCCCGGCTGCGGTTCGGGGCCGAAGCATACGGCCTGGAACCGGGTGGCGAAGAGTTCAGCGGCACTTACGAGCTCGGTCAGCAGCTTCTGGACGGCTGCGGGCTCGATCCCGAGCTTCTCGTCAATGGAGCCGGAGAGCACATCCCCTTCCCTGACCAGAGCTTCGATGCCGTCATATCGTCCAACGTGCTCGAGCATGTCGCCGATCCCGCAGCGGTGATGAAGGAGTGCTTTCGGGTGCTGCGACCAGGCGGCGTCTGCCACATGGTGATCCCGAATTTCGGCAGCTGGTGGGAGGGCCATTACGGCCTGCTCTGGTTGCCCCACAGCCCGCACTGGCTCGGCCGGATTCGCGTGCGCCTCGCAGGGCGGGACCCGGCCTATGTCGACACGCTGCAGCTGATCACGCCCGCCAAGATGAAGCGCTGGATCGCACCATTCGGCGACAGGATCGAGGTCAAGGGATGGGGCCAGGCGCTGTTCGACGAGCGCGTGCGGTCGCTGAATTTCGAGGAGTATTCGACGCTGAGGCTCGCCAAGAACCTGTTGCGAGTATTCCACCGGCTCGGTGTCATCACAATCCTGCTTGGCATTGCACGAGTATTGCGCTGGGAGACTCCCATCGTTCTCACCTTCGTCAGGACGTCATGAAGCTTCGCCCCGGCCTGCTTCGGCAATGGACGAACGCCCCGCAGGTCGCACGGCTAGCCTGGCGCGGCTGTCAATTGCTGATCTCCGTGTCGCTGATCCTGTGGTTGCTCTCGAAGGTCGATTCTGCGACCATCAGCACGATCGCCGGTTTTCCTCCGGCAGTTCTTGCCATCTCGCTCGTCGTCTTTGCGACCAGTCAGGTGTTCGGCGCGTTACGGCTATGGGTGCTGCTGCGCGGCCAGGAGACGAGCTTTCCGCCGCTCGACGTGATGCGACTGACCTTCATCGGTTTCTTCACTAACAACTTCCTTCCCAGCACAGTTGGCGGCGACGTTTACCGGGCGGCAGCGCTCACGCGCGGCGGCCACGACCTGAACGTCGCGGTCCTGACTCTCGTCGCCGACCGTTTGCTGAGCCTGGTCGTCGTCGTGCTGATGACGGCCGCAGCCCTGCCCTCCACCAACTTCTGGGAGCTGCGGCCTAGCGTGACCGCAATCTCCGCCGCATCGCTCGCGATCTGGATCGTGCTAGCGCTTGCTGTGGTGGGGATACTGGGTGTCCTGGCGAGCCGCAGCCCCTCGTTCCGTCCGGTCGTCACGAGAATGGGCCAGAAAATGGCCGCGGCCACCGCACGCGCACTCCGCCTCGCCGGCCTGCCTCGCGTCCTTGCGCTCGCGGTCCTGTTCTCCGTGCTAAGCTCCGCCGCGTCGATCCTGGCCCAGTTCATCATCGCGCAAGCGATCGGAATGAGGGTAGACGTCATCCAGCTCACCGCCGTCATCGGCCTCGTGACGCTGGCGGCGCTGATGCCCGTCTCCATCAACGGCATCGGGCTGCAGGAAGCCGGCCTCGTCGCGCTGTTTCAGCTCTTGGGCGTTGCGCACGAGCCGGCCATTGCCTTTGCCGCCTTCAGCAGAGCGTTGATCCTTGGAACGAGCCTCATCGGCGGCCTGCTACTGATGTTCTCGGGCCGGCCGTCGACAAGTCAGACTCACCTTCCGAAACCGTAGTTCTCTGCGGCAAGATCCGAGCCGCGGTAGAGCCAAGCCATTTCGTAGCCGCGAAAGTCGAGGGTCAGGATAGGACGTGATTTCGGTTGCGGAAAGCCCTGAACGATACGGCTCCGATTGAACAGATAATAATCGTGATCGCCCAAGGGCTCTTTTCCGACGACATTTGCGGCATCAAATATGTCGAATGACCGCGGCCGCTCCGCCAGCCATCGTCCATAATACAAGTGAAAAATTCGCCCATTTCGACAGATGTCCGGCGATCTCCCGCAGAACTCCTCGAACTTCTCACCCAGGAGCGCGCGTTCCTCGCCCCATCCCATCCAGGATGGATTCAATCGGCCGGCCTCCGCATGATCGGCGTCCGGATAATTTAGCCAGAACGGTCGAAAAGCAGCGTACAGCGGCCGGAACGGCACCGTCTCCAGGATCAAGAACAATGCTGCCATGAAAGCAATGGCGGCAAGACCAACGTTCCTCGTTCGATTCACCAGACCATACGTCTGGGCGCTCGACAATATGACTAGCAGAGACGCAGCGAGAATCAGGAATAAGGGCGTGTTTAGATATCGGTGGGCTAACGGCACCTGCAACAGCGCGCCGATCAAGATCAATGCCAGCGCCACAACGAAGAGAAAACCAGCGGTGGCGTCGCACGGTCTGCGTCCGATCAGCAAGAGTATGCATGCGAGGAGCACCATGATGAACAGCGGACTCGGAATCGCAACGATTAGGATTTCGAAGGCATGACCCAATTATACGAGTCTGGTGATCGCGAGACTGTCGAAACCGAAATGCAGCCACACTCCATTCAACGCAAAGGATGGAGTTATCGGACTCGGATAGAACGGCGCCCAATAGGGCTGCAGCAGAGCTGCTGAGACCAGACCTGCGCCAAAGCCAAGAATCATCATGCCGGCAACGGTCGCCGGAAAATGCCGCACTGCCCACGGGAGCTTGGGGGCCTTCAATCGTTGGCTCCAGCTTCCGAGCAGCACCGCCGCCCCCACCAAGGATCCAATGGCCATCGTCACGGCAGCCACACGGCTGGGAATTTCCCCGCCGCCTTCGTTCGCCGTTTCGGAAGCGATCGCACCGCAATGATTGCAGTCATTCGCTGTTGACCAACGCTCAATTCTGCATCTCCGGCCTGTATCTCAACCCGACGGCGCTACTAACCTTCCTGGCGACCCTATTCTTCGCAGTTCTGGTGTATTGGCCGCCTCGGGCGCCCCTAACACTCGCCGCCATCGCCGGCTTTTCGGTATTGATCCGCCACGAGGGCCCGATCCTTGCAGCATTCCTCCTATGGATCATCTACTGGAAGTACCGGCACGACCAGTCCGGCCGGCCAGCGGCCTTGAAAGCAGTTGCCTTCCTGGCGCTGATCGTGGTCGCAAACTACACGGTCCGCCTGCTGTGGACCGCCGATGCGATAGGCTTTTTGCGCAATACCGGGACCTCCGACAAGTTCTTTTCCTTGCTCAGCTTCAGCCCGGCACGCGTGTTCAGCTACCCGATGGCCGTCCTCAACTACAAAATGGAGAAGCTCGATGTAATCGCCGCGACACTCCCCCTGCCGCTGCTGGCTTTGGTGCCGATCGGGGCCGTCGCCTCCTTACGAAAGCGCTCGGGAGCGGGCTTCATCATGATGTACCTCCCGCTCTACGAATCGGTCGTCCTCATTTATCTGCTGGTCCTTCCGGTCAGCACCTATCTTCTGCAGAACTACAGCGCGGCGAATTTGCTGATCGATGTTCGCAATGTGGCGCGATACTACCAGGTATTTACACCGATGCTGTTGTTCTTTGCCGCGATCGGGGGAGCCGAGGCCTACCACCTGATTTCAAGCAAGACTTCGGGCAAATTCGACGCTCAACTCGTCAAGGCCGCTTACGTCATTGTCGCGGTATTCTGCATCAATCAGCAGTTTCTCCTGCAGACTTCGTATCGGTTTCAATTCGTTAAGGCCGAACCGCACGCTGCCGAAGCCTTCGAGACTGCCGACTGGTTCAGGGCCAGACAAATTCGAAGGACACCAATCGGAATGAGCGCGCCCAGTCTCCATCCAGTCCATTTTGCGATCATGTCCGGCAACAACGAAGTCAATTGCTGGGGAGGCCAAAGCAATCCCAACTGGGACTGCGAGCAGGCCGGAAGAGCCTCCGCAACCACCCTACTGCAGGCCGGCAATTCATATTTTTCTTACGCCTTGATCGAGACAAGCAGTCCCCTCACTCTCCCGGCCAGCTCATATACGGCCGTATTCACCTCGTCCGGCGGACGCTACACCATCTTGCAAAACATTAGGCCGGCCGGCGCAACACCGCATTGATGGACTGGGCGAACACCTGGCCGCGATCCGCCGAGTCCAATAGCCTTGCGACCGACGTAAGCAACCAGCTCGCCGAGCGGGCCGCATGAGGGAAGTCGGGAGAATACAATAGCGATGTCGTCAGCATGCTGCCCGCCTGCAGCGTCGCATGCGCGAGGCCGCCGGCGGCTGAGAGCTCGACGATCTCGAACCCCGCGTCACGGGCGAGCTTCTCCACCCCGTAGCGGGTGAAGCGGAAGTAGTCGTGCGGCTGACCGTGAAGATAGTAGAGGAACGGCACCGAGAGGATCAGGACACCGCCCGGTTTGAGCACACGTAGCAGCTCGGGAAGCGCCGTCCACGGCTGCGGCATGTGTTCAAGAACCGAGCAGCAGAAGATGGAGTCAAAGGTGCTGTCCGGGACCGGCAGCAGTCCTTGCGCGTCGGAGACGAAATCGAGATCCGGATGCGTGGGGAACGCGTCCGTTGCGAAGTAGCTGCTGGCCCTAGAGCGGATCGCGGCGCGCCAGGCCAGCCTCCCGGCACCCAAATCCAACGCGCTACCTTTCACGTGGCGATGGATCATCGGCAGAAGCGCACCGTAGGCGGTACGGTGGTCGACCGCAAGGTCCCAAAATACGTCGGAGCCGATCGTCCGATCGCACACTTCGTTCCAGCGCCGCTGAAGCCAGCCAAGCACGGCCGATCATCCTATGGGGCTAGCCGGGGCAGGCGCGCGTCCAGGCCAAGCCAGATCCACAGCGCTCCCCGGTCGTCGCACCTTTTTGCCGCGTGGTCAGCCCAGCGCCGCGACAGGACGCCCTGATTGAGGAAGTTCGTTCGTGGCGAGACCGGCATCGGAAGCTCCCGCAGCCACCGCGCGATCGGCGCGCCGAAGCCCTTCTTCGGTCGGTGGAGAATGTCCTCAGGCAACCGGTGGCGCAGCGAACGCTTCAGGATCCACTTGCTCACGCCCTTGCGCAACTTGACGTCAATCGGCAGGCGCCTTGCGAACTCCACGACATCATTGTCGAGAAAGGGGGCCCGGACCTCAAGCGATTCGAGCATCGAGCTGCGATCAGACTTCACCAGAATGTCGTCGGGCAGATAGAGATTGGTGAAGAATTCCAGCGTGCGGTTCGCATCATCAGGGGCGTCCGATTGCTCCCACAGCGTAATTGCCTCCTCGTACAGCGTCTCGGAATCGACCTCGTCCTCGAAGAGCTCCGAGATCTCTTGGCCGCTGAGGGCTCCAAGCCAGGCCGCATTCCACATCGACGGCTTCAAGCTGAGTCCTCTCAGGCCGCGCCTGACCTTGAAGTCGAAACTCATGTTGCGTTCGGACGGCGGCAGACGGCACGCCAGAATGGAGATCGCCCGATGGACCTTGCGCGGAACCATCGTGTGATACGTCCGGGCGAGCCCGAGAATCTTGAAGGGATCATAGCCGGCAAAGAGCTCGTCGCCTCCGTCGCCCGACAGCGCAACCTTAACACTCTCCGACGCGTATTTGCACAACATCGAAGTCGGAACGACGGAACTGTCCCCCATCGGTTCGTCGATCCGCCCGAGCAAAGCGCCGAGCTCCGAGCGCAGCCCATCTAGATCGCAAGTATTGACGTGCCAGTTGCATCCGATTTGCCTGGCGACCCGTTCGGCGTACCTAGACTCGTCGAAGCTAGACTCGGTGAACCCGATCGAGAACGCATCGATGGTCTTAGGGTTGCGCCTATCCGCCGCATGCGCCAGGATCGCCGACGAATCCACGCCGCCGGACAGAAACAGGCCGAGCGGCACGTCGCTTTCCAGACGCGCTGATACGGATTTACCAAGAAGATGATCTAGCTCTTCGGCCCAATCATCTTCATCTCCGGGCGGCGCCATATCGGGCAAAATCGAAAAGCGCCAGTAGGATCGCTCAACCGGAACCGGCAAAGAACCGCGACGACAGTGAGACACGTCGAGTTCGAGCCAACTGCCCGGCCGAAGACGCTGAACGCCAGCAAGCGGTGTCATGGTACCTGGGATGAAACTATAGGCAAAGAGCTTCTGGATCGCCAGCCGGTCAATGCTTGTTCCTTTGAGACAAGGATGCTTGATCAGTGCACCGAGCTCGGATGCAAAGACAAACTCGCCGTTCTTCATTGCCCAAAACAACGGCTTCTCGCCGAACCGGTCTCGAGCCAGGAGCAAACGGTCCTTAGTCCTATCAAAGAGTGCGAAAGCAAACATGCCGTTGAGCTTGAGCAGGAGATCGGCGCCCCACTCAAGCCAACCATGAAGCAGCACCTCGGTGTCGCTGTGCGAGGTTTGGAAGCGATGCCCACGCGCTTCCAGCCCCGACCGGAGTTCGCGGTGATTGTAGATTTCGCCGTTAAAGATGACCGTCAGCCTGCCGTCCGGAAGAGACATCGGTTGAATGCCCCCATCAATATCCAGGATGGCCAGGCGTCGATGCGCAAAATGAACGCGTCTCATGGGGTCGGAAAAGAAGCCCTCCCCGTCGGGGCCGCGATGAGCGAGCTCATCACCCATCGCCTTTAGGGCGATGGGATTCTCCGGGCCGACAAATCCCGCAATTCCGCACATCTCAGTTGCTCTTGACGTCGAAATTGAGCCTGTACCTCACATCGTAGATGCGCTTGCTCTGCGATTCAAAATAGATTCGCACCATCAGCTCAGCGAGCAAACCCATTAGGATGCACATCGTGCCAGTTATGGCGCACAGAGAGACAAGAAGCGGCAGGGGGGTCTGGATGAATGTGATGCCGTCGGCGAACTTGAGCCAAAGCGCGTAAATGCCTGCGAAAAATCCAAGTGCAAAGAATGCGACGGCGGCTCCGCCAAAAACATAGATCGGCTTTGTTTCGTAACGCGTCAGAAATTTAACCAACAAAAGATCGAGCACTACCTTGAACACGCGCTCGAGCCCGTATTTTGATTTGCCGGCTCGCCGCGCATGATGCATGACTGGCATTTCGGTCACCCGCCCGCCCTGCCAAGCCGCATAGATCGGGATGAAACGGTGCATTTCTCCATAAAGGCGAAAGCCACGCAGGAGATCGGCGCGGTACGCCTTCAGTGTGCAGCCGTAATCGTGAAGCGAGAGGCCAGACAACCAGGAGATCAGCAGGTTTGCCAGTCGAGACGGGAAGTTTCTGAAAAGGGCGTTATCCTGCCGATCCCGACGCCAACCCGACACGACGTCAAATCCCTCCTCCATCTTGGCTAGGAGGCGGGGAATGTCGGCCGGATCATTCTGCAGGTCGCCGTCCATAGGCACGATGATATCACCTTCGGCCGCATCAATTCCGGCCATCATCGCAGCTGTTTGGCCGCAGTTTCTGGCAAAGGCAATCACTTTGAAGCGCGGATCAGAAGCTGCCAAACGCTCAAGACGCTTTCTCGATTGGTCGGTCGATCCGTCATCAACCAAGATCACTTCGACATCTCGATCCAAAGTCGAGCTTACTTTTACGAGCGCGGCGTAAAGCGGCTCTATATTGTCTTCTTCGTTGAAGATGGGAATTACGATGGATATCTTCCCCGGGCGGCGGACCGCTTCAGTCATCTGGGGAATTGACCCTACGTCCCTCATAACAGCATCCCTTCGCACCACGTGATGAGAATGACTTAGAGCATCCAGTTTTCGGCTTTGGGCACACTCCTTATCAGACCCAGCGCTCTTAAGTCTCGGATGCAGGACGACCGCCCCAGCTTTATGCCCTCGTACTTCGAACCAGAAAGCCTCGTCAACTGTGGTTGACTAAGTTATTCAATCATCAAAGATTTTCCTCGGCTCTCCGGTCTTGCCTTCTCACCGAGTTTCCGATAACGACGACGATAATCTTTCGGCGGACGAAAATGTCGAATACTGCTCAGACGATGTACCGACGCGCCCGCAAGGTCATGCCCGGCGGGACGCAATTGCTCTCAAAGCGGCCGGAAATGTTCCTGCCGGAGCAGTGGCCGACCTATTTCAAGTCGGCCAAGGGCGCCTCAGTCGTCGATCTCGACGGCAAGACCTATCTCGATATGAGCTATTGCGGCATCGGCGCCACCATTTTGGGCTTTGCCGATCCCGACGTCGATGCGGCCGTGAAGACCGCGATCGACATGGGGGCGATGTCGACCCTGAACTGCGCCGAGGATATCGAGCTCGCGGAACTGCTGGTGGAGCTGCACCCCTGGGCCGACATGGTGCGCTTCGGCCGCGCCGGCGGCGAGGCCATGGCGATCGCGGTGCGCATCGCACGTGCGGCGACCGGTCGCGACATGGTGGCGTTCTGCGGCTATCACGGCTGGCACGACTGGTATCTCAGCGCCAATCTGGGCGAAACCACCGCGCTCGACGGCCATTTGCTGCCCGGCCTCGACACCAAGGGCGTGCCACGCGGTCTCGCCGGCCTGATGCATCCGTTCCATTTCAACAAGCTTGACGAGATCGAGGCGATCGTCGCCACCCATGGCGAGCGGCTCGCTGCGATCGTGATGGAGCCGGTGCGCTCCAGCGAGCCCGAGCCCGCCTTCATCAAGGGCATCCGCGCGCTCGCCGACCGCTGCGGTGCCGCGCTGATCTTCGATGAAGTGACCTCCGGCTTCCGCATCAACTCCGGCGGCGCGCATCTCGCCTACGGTGTGGACCCCGACATCGCCGTGTTCGCCAAGGCCATCGCCAACGGCTTCCCCATGGCCGCGATTGTCGGCCGCGCCTCGGTGATGGATGCCGCGCAAGAGACCTTCGTCAGCTCGACGGCATGGACCGAGCGGGTCGGCCCGGTCGCGGCCCTTGCCACCCTGCGCAAGCATCGTGAACAGAACGTCGCCGGGCACCTGATGCGGATCGGCAGTCGCATCCAGAAAGGATGGACCGAGGCGTCACAAGCCACCGGCATGCCGCTGCATGTCTCCGGAATCTCGCCGCTCGGCCATTTCGCCTTCGACCTGCCCGATGCGCAGGAGGTGCGAACGCTGTTCACGCAGATGATGCTCGACCGCGGCATCCTCGCCACCGGCTCGTTCTACGCGATGTGGGCCCACACCGACGCCCATGTCGACCGCTACCTGGAGACGTTGACCGAGGTGTTCCGGGACTTGCGCACTGCGGTCGACCAGAAGGCCGTCAAGCAGTTGCTGCGCGGCCCCGTCGCCCATTCCGGATTCAAGCGGCTGACCTAACCTCTGGCCGCGTTCCAACAATCGTCCAGCTGTACCCATGGCGAAAATGCAGTCGAACGTCCGAAAAGCCATTTGATTCGAGAAGCGCTCGCGCTTCCGCTTCGCCATAGTACTTCGCATAGGCGGGGCGCAACTGATCGTAGACGACCAGATAGCGTTTCGAGCGAGAGAAACGGCCCACAACGTTGTTGATGTAGTCGCGGAGCGGCACCCACTACACGTAGCGGCACCCGAAGATGTAGACATCCAGCGCAAGCGTCAGGAGCGAGGCGATGGCCGCCACCATCACGTGCGGCAGCCGCGTGGTCACCGCGCGCAAAGCGCGAATGCTCTGCACGATGAGGCCGCTTCCTTCCTCTCCGTAGAGCCACACGATCATCCTGCCGCCCGGACGCTCGCAACGAAGCTGCACGATGGGATTCGGGGCAGGAATGTGGTGGATCACGCCGATCGATACGATCAAATCGAACTCGGCGTCGGTCGGCATCTCGTGTCCGGCAAGGTTCAGAAAGATCACGCGACCAGCTTCTTCCGCCAGATTGCGCTTGAGAACCTCGAAGGCCGCCGAAGGCTCGCGGCCACATCGCAAGGCGCGCTTTGCCGATCTCAAGGAAGCGACGGAGGCTTTCGTCGGGCTGTTCGATCAGGTCGTCGCAGAGCAACTGATCAGCGACGTGCCGGTCGGACTGCTCCAGGGCGGCGGAATCGACAGTTCATTGATCGCCTATTCACTGGCGAACCGCGACTCCTTCCTGCTCGTGACCGCCTCGTTTTTCGAGCAAAGCCACGATGAGACAGCGATTGCCGCGATCGTCGCCGCGCAAACCTCGCTGCCGCACCGAATCGTTTTCATCAGCAGCGATCCGGATCCGGCCGCAACGCTCGCGCGCGTCGTCCACCATTTCGACGGGCAGGTGGCCGACGAGAGCGCCGGTCCCCTGCTGCTCCTGACGCGCGAGCTTCGCCGCAATTCGACCGTCGCTCTGTCAGGCGACGGCGCCGACGAGTTCTTTGGCGGATATCCGACCTACCGGGCCTTGCGCCGCCTTTGGCCCACTCGTTCCGGACTGGATCGCGCGATCGATCGGCCGACTCGCGTATTCCGGTCTCGGCGTCAACGAATCGAGGCTGCCCCGGGCCGCACTGCTGTCACGGTTTCTGCTCGGCCTGGCCCCTGGCGGCCCACATGCACACGCGGAATGGCGACCATATATTCCGGAGTTCCTGATTCCAGCACTCTATGGGCCCGCGTTACATCATCTCGCGCGCACCAGCCCGACGACCGGCTATCGCCTCGCCATCGACAGTGCCGACGGATCGGACCATCTGGATCGCTGTCTGATCGCCGGCCAGACCTACCACCTGCCGCGCGGCCTTCTGATGAAGACTGACGCGATGAGCATGGCGGATGGGTCGAGATCCGCATTCCATTCCTTGATCGGCGGATCATGAATTTTCGGGTCGGTGCAGCCTCGACTGATCGCGCCGCTGCGCGAACCGACCAAGCCGCTGCCGCGCGATGCCCTCCGGCGGAAGGGCGCGGATGGAGTCATCTCTAATGCCCCAAGCGCGGGTTCAACAGTCCGCTCGCCGCGCTGTTGCGTGGCGCGCTCAGGCCGCTCCGCACGGACCTCTTCGTGCGCTCACGCGAGATCTTCGAACCCTATCTCGAGCCGAACGCGGTCCGCGACCTCTGGCAGGAACACGCGGAGAGGAAGAGCAATCACGCCTATTTCGCCCCTGCTGACGTTCGGGATCTGGCGCTCGCAATTGAGCGGCAAGCCGATCGGCGGAGAACGCTAGTTGCCGAAGATGTCGCGCACCACGTTGCGCGACGTCGGCGACCTCGCAGCCTTCGGATAAATGCCGTGCAAAATGCTGTCGGCGGCAAGCGCGCCGCCGTCGATCACGATAGCGCCCGTCGAGACGAAGGTGTTGTCGCCCACCGCGGTCTTGCCGATGATTCGGCTGCCACCATACATCACGACGCCGCGGCCGAAGGAGGGATAGTTGTTGTCGAGGTTCGCGCCGACCGTGCAATTGTGATAGCAAATGAAATAGTCCGAATAGCTGGCGCGCCCGAGCACGGTGCCGACCGGATGCTGGACCGCAAACACGTCGGGCAGCTCCACCTCGTAAAACGCGTCGAGCGCGTGCAGCGCCTTGTTGAGCGCATAGGCCTTGTTGGCGATGGGATGGCCGGGCCGCTCGCGAAAGGCTGAATTGGCGAGATAATAAAGGAAGATCGCATACTGGTCGGAGTGCCAGTGCGAGAACCGCGCCTCGCCGTTGGCGAAAAATCCCTTCAGCCGGACACGCGAAAAACAATGGTCGATCCGACCGAGCGTGAGATCGACGAATCTCGGGAGATCGCCGAGGTCGGTCCCGTCAGGGAACAGGTTTTCGAACTGCTTGCGCACATAGAGGGCGAGGTCGTTGCGGGCAAGCGAGAGCTGCACGGGGGGCTAATTCCTGCTTGAGGAGCTGGCGCGCACGTCAAGGCCGCGCGAGAACAGGTGGCTGCGCAGCTTGATCGGGCTGTGGTCGGTGAACAGGAACATCGAGGAGATCGCCACCGCGGACGCGCCGGCCTCCAGCGCGTCAATCGCATGCTGGAGCGAACCGCAGCCGCCGGAGACGATCAGCGGCACGCTCAAGACGTTCGCCGCCTTGTGAATGATATCGAGGTCGTAGCCCGACATGGTGCCGTCGCGGTCGATCGAGCCGAGCAGCACCTCGCCGCAATGCAGATCCTCGCAGCGCCGCGCCCATTCGATCGGATCGAGCGCGACATGCTCGCGTCCGCCGTCGATGAACACACTGGCGTGGTTGGGGCTGATCTTCTTGTAGTCGATCGACACCGTCATGCACTGATCGCCGAAGGTCCGTGCCGCCTCGCGCAGGAACTCCGGACGCCGCACGGCCTCCGAGTTCACCGACACCTTGTCGGCGCCCGCGCGCAAGAGCATGTTGACGTCGTCGAGCGTCTTGACCCCGCCGCCGACGGTGAAGGGCATGAAGATCTCTTCCGACATCCGTTCGATGATGTCGACGACGCGGCCGCGCGAGGCCGCGCTCGGCACGATGTCCAGCACGATCAGCTCGTCGACGCCATAGTCGTTGTAGACCTTCGCCGTGGTCACCGGATTGCCGGCGGCTCGCTCGTTCTCGAAGAAGCGGACATATTTGACGAGCCTGCCGTCGCGCAGCAGGAATTTTGGGATCAGGCGCTTCTTCAACATCGACGTCAGGGATTCCAGCGCAGGAAATTGCTCATCAGCTCGATCCCGGTGTCCTGGCTCTTTTCGGGATGGAACTGCGTGGCGGCGATGTTGTCCCGCGCGATGATCGCGGTCACTGGCTGGCCGTATTGGGCGAAGCCGACCACGTCGCCCGCATCCCTGCAGCGCATGGCGAAGGAGTGCACGAAATAGAACGCCAGATTGCTCTCGCGAACATTGGCGAGGATCGGATGGTTGCGCTCCTTGGCCACCATGTTCCAGCCCATATGCGGGATTTTCAGCGTGGGATCGTTCGGCATCAAGCGCAGGACGTCGGCATCGAACCAGCCGAGCCCGCGATGCGCCACGCCGTCGTCGGCGTGCTCCTCGGAGGTGTTGGCGAGCAGTTGCATACCCAGGCAGACCGCGAGGAACGGCTTGCCCTTCTCGCGGACATGGCGCTCGAGCATCTCGTCGATGCCGCGGGCGCGGATGTTGCTCATGGCATCGCCGAACGCGCCGACACCGGGCAGGATGACGTGGGAGGCATCCGCAATCGCATCCGCATCATGGGTTACGACCGGATCGAAGCCGCAATATTCGACGGCATTCTTCACCGAGCGCACATTGTTGATGCCGTAATCGACGATCGCTACGCGTGACATCGCCTGCTCCCCCCGGGCGCGAGACGCGCCGCCGATCGATCCTCCCTGGCCTATCCCTCTAGCCTATCCCTTGCCGCCGCCGATTTCGACACCCGGATGGTTTGGCCACGGCACCTGCGTGTTGTTCCATTTGTCCATGTCCGGCATGCGGCGGCCCGGCTCGACCGTGTTCGGCGAGAACTGCCACGGACTGACCTCGTGCTTGATCGCGATGCCCAAGAACTGCTCCTCGGTGAGCTGGAGATAATCGAGGAACAGATCGAGGCTCGGCGGCCGCTTGCCGTCGAACTCGCGTACCAACGCCTCGCCCTGCTCGCGGGTCATGCGCTTGTTGCGGATGTCGATGTTGGCGAGATGGTTGGTCCGGCCCATGCCTCGTTTGATGTATTTAAGGTAGTCACGCACGCCCTGGAAGAAGCACTCGATCTTCTCGTAATCGTATTCCGGCGGAATGCCCTCGACCTCCTGGCCCTTCCAGCCGAGCTCGCTCTTGATGATGTCGACGTGCTTCTTGGTGTCCCACTTGATGTAGCTGCCGAGACAGACCGAGCGGCATTTGATCCGCATCAGCTCCTTGCGCGGCGGATAGACGAACGGATAGAGGTCGCGCTTGGCGACGCGGCCGCCGAGGAATTCGTACATGTCATCGGCGGTAATGCCGAGATTCATGGCGCGGTTAAAGCGCTTTTCGTCGACCTCTTCCATCTCGTCATAGGAATAGAACGACTGGTATTCCGCGAGACTCTCGCCCCAGATCAGGAGCGGCGTCTCGTAGCGGATCGCGACCTGCATGGTGTGAGCATAGATGCCGGTGTGGCAGTGCCAACAGAAGTCGCCGCGGCGCTTCAGCGATTCCAGCATAAGCTCGCGTACCACGTGCCAGTTCGGCGTGAAGTTGAGGACGTCGACACCGAGCTGCTTGAACACCCTGGTGTTGTTCTCCTCGATCAGCGGCCGGTAGAACCAGTGGTCGAAGCGCACGACTAGCGGCTTGAGGCCGAGCTTGCGCACGACGTACCAGAGCTGGAACACGCTGTCCTTGCCGCCCGAATAGGGCAAGATGCAGTCATAAAGGCCCTTGTCGCGGTATTGGCCGACCAGCTCCTGGAGCTGCTTGTAGCGGTCGTCCCAATCGATCTGGGTGTCTCGGACCTCGATCTGACGGCAAACGCTGCACGAACCGGACTCGTCGAACGACGTGGCCTCCGCCGTTTCCGGCAACAAGCATTTGCTACAGCTCAACATTTCGGGAATTCTCGCGATTGCATGATTTGCTGTCGGTTTACCACGCCGTCCACCCCCCGTCGACCGCAATGCACTGGCCCGTCACATAGGCCGACAGATCGCTCGCCAGATAGGCCACAGCGCCCTTCATATCGTCCTCGCGCGCCATGCGTGCAAGCGGCGTCCGGGCCACATAGCGGCTCAAAAACGGTTCAGGCGTGGCCCTGAAGACCCCACCCGGCGCCACCGCATTGACTCGCACCTTTGGGGCCATGGTGGTGGCCAGCCAGCGCGTCATCTGGATCAGGCCACCCTTGCTCGCGGCATAGGCGGCCGGGTTCCCGAGCGGGGTTCCCTCGTAGAGCCGCCAATCGGGCCCGGCGAGACCGTAGATCGAGGAAATATTGATCACACTGCCACGGCCTGATCTGGCGAGATCCTCGGCCGCGGCCTGAATCAGGACAAAGGGCGCGGTGAGGTTGACCTCGATCGCCCGCCGCCAGGTCGCATCCGACTGCTGCTCGAACGGCACCGCCCAGCCTTCCAGCCCGCTGGTGCCGACGAAGGCTGCACAATTGACGATGATGTCGATGCCGCCAAGGGCTTTGCGCACCCGCCGCGGCAGGTCCTTCACCGGTTCCGCCTGCTCGAAATCGCAGTCGAACATCGCAGCCTTAACGGAATGCATTGCCGTCAGCTTCGCGGCGGCCTCCGTGCCGGCGGACGCCGCGATGTCGACCAGCGCGATGGCAGCGCCGAGCTCGGCAAGGCCGCCCGCGATAGCGCGGCCAATATGGCCGGCGCCTCCGGTAACAACAGCGACACGGCCGTCGAGCGACATCATCTCGCGAAGCGAACGTTCGGTGCTCATCCAAAGATCCTCTGGAATTCGTCGGACGCACGCTGAAGATCGTCGAGGCGGCCGACGTCAATCCAGTATTCCCGCAACGGAAATCCGACCGACGGCTTGCCCTCGGCGATGGTGCGCTCGATCAGCGTCGGCATGTCCACAGCTTCGTTGGCGTCGAGATGATCGAGCACACCGGGATCGAGCAGGTAGACGCCGGCATTGACGAAGAACTTCTGCGTCGGCTTCTCGCGAATGCCGAGCAGGCGATGGTCGTCGAAGTCGATCACGCCGAACGGCACAGTCACCGAATGCTCGCGCACGCAGACGGTGGAGAAGGCCTGATGCTCGCGATGATACTTCAGCATCTGCTCGAAATTCACCGTGGTCAGCAGGTCGCCGTTCATGACGAAGAACGGCTGCCTCGGCCGCTCCGGCAATAGCGACAGCGCACCGGCGGTGCCGAGCCGCGCGTTCTCCTGGAGATAGTTGATCTCGACGCCCCAGGCCGAGCCGTCACCGAAATAGTCCTGGATCATCTCGGCCTTGTAGTTGACCGAGATGAAGAACTTGCCGAAGCCGGCCTTCACGAAGCCGCCGAGCACGGTCTCCAGGATCGGCTTGTCGCCAACGCGGATCAGCGGCTTGGGGATGTCGTCGGTTAGCGGCTTCAGCCGCGAGCCGAGGCCGCCGGCCATCAGCACGACCCAATGATCGGATTGCTGCGCGAGCGCGAGGTCGTCGATCAGCTTGACTTCGACCACCCGCCCCTCCGCATCGACGAGCGGAAGCTGGTGGATCGAATGCTTGCGCATCAGGTTGAGCGCGGCCGGATTCGAGATGCCGACCGGCGCCGTGATCGGCGTGCGGTTCATCACGAGGTTGACGGAGGCGTCGAGGCCGACGCCGCCGAGCAGCGCGCGCCGCACGTCGCCGTCGGTGACGGTTCCGACGATCCTGCCCTCGCGCTCGACAATCGCTAGTTGCAGATTGCCCTGATCGATGCGCCGTAGCGTCTCGATCAGCGGCGTATCTTCATTGACAATGAAGGCACCCTTCATGACAAACCAATCCTACTCGTTGCCGGCGAACCCGCCGGCCGCGACATCCCTTGTAACCACCGCCCCTGCGGCAACGACGGCTCCGGCGCCCACTTTGACACCGACCAACACCACGGCACCGGCGCCGACATGGACGCTCTCGCCGATCGAAACTCCCCCGCACAGCACGGCCCCCGGCGCGACATGCGCGTGATCGCCGACGATACAGTCGTGCTCGACCACCGCGCGCGTATTCACCAGCACGTTCCGCCCGATCCGCGCCGCGGGCTGAATCACGGCACCGGCCATCACCTGCGCGCCATCACCCAGTTGCGCATCAGAGGCAATTACGGCGGACGCATGCGCGATCACCGGAAACTTGTAACCCAGCGCGGTGAACCGCTCGAACAGCACGCGCCGGCCCGCCAGCCCCGAATCCGTGCGCGTTGCGCGGTTGCCAAGACCATTGGCGAGCTCGACCTCATCGGCGGCCATGTTCATGACGTCGTCGTCGGATCCCGTGATCTTGACGGCGCCGATGGCCTCGCCGACGCGCGCAGGGTCGCGGTCGGTGACACCAACGGGACGAATGCCACGGCTTAGCAACGCCTCGATGACGACGCGGGCGTGACCGCCGGCGCAAAGCACGATCAGGCTCATGGCTCGAGCGCCTCGTTGGCCGCGTAGTCGCGCTGCGCGGTCTTACCGAGATAGCTCCAATATTCCATCGGCGGCACGCCGTTGCCGGGGCGCTTGACGCCCAGATTGTCTTCCGTGAAACGCTCGCCGATACGCACGGGGCGAAGCGCAACGAGGCTGCGCCGCGCCACCGCACGGTTCGGAATCTCCTCCGGCGCCGGCACCTTGCGTCCGTCACCGAGCGCGGCTTCGACGTCGCGGATCGAGGCGATCATCGCCGCCATCTCGTCCGGTTCGATCGAGGCGCGGTGATCCGGCCCCGGCAGATTGCGGTCGAGCGTCAGATGTTTTTCGATCACAGCGGCACCGAGCGCTACCGCTGCCGCCGCGATGTGAATGCCGCGGCTGTGGTCGGAGAAGCCGACGGGAAGACCAAATGCATCGCGCAGCGTCGCCATCGCGCGCAGATTGATCGATTGCGGATCGGCCGGATATTCGGTCGTACAATGCAACAGCGTGACTTTTGCGCGGAGCTCCGTCCAGCTCGCGCGGTCCAGCAGGAGGTTTGCGAAGTCGGCTGGTGTCGGCTTTGCCGTCGCATCGCCCAAATAGCCGAAGGCGATGACGCCGAGCGCCTGCTCCACTTCGGCAAGTGTCCCCATACCGGTCGATAGGATGATCGGCAGGCGGAACCGCGCAAGATGCAGCAGCAGCGGCGCGTTGGTGAGGTCGCCCGAGCCGACCTTTAGCGTCGAGACGCCGACGCGGCGGACCAGATGCGTGGCGCTGTGGGCGTCGAACGGCGTCGACACGTAGGTGATGTCTGCCGCCGCGCAGGCCGCCGCGATCTGCTCCTCGTCGTCGGCGCTGAGCTCGAGCGCGCGCAGCATGTCGAGCTGCGACTGCGCCTTGCCGGTGGTCGCCTGCTGGTAGCTCGCTTTCGCAGCCTCCGCGGTGGCAAGCTTGTCGGCGCGGAACGACTGAAACTTGACGACATCGGCCCCTGCCCGCGCCGCCGCCTCCACAAGCGCAATCGCGCGTGCGCGGTCGCCGTTGTGGTTGACGCCAGCCTCAGCAATGATCAGGGTTCTGCGATGCATAGGGTTCGTCGCTGGGGGCGAAGCGAAATCGCCCGCCAATCAAGCGGTTGTCTTAGTCGAGCACGCTGGTAAAAGCAACGCAAGCGGGCGGCTTGCGGTGTTCCCAAAGGCCCCATAACAGCCTCGCCTGGTGACGAATCAGGCCGATTCGAAGGTAGCCTGAACCCAGGATTGTTGAGACCCATGACGAACTCGCCCGAGATATTGTTCCTGCTGGTCGGCCGCGGTGGATCAAAAGGCCTGCCCGGCAAGAATCTCCGCGAGATCGGCGGCCTCAGCCTGACCGGCTACAAGGCGATTGCGGCAAGGCAGTCCCGCTATTGCTCGCGCCTGATCGTCTCCAGCGACAGCGCCGAGATTCGGGCCGAGGCGAAAAGGCATGGCGCCGAAGTGCTGTTCGAGCGGCCGGCCGAACTTGCGACCGACACCGCCTCCTCCAACGACGTGGTGCTGCACGCCATGGACTGGATCGAGAGGCATGAGAACCAGCGTTACGACGCCATCATGCTGCTCGAGCCCTCGTCGCCGTTCGCAACACCCGAGCATTTTGACGAGGCGGTCGAGCTGTTCGCCGCGCGGAAGGCGAGTCTCGTCGTCGGCATGCGCGAGACCGAGGTCTCCTCGATCTTCGTCGGCACGCTTGGCAAGGACGGCTCGATCGGCGGTATCGTCGAGAAGATGCTGACGACCACGGCGCAGCGGCGGCAGGACCAGGCGATCGAGGTCACTATGAACGGCGCTCTTTATCTCGTTGGCTGGGATGCGATGCGCAAGCATCGCAAGATCTACGCCGACCCGTCTGCGAGCTACGGCATCATGATGGACCGCATGCATTCGATCGAGATCGAGAGCGCGGCCGACCTCGCCTACGCGTCCTATGTCATCGAGCACGGCATGCTCGACGCCTCACCCTGGCGACGGCCGGCATGAGCGCACGCCGTCGCATTGCCGTCGTCACCGGCTCGCGCGCCGATTATGGATTGCTGCGGGGCGTCCTGACGCGGCTCAAGGTGGCCGACGACCTCGCGCTCAGCGTGATAGCCTGCGGTATGCATCTGGTGCCGCGCTTCGGCGAGACCTGGCGCGCGATCGAGGCCGACGGCTTTCCGATCGCTGCAAAAATCGATCTCGCGCTCGACGATGACCGCGCCGAGACGATCGCGCGCGGCACCGGCATTGGCGTGACCGGCTTTGCCGAGGCGCTGCCAAAACTCGCGCCCGACATCCTCGTCGTGCTCGGCGACCGCTACGAGGTGCTGGCTGCCGCGGTCGCGGCCACGCTGCTGAACATCCCGATCGCGCATATCCATGGCGGCGAGATCACCGCGGGTGCCTTCGACGATGCGATCCGTCATGCCATCACCAAGATGGCCTGCCTGCATTTCGTTGCGGCCGAGCCCTATCGCCAGCGCGTGATCCAAATGGGGGAGCAGCCCGATCTCGTCTTCAACGTCGGCGCGCCCGGCCTCGATCTGGCGGACAGCGCGGCGCCGCTGACCCGCGCCGAGCTGTTCGCAGGGCTCGGCATCGCCGGCCCCGAGCGCTTCCTACTGGTGACGCTGCATCCGACCACCGCGCAGCCCGAGGCTGACGCCGCCAACGTCGCAGCCCTCCTCGGCGCGCTCGCCGAAGTCGAGGACCGCAGCTTCATCTTCACCGGCGTCAACGCCGATCCGGGCTATCGCGCCATCGACGATGCGATCAGGGCGTTCGTCGCGGTGCGAGGCGATCGCGCCCATCTCTTCAACTCGCTCGGCAGCGAGCGCTACTGGGCCGCGCTGCGGCTTGCCGACGCCGTGGTCGGCAACTCCTCCAGCGGCATTTTGGAGGCGCCGGCCGTCGGCGTGCCCACGATCAATATCGGCGACCGCCAGAAGGGCCGGCTGCGCGCCGCCTCGATCATCGATTGCCCGGCCGATTCGGCCACCATCCTCGCAAGCCTGATGCGCATCTTCGAGGGCCGGTTCCGGCCCGATCCGGAGCCTCCGCCGCCCTATGGCCGCGGCGGCGCCTCCGAGGCCATTGCTGGAACCCTTCGAAAGATCGACCTAACGCGCGCTTTCCCGAAACATTTCCATGATTTAGCGGCCACATCGGAACTGCCCGGAACGACCGGATAACTGCCCGCGATTATTGCCTGTGCAGCATCCCAGGCTGTATAGATCGGGGCGAGCTTGCGACGAACCGCGCTTGTTCCGGGAGAACGCGACATGACGACGATCGATTCCCTTTCCGACGCGACGCCGGTGGCACGCGCCATCGAGATTGGTGAACTTCCGATTCCGCCCTATCACGGCAACACGCTTCCCGCGATCGACTATGACGAGCATCCGGCCTATGGCGGCATGTTTCCCAAGCCGACCCTCCGCGAGCGCCTCTACGCGCTGAACGTGTTCGTACGCACGTTCGCCTTCGTAACCATCCGCCGCATCGTTGACTACGACAACATGCCGCTGCTGACCAAGGAAGCCGGCTTCAGCGGCCTCAACGCGCGGACGGCGCTGCGCTACATTTCGATGTATGCGCGCATCCGCGCGAGCCGCGCGATCGGCACGCTGACCGGCACGCGGCGTCCCGCAAAGCCGACGAATCTGGCGCTGCTCAACAAGATCAAGTCCGACGGCATTGTCTGCCTGAACCTCACGCCCGACGAAATCGAGCAGATCCGCAGCGTCACCAATCCGGGCTTCGCCAAGCTCGACGAGCGCCGCGCCAACATTCCGTCGGAGAAGCGCAAGTTCGACGACAACGTCTACTGGTGCACGCGCTCCGCCGATCCGGAGGCATTCGCGACGGTCGAATCCATCTTCGAGCGCTACGGCATCATGGAAGCGGCGAGCGCCTATCTCGGCCGCCCGGCCGGCGTGAAGCACGTCAACGCGCAGATCAACGACCAGGACCTCGCGTTCTGGAGGCGCGTCTTCCCGGACACCCAGCTTGCCGATCCCTGGGGCAGCTACCTGCACATCGATGCCACCTACGGCATGCTGAAATGCGCGATCTACGTCCATGACATCGGTCCGGACGGCGGCCCGTTCTGCTACATCCGCGGCAGCCAGAACGCGAAGATCGGCTGGTTCGAGGGCATGGTCCGGCGCACCAACGATTTCTCCGGCTTCTCCGGCCGCCGGCCCGACGCACGCAAAAAGTTCATGGCGCTGCCGGCATTCCTGCGCAAGAAGGCCGACTTCGGCGGCGACCTCCCCGACAATTCGCCCGAGGTCACGCGCCTGCGCGAGGGCCACTTCGCCGCGACCTCGAACTACGGCAATTGCGTGCTGTTCGACGGCAATGGCATGCATCGCGGTGGCATGGTCAACAAGGGCGAGCGCCGCTGCTTGTTCATCCTACTCGCGGAGATCTGACGCGACGCTTTCGACGCAAGCTTACGCGCCGCGCAGCTTGCTCGGACGTTTGAGGTATTCGGCGAGTTGATCGGGGCTGAAATAGGCCGCTTGGCTGCGCAGCGGACTGTCCTTGCGGATGAAGGCGAGATCGATCTGGGCGAGCGCGCCGTCGAGCGAGCGCATGTGCCCCTCCAGCACGTCATAGACCGCAAAACCGGCCTCGTCGCAAAAGCGCACGATGTCGGCGAACTGCGGGATGCCGTGCCTCATCGGCATCATCGTGGTCTCGAGGATCATGAGATCGATTTCGCCGATTCGCGCGCCGAGCCCCTTGAGCACCTCGATCTCGGCACCCTGCGTATCGACCTTCAGGAACACCGGATGCTCCAGCGTCTCCGGCAACAGCGAGTCGAGCCGCCGCATCGGCGTCTTGCGCGCCTCGCCGTCGAGCGCCTTGCCCTCGACCTGCGCAAAAATGCTGGAGCCCGAGATGTCGTCGTGGACGTTGAACGTGATCTCGCCATTCTCGGCGCCGGCCGCAACCAGGAAATACTCGGCGTCGAGCCGCTGCTTGAGCTGCTCCAGGATCGGACGGCATTCCGCCACCGGCTCGATCAGGAAATATTTGGCACGAGGAAACGCGTCGTAGATCGGCGACGTGCCGAAGGCGATGCCGACGTCGACCACCGTCTTCACATCGAAGCCGAGCGACCTCAAATGCTTGAAGAACAGGCCGAAATTCCTGACCGGCGCGTTGGCGCGCATCAGGCGCAAGCCGATCGGTTCCAGGATGTTGTTGATGGCCTGAAACGCGGCAGAGACGAATGCCTTCATGAAGCGAACGCCGGTTGGGCTAGAGCCGAGGTGAAGGATAGCGACTGCAAAAATGCCTCTACACACGATGGATTTGTCAGAGTTTGCAATCGACTGGTCGGTTTGGTAGATCAGCCCGGCAAGCCGGTCAAGCGGCCATCCCGTCGGCAAAGACAGCGACATCAGCATGAAAGTTCTCGTGACCGGAAGCTCCGGCTTCATCGGCCAGGCACTGGTGCGGCGGTTGCGCGCCGAACATTGCGACGTCGTGGGGCTCGACAAGGCTCCGGCCGAGACGACCGACATCGTGTGCGACATTCTCGATGCCAACGGCCTGACGAAGGCCGTCGCCGGCACCGCGCCGGACGCGGTGGTTCATCTCGCCGCACGCATCGATCTCGACGAAAAGACCGACCTTTCCGGTTACACCGCCAATATCGAGGGCGTCGCAAATCTGGTCGAGGCCGTGCGGCGCACGCCGTCGGTGCGGCGAGCGATCTGGACCTCGTCGCAGCTCGTCTGCCGCATCGGCTATGTGCCGGCGAACGACACGGACTATAAGGCCGACACGTTGTACGGACAGAGCAAGGTGCGCACCGAGGAGATCGTCCGCAGCGCCGATGGCGCCGGACGCGAATGGTGCCTGGCGCGCCCCACGACCGTCTGGGGCCCCGGCATGAGCGCGCATTACCAGCGCTTCCTGCACATGATCGAGCGCGGCCGTTACTTCCACGTCGGGCACGGCCCGCTCTGGAAGTCCTACAGCTACATCGAGAACATCGCCTTCCAGTATTGGCGTCTCCTGAGCGTCCCGACGGACCAGATCCATCGCCGGACGTTCTATCTCGCCGACTACACGCCGATCGATCTCATCGCGTGGTGCGACGCGTTTCAGAGCAACTTCGGTTCGCGCCCGATCCCGCATCTGCCGGCCGGCGTCGCGCGCACGCTGGCGCTCTGCGGCGACGCGGTGAACGCGATCGGCTTGAAACGATTTCCCTTCAATTCGTTCCGCCTCAACAACGTGCTTACGCAGTATCAATTCGATCTCGCGCCGACCGCAGCGGTCTGCGGCCCGCTCCCCTGCGATATGCAGCAAGGTGTCGCGGCGACAGTCGCGTGGCTGCGAAACCTCACGGCGCGCTGAATTAGGTCGCGAGGGTGTTGACCCCGAGCTTGCCGGCGTCCTGCGGCGCCCGCGCGCGCAGATTGGCCAGATCAAGCACCAGCCCGGTCGCCAGCATCGACGCCAACACCAGCGCCGAATTTGCCATGCCGAGAGGTCCCTGAACCGGGCTGAGAAGGACGCTGGCGAGCACGAACACGAGCAGCAGCAGCGGCGTCATCAGGCCGGAATGCCGGCTTCCGGCCGCGCTCCAGCCGGCCAGGCCGCCCCAGATCGCGACGTAGACGATGGCGCCGACGAGGCCGAAATCGATGAAGGCCGCGGCCCAGGCGCTCGGGAAGAAGCCATAGATCAGCGCCTCCCGCTGCTCCGTCTCCATGACCGCCACTTGATCGCTGCCCGGGAAAAATATCCGCAACAACGGCGATAGCACACCGATCTCGTACACGCCCCATTGCGGCGTGAACTTGTCGCGGGCGTTCCAGACGTGATCAACCGTCCGCACACCATGGGTCAGATAGAAATAGGTGCTGAGGCCGATCATCGCGCTGCGCGGCGAAAGGTAGCCGGAGTCGATCGCCGAGATGACATAGCCACGGGGTTGGACGTCCCAGGCCTCCAGCACCGCATCAAGAGCGGTAGCTATCGAATTCGACTTCTGGGGCAGCCGCGGCGCGGCCTGTGCTTCGGCGAGCCGTTTGTCAAGCTCGGCCGGAGTGATCATCTCGGTCGCCTTTGGCCGGCGGGTTTGATTCGCTCGGGCCCGGTTCTCGGCCCGAGACGTCAGACGTTCGTTCTTCGCCTCCTGCAATTCGGCGATCAGAGGCGACATTTGGATGCAGAAATTCTGTCTGCTGGTCCAGATCGCGCTGGAATAGACCGCAAACAGGCCCACCGCGATGGCGGTCTTTAGCACGAGATAGTGGCCACGCGGCACGAGGGTTCGCCCCTGCGTGACGCGCACCAGCATCGCCATCGCAACCAGGACGAGAACGAACAGGATCGGCATCCGCCCCGAATAGAGCAGCGCATAGCCGACCGGCGAGACGATGGACAGTTGTGCCAGCGCAGCCGCCCATCCCCTGATTTCTTCGGCTTTCAGCAGAAACAGCACGATCGAGACGAATCCGAAGGAGAACATCGCGTAGCCGCCATAGAGCAGCGGCGTTCGCCGTATCATCACAGAATCAACCAACTGAGGCGCGCAACGCAGCAACTCGGAATAGGCACTATTGTTCACCCCACTCAGCACCGTACGATCGAAGGCCACCAGCGCGATTCCCGCGATCCCGAGCAACGACGCGGCCATAACCACCCTATCCAGCACCCGTGCGGAAAAGTGTGACGATTTTGCCCATTGCTCGGACCAGCGATCAAAGGACAGCTTACCCACGTGATAAGAGAGCAGAAAGATTGCGAGCGCGATCACAACCGCCGAGAGCACAACGGCAGACGGTTGCCCTGGATAAATGATCGGCCCGCCGGCAACCAAGAGAAGAGTAGTGGCCCAGATCACCACCATGAGAATCGCGGGGGACCCCAGGCCGCTGAGCAACGGATTGAGCAGCTGTTGCGTGTTGCCGTTCAAGGAATGCCCTCGGATTACAATTCAGAATTGCTCTGACGTTGAGATACCGACTTAGCCTTCACGGGTAGAGCATATCCGGGTCGCTGGGAAGGCCGACAGGCTGAGTTCCGCCAGGTTCCCTTAGGCTTTCCCGGATCCTGTGGCTCGCGAAGCCCACCAGGGACAGGAACAGCGCGGCGCTGGCAATCCCGCCTGCGAGGGCCGCCCCGTAGATGCCGAACCCAGGGACCAGCGCCACGTTCAATACCGTCGCCACCGTGGCAGAACCGAGATTGCAGATCAGGAGATATTTGTCCGACCGGGCCGCGTAGAGCGCGTAGGACGGCACATCCGCCAGCATGCGCAGGAACACGCCCGGCAGCATGGCATAGAACACGCCGATGCTCGCCGCATAGGTGGACAGCCCCAGCAGCGCCAGCATGGGCGCCATGGCAAAGGCGGACAGGATCATCGTCGCGCAGACCAGCGCCAGCATCGACCAGAAGAAGGAGCGCAGCGCCGTGCGATAGGCATCCAGACCCGCGCCATAGCCCGCGATGACTTTTGGTAGGAACTGATGCGATACCGAGCTGCCCAGCGACAACAGACCGATCAGGATCGTCGAATAGAACGTATAGATGCCGAGCGCGTCACGCCCGACGAACGCGTCAATGACGAAGCGGTCAACATAGGAAATCACCAATGCTCCCGCCGCCGTCAGCATGAACGGACGCGCGGTCCAAAGTCCCTCGCGGATGTTCTTGAGATCCGGCCGGTATCCCCTCAGTTCGCGCCAGGGCAGCTCGGAGAGCGAGAACGCGGAAAAGACGATCGATGCCACGCCGCCGAGCGCCCACCAGACCAGCACGGTCTCCAGCGTCCGCGTCGACGGCGCCGCGAACATCAGCAGCGCGATCGCGTACACCCAGATTCCGCCGCGCAGGAACACGCCGATGTAGGCGCGCACTGGCCGCCAGGTGATGATCAGGATCCGCGTCGCTTCCAACGAGACATGCTCGGTGACGAGGATCAGGATAAACCACGGCGCAAGACGCGCCGGAAAGGAACCGGCGGCGATCGCACCGACCACGATGATGCCGACAGCCACCAGCGCCGCCGTGCCAAGCACCATCTGGTCCGCAATGATGCGCGCGCGCCGCTCGGGCGTCGCCGGCACCAATTCGCGCAAGGTATAGGAATAGAACTCCAGACCGACCGCGAGCAGCGCGAAAGCCAGCGCCGCGGTCAACAGGCCGTATTGTCCCATCTCGGCCGGTGATAGCATGCGCGCCAGAAGGAGCGACAGTAGGAACCGGCTCGCAAGCGTCAGCGCACGCAGCACCAGCGCCGCGACCGTACCGGCGACCGCCGGGCGCGTCACGAGGTCAAGCAGACGCATCGCGCTCTTCCATCTCCGCCCGCCGTCGACATCGGTTGCAGGCGCGCTCTCCACTGTAACGTTAGGCCGCGGTTCTGCAGGACTTCAGGAATTTCGGCAGGTGCGCGTTCAGCGAACGCACCAGCGGCTCGACCGCGGCGCGCACGGCCTCGTTCTCGGGATCGAACTTGCGCCAGCCGAAATAGTCGCCCTCGACGCTGATCGACGCCAGGTGCCGCATGATTGCGCGGCGGGTCGTATCGAGACTATCGGGGGATTGCCAACGCGCCAGCCGCTCGGCGAGGCCGTCGAGCTCATCGGTGTCGCGAACGTGCAGGAAGTGCTGCTGGGTCGCGTAGTACGGCTCGGTCGCGACCGAGCACAGCCCGGCCAGCGCCGCCTGGAAACCAATGGTGCCCGTGAACGTCACCGACACCGCGCACTTCCCGATCAACAGATTCGCCGGCACGTCATAGGGCACCAGCACCACGGACGGCAGCTTCGCCAGACGTTCGAACAGCTCGCGCTGGCGAAAACCGAACTGCAGCGGATGATCCTTGACGAAGATGCGGTAGCCGGCGCGGCCGAGCACCTCGCAATAGCGCACCACCACGTCGTCATGCGCGAGCATGCCTTGCGGCCCGAGCCAATAGTCCATCGAGGCCTCGGGGAAGAGCTGAAGCCCGAGGAAAACCCGCCGCTCCCGCGGCACGTCAGCAAGCCGCTTGTCCCACTCGTGATCCAGCAGGCCGAGCACGGCCACGTCGCGCATGCGCACCTTGTGCTTAAGCCGCTTCAGCGCGTCGAGATAATGGCAGTTGTAACGGTCGCGCTTGAGGAACCGCCAGACGTTGAAGAAGGCGCCACGTAGCGCGTAGTAGCCAAAAATCCGCCAGAATTTTGCCAGCGAGAATCGCTTGGCATCGCAGACATAGGCCGGCGCAAAATCTTCCCTGCAGAGCTGGCCGACCGCCGCGTCGATATCCTCCGTTGAGGGCTCGCGCAGCCAGACCGGCTTTCCGCGGCGCATGAGCATCACCTGGTCCGGAATGATCGAGGTCGTCATCTCCAGGAAGTCGATGCCGCGCCGCCGTGCAACGCGCTCCATCACGTCCATGACATAGCGGTCGATAGTGAAGGTCATGACGAGGGCGGGGCCAAGCTTGTCAAAGGCCTGCTCGATCGCCTGCGTCATGCCACCGATCATTTTGAGCGCGAGATCGCGATCGACGCTCCTGAGCACGCGGCAGCGCAGGATGATGTCGGCGCATCCGTCCGCGCCGAACCGGTCGAGCGCCGCGGCCGCGGCATCGTCCCGGTCGGCGAAGCGATAAAAATCGTCGACCAGCGAATAGTCGCCGTCGTCTCGCAGGTCACTGAGCACGACCGCGTCGGCGAACTCCATGCGCGAGGCCAGGTATTTCCACCAGGCCGTCGTGCTGTGAATGGTGAAGAAGACGATCCGGGGCATCAGCTCTGGTTCGCGCCTTCTTGGGTGGCTCCGGCCAGGAAGGGACTGCTCGGCAGGTTGATGCAGCGCGTGTTCATGTCCTCGGCGACGGGAAGCGCTGCACGCGGGCAGGCGCGGTACATCGGCAAGAGATGCATCGGCGTCCACAGCGGGCGGGCGCGAATGCCGTGGCCATGCAGGGCTTCGAGCAGACGGTCGCGTTCCGAAGCGTATTCGCGGTCGAGCACCAGCGTGTTGAGCCAATAATTGCTCTCAGAACCCTTCGGCTCGCGATAGATGCGCGCGCAGGGGAAATCGCTGAACGCATCGAGATAGCGCTCGGCGAGCACGCGCTTGGCTGCGACCATTTTGGCCAGCCGCTCCATCTGCGCGCAGCCCAGTGCCGCGTTTATGTTGGGAAGGCGGTAGTTGTAGGCGACCGCGTCGTGCTCGAATGCCCAGGCATGCGCCTTCTTGGCCGTCGAGGTAAAATGCCGTGCGTGGCTGGCATGCGCATCGTCGTCGGTCACGATCATGCCGCCGCCGCCTGTGGTGACGATCTTGTTGCCGTTGAAGCTCAGGACCGCGGAATGGCCGAAGGTGCCGCAGCCCTTCCCGTTCAGGGTCGAGCCGAGCGACTCGGTCGCATCCTCCACGATCACGAGACCGTAGCGGGCGGCGACTGCGCCGAGCGCGGCCATGTCGACGGGATGCCCGAAGATGTGCACGGGAACGACGGCGCGGAGGCGGCGGCCGGTGTGTTTGTTCACCCAGGCGCCGTTCCGCCGCACGGCGATGGCGTCGAGATGCGCCTCGAGCGCGCGCGGGTCGAGCCCAAGCGTATCCCAGGTCGAATCGACGAAATGCGGCACGGCGCCGGCATGGCTCACTGCGTTGGCGGTCGCGACGAAGGTGATCGAGGGCAACAGCACCTCGTCGTTGGGCTCGACACCTTCGAGCACCAATGCCGCGTGCAGGGCGGCGGTGCCGTTGACGATCGCAACCGCGTGGCGCGAGCCGGTTGCGGCCGCCACCATCTCTTCGAAGAGGGTGACGTATTTGCCGGCCGACGACACCCAGTTGGTGTCGAGGCAGTCGAGCACCAGCTCGCGCTCACGATTCCCGAAACGCGGTTCGTGCAGCTCGACCGGACGCTGCGCCGTCCCGAGCACGGCATCGACCGCGTCGAGTAGCGGCTTGAAGTCAAGCACGGCGGGACGGTTCTGGCTCGCTTCCGCGGAGGACATGCTCATCTTGCTCACAACGTATAGGCATTGACGCGATAGCGGGCCAAGTTCTCCTCTTTGGTGAACCAGGCGATGGTTTGTTCGAGCCCCTTGCGCAGGCCGTCCACGCCGCCGAAGCGCGGCGACCAGCCGAGCAGCTTTTGCGCCTTGGCGTTGGACGCCCAGAGACGCTCGACCTCGCTGCGCTCGGGGCGCACGCGAACGTCGTCATGCTCGATCTCGATTTCCGCTTCCATCAGCCCGGCGATCAGCCGCGCGGTGTCGCCGATCGAGATCTCGAAGGCGCTGCCGATGTTGATGACCTCGCCGACGCCAGCCTTGGAATCGAGCGCCACCAGGAAGCCGCCGACGGTATCTGCGACGTAGTTGAAGTCGCGCGTCGGATGGATGCTGCCGAGCTTGATCTTGCGCGCGCCGGCCGCGATCTGGGTGATGATGGTAGGGATCACCGCGCGGGCCGATTGCCGCGGGCCGTAGGTGTTGAACGGACGTACCACCGTCACCGGCGTGCCGAACGAGCGCTCGAACGACAGCGCGAGCTGATCGGCGCCGATCTTGGTCGCGGAATAAGGCGACTGGCCCTGCAGCGGGTGCTCCTCGGTGATCGGAACGAATTGCGCGGTGCCGTAGACCTCGCTAGTCGAGGTGTGGATCACCTTCTCGACGCCGAGATCGCGCGCCGCCTGCAGCACGTTGAGCGTGCCGCGGATGTTGGCTTCGACATAGGTGTCGGGCGAGTGATAGGAGTAGGGAATCGCGATCAACGCGGCGAGATGCAGGACGGCGTCGCACCCCTTCATCGCGGTGCGCACGCCGTTGGGGTCGCACACATTGCCGGCGAAGACGTCGAATTCCTTGCGGATGTCGGGCGGCGAGGAATCGAGCCAGCCGTGCGAGCCCATGCTGTTGTAGTGCACGAAGGCGCGCACCGCGACATTGCGCCGGACCAGCTCTTCCGCAAGGTGCGATCCGATGAAGCCGCCCGCCCCCGTCAAAAGTACTTTTCGCAAAGTTTCAGTTCCCCTCTCGTCGGGCCACCCGACCTGGCGATCCCGGCTTGTGACGGCTGCTTCTAACCACTCCGGCCGCTTGAGGCCAGTTCGAATGAGCCGCCGTCCCCCTAACGGATCCGGAACTGTCGCGGGGAAATACAACTGGGCGCCAGCTAGAAGCCATTGAAAAACTTAATGAATATCACGAAAACCCGCCCGGCCGCCCCGCCACGCAAATTGGCGCCCGAGCACAATGTCATCCTGGATCGGGGTCCGGGCAAGATCGGAAGCGACTGGATGCTGTTTGATGCCCGTTCTCGTTGAGGCATTGGCCGAAGGTGTTGCGAATCGGGCAGAACGGGGGCTACGTCAGGCTAGGGGTAAATATCCAAGCTCCATGGCGAAGTACTCGATGAGCTCTCAAATCGGTTACCGACCTAGTGCGACGCGTTGATCAAGGGCCGCATTCCTATCGTCTCTCAATTTCAGGAACTGCGTCCTAAATTCGTTTATCTGTTCTTGTGACAACTGGCTCGCGCGTTCTGTGTAGGCCAGCAGTGGCGTTGACAGAGCCCCAACGACAACGAGTCCCAGAAGTAGTTCGCGCAATGCACCTGGCATGTGGTTCCATATTTCCACGAGACGGGCAGTCAAAGGCAGTCCCTAATTCGACCTAAAGAGTTAATAATCGATAAACGTTAACGATCGATGAAACAAGAAGACTACTGCTGTAAGGCTAGAAGACTTTGCTCGACCGCATTGGTTGAAGGGCCCCTATGAGGCACCAGCTATTTTATCAGCAACTTCCTGCCGATAGTGAATGAGATCAAGGAAATTTCTGGGATCACGAATTGACGCGCTGTCGGTACGATATTCGATGAAGCTAGCTGGAGCGCGCCCCGCAATAATGCTTTCATTTGCCGTTATACTGGCGCGTCGCGCGGTGGCCGCAGGGCGATCGCGGGTTTGATAAGAGCGTGTAAAAAAACGGCGGCACGATTAGAATGACCGGGCTTCAGGCGGCAATTTGCCGATCTAACTATTCGTCATTCTATGAGTAGAACGACATCGAAGACTTCAAATAAGATGGAAGTGGTCCATCGGATCGACAAACCGAGGCGCAGGACCGGTATCGGCATGTTCGATTATCTCTACCGATTTCAGGACAGACTCCTCAATACTCTTTACGAACGCATCCTGCACCGCGTGAAACAACGACGTGAAATCCCCAGACGCGGGCTCGACCCTGCTGATCATACCTCCTCCTTCCCGGAGCACTGCTCGAAAAGCGAAATTGTCGCCGACCGCTCCTTGACCGGTAGTGGCTGCGGCGATCGTCCCGTCTCCATTCAGATCCTGATGGAGAACGGATTCATACGATTGCAGCGTCGGACTCGTGCCTGAGACAACGGAGGTAAGGCTGGAGACGTAATTTCCGTTGCTATCGGTACTCCACACCACGTACTGGTCGGCGCTGCCGTTTTTCCAAACGACGTCGTAGCCAGATCCTGTCTGCTCCGCACCGATCGGTACATAAGACCCACACTGTCCAACCGTGATCGCCGCGCCGCCAGACTTGAGTGAGGGGCCGGCGCCACCCGTGTAGAGGTAATAATTGGACCCAATCTGCGAAAGCGTGGTGGAGCCCGCCGACTCGATCGCGGTGGTGGCGGGCGCTGCACCAACGGTCCCGTCCCCATTCAGATCCTGATGGAGAACGGCTTCATACGATTGTAGTGTCGCACTCGTGCCTGAAACAACGGAGGTAAGGCTGGAGACGTAATTTCCGTTGCTATCGGTACTCCACACCACGTACTGGTCGGCGCTGCCGTTTTTCCAAACGACGTCGTAGCCAGATCCTGTCTGCTCCGCACCGATCGGTACATAAGACCCACACTGTCCAACCGTGATCGCCGCGCCGCCAGACTTGAGTGAGGGGCCGGCGCCACCCGTGTAGAGGTAATAATTGGACCCAATCTGCGAAAGCGTGGTGGAGCCCGCCGACTCGATCGCGGTGGTGGCGGGCGCTGCACCAACGGTCCCGTCCCCATTCAGATCCTGATGGAGAACGGCTTCATACGATTGTAGTGTCGCACTCGTGCCTGAAACAACGGAGGTAAGGCTGGAGACGTAATTTCCGTTGCTATCGGTACCCCACACCACGTACTGGTCGGCGCTGCCGTTCTTCCAAACGACGTCGTAGCCGGCGCCCGTCTGCTCCGCACCGATCGGCGCATAAGACCCGCACTGTCCGACCGTGATCGCCACACCGCCAGACTTGAGCGAGAGGCCGATGCCGCCCGTATAGAGGTAATAGTTGGATCCAACCTGCGAAAGCGTGGTGGAGCCTGCCGACTCGATCGCGGTGGTGGTTGCCGTTACACCAACGGTCCCGTCGCCATTCAGATCCTGATGGAGAACGGCTTCATACGATTGTAGTGTCGTACTCGTGCCCGAAACGACGGAAGTAAGGCTGGAGACGTAATTCCCATTGCTATCGGTACTCCACACCACGTACTGGTCGGCGCTGCCGTTTTTCCAAACGACGTCGTAGCCAGATCCTGTCTGCTCCGCACCGATCGGTACATAAGGCCCGCACTGTCCAACCGCGATCGCAGCACCTCCAGATTTGAGAGTTGGGCCAGTGCCAGTCGAAATAGAGTCCAGATAGTAATAACCTCCCCATTGCACGAGTTCGACGGAGCCAAAAGATTCGATCGCGACCGGCGGGCTAGCAAGCGTAGTGCTCGATACCGTGCCATCAACGAACCGGAAATTTTCAACGCCCGACACTGTATCGGTGCCGTCAGGCGTGCCGGAACGCAGGTCGACCAGCGTGAAAAACTGCGTGGTCGAGTTGTAGCTGATTCCGTAATTCGCCTTGTTGCCGGAGTACACCGCGGTATCGGTGCCGGAGCCACCGACGATGGTGTCGTTGCCGCCGCCGCCCGTGATGGTGTCGCCGCCGCCGGCGCCGTTGAGGGCGTTCGCGATGGCGTTGCCGACGATCGTGTCGTTGCCGGACCCGCCGGTGGCATTTTCGATGTAGGAGCGCGCGTCGCCGTTATAAAGATAGGCGTTGTAGACGTTGCCCGATGCGTAGTGGCCGTCGCCGAGATAGGCCAGTTGCACGGAGGAAAACACCGACGAAGCACCGGGATTGAGGTTGATGCTCAGGTTCGTCGTGTAGTTCGACAGGTCGTAGGTATCGACGCCCCCGCCGTCCCAGATCGTCTCGTAGATGCGGTTGGCCGAGCCGCCCGCGCCGCCGCCGGGTGCGAGCTGACCGGCGCCGTTGATGAAGAGCTGCCCCGTGGTCGGATTCCAGGTGTAGACGGTGCTGCTGCTCTGCGTCGTGTAATCCGCGCCGTACATAGTCTGAAGCGCGAGGATATCGTTCGCCATGTAGGTCTGCGAATATCCGTAGGCTTCGTTGGTATAGCCGCCCGTGGTCGAAGCGCCGGCATAGCTTCGATAGCTCATGACGGTGTATTCGCTGTTGTCATGCGCGCTCGGCACCGGGACGTTGCCGGGGCCGCCGGCCTCCTGGCTGTGCTTGAGGCCGATCGCGTGTCCGAGCTCGTGCAGCGCAGTGGTGAAGTAGTAATTGCCGAGCTTGGCCAGCGAGAAATTGTATTGAGTCCCGAACCAGATGTCGCCGCCGGGCGCATAATTGCCGGGATAGTAGGCGTAGGCAGTCGGATTGGCGGCCGGCGACTGCGCAATCATGAGGTCGGCGCCGTTCGTGCCCGCATATTGGATGTCGGCGTTGGTGTAGGCGAGGATCAATCCGATGGCGTAATTGATCGCCGTCTGGATCTGCGTAGGTGCCGAGCCAAAGCCCGACGTGGTCGGCTCGCTGCTGCCGCCGTAATAGGGATTGGAATAATCGCTCGGCGCGTCAGGAAAGCTGTAGGTTATGGTGCCCGACCATTTGACTCCCGACAGCAGGCCGTCGATCTCGGCGTTGTTAGTGGCACTGACGTTAACGGCGGTGGCCAATTGACTCTCCAAAGCAACGCGTCGTGTGATTCGCCGCGGGGGCACATGATTCTAGCTAGAGAGTTAAACGTTTGGTTTAAATGGGGCAGCGGCGTTTGCGCGGCTCCCAAAACGCTGTGTTAGCCATTAAGTCCCGTATTCATACGGAACGCGAGCATAGAGTTTGGTTCCGGAACACCGTGATTTGCAGGGTTTCATGAATCGACGCACACTCCAGGCCGGCCTGCTTGGTGCCTTAGTTGCGCTTGCTGGACCGTCCGATCAACCTCTCGGAGGACTGCCTGTGATGGTGGAGAGGGCCAAAGCAGACGACACCAGCAAGGCAGGGCGCGCGCCCTCCATGCCGATGGCGCGAGATCCTGCCGCTGCGGTGGCAGAGGAATATGAAGCTGCCCGCCGGAAGGGAACGCGGGAGGCCCTTGAGCTTTTCATTGCGCGCCATGGCGACGATCCGCTGGCCGAGCAGGCTCGTGCAGACTTGCAGCGCCTGTCGCGCTGATCTTTCGGGCCCGCGACAGCCATAGCATATCAGCAGGCGGCATCAGCGCCGGCCCGACTTGTCGCGTGATCTCTGGGTACTATGGTAGGCCCGCAGTCTGACCCGGAGCCTTTCACGATGCCCTTTCCGCATGCCTTGGAAGCCCTGTCGCGCTTCACCGTGTTCGATCTGACCCGTGTCCGCTCCGGGCCGACCTGCGTGCGGATATCTGGCCCATCCGGACCAAGCGACGGCCCCCGCCCGTTCCAAGAACAGCGACGCGCCCAACGCGGAGACGGAGAAACGCGTGGTGACGAAGTCGAGCGAGACCTGGGTCCGCGAGCTCAATGAGGCCGGCGCCCCCTACGGGGCGATCTATCGACCTAGCAGATGTTCGAGGACGCGCAGGTCAAGCATCTTGGTATCGCTGAGGAGGTGCCGAAGGATGAAGGCCGCATATCGGGAACCAGCCCCGTAGCTCTCGCGTAGGCCTGGCGGATGGTGGCGTGGCCGTCGGAATTCGGCGAGCAGCGGAAAAAGGTGCTTGAAGAGACTGGCTTTCGTCGAGGAGATTGCAAACCTCAAGTCATTTAAGACACTCTAGCTCTACGGCCGGGCGTGCGTGAATCACCCCGAAGATCTTCGCGCCGTGGTTGATCCCAACTAAGGAGGGAGTCCGGGTCAAATCAAGTAGCTCGTTGGGAGAACTGGCACAGCGCTGCGCAAAGTGTAATCAATCGCCATTTCTCGGTACGATCCAACATTGGTATGTGGTATCGTCTTCCGGACCCCCTTTCCACGAGCAACCGCTGTCCGTTCTGGAAGACGTGGCGCTGCCCTGATCGACAGACGCGGCCCCATTCACTGACTAACCGGGGCACCTAGCGCCGCTTGGTTTGGCGGACAACTTCAAGTACTCTCGTGGAATGAACTGGATCGGCCTCGTCGCTGCTTTTGCCCTGGCTACCCTCGTCTTCGGGATCGTATCCGATTTCCAGATGACGCCCTGCCGCGCTGGTTCGCTGTATGCGGTTGTAGGGGCCTGCTCGCCCGATCGGAAGGCTCCCGCAACCTAGACTTTTGCACAGCGATAGGTGCGACCAGACTAGACTGTTCTGGACAGGCCGCGGTCGTCCTGTTTCGGAGCAAGCGGATCGGCCCCTCGAAGTCAAGGGACCGGCCCACCTTAGCATTCCGTGATCGACAATCATCGACGCTGCCGTCGCGACGTCCTTCCGCGTGCAGAGCGAACCAACGCCCGGAGGGACTTTGCCGCTCCCCTGTCAGCCAATATGGTAGGTTAGCAATTCTCCCGGAGCCTTTCACGATGCCCTTCCCGCATGCCTCGGAAGCCCTGTCGCGCTTCACCGTGCTCGATCTGACCCGTGTTCGCTCCGGGCCGACCTGCGTGCGACAGCTCGCCGACTGGGGCGCCAACGTCGTCAAGATCGACGCGCTGACCGAGGATGCCGGCGGCGAGCAGCCGGGCGGGCCGCGGCGCGGTTCCGACTTTCAGAATTTGCACCGCAACAAGCGGGCAATGACACTGAACCTGAAGGACGAGCGCGGGCTCGCGGTGTTCAAGCGCCTCGCCGTCAAGGCCGACGTCGTGGTCGAGAATTTCCGGCCCGACGTGAAGAAGAAGCTCGGCATCGACTACGACAGCCTCGCCGCGATCAACCCGCGCATCGTCTATGGCAGCATCTCCGGCTTCGGCCAGGACGGCCCCTACCACAAGCGGCCGGGCTTCGATCAGATCGCGCAAGGCATGGGCGGGCTGATGTCGATCACCGGCGCGCCGGGCGAAGGCCCGATGCGGGTCGGCATCCCCGTCGCCGACCTCAGTGCCGGTCTGTTTTGCGCGATGGGCATCCTCACCGCCCTGCTCGAGCGCGAGGTCTCGGGCGAGGGCCAGTGGGTGCAGACCTCGCTGCTGCAGGCCCAGATCTTCATGCTCGACTTCCAGGCCGCGCGCTGGCTGATGGAGAAGGAGGTCGCCAAACAGGCCGGCAACAACCATCCGACCAGCATTCCGACCGGCGTGTTCAAGACCTCCGACGGCTACATCAACATTGCCACCACGGGCGGGCGGATCTGGGAGCGCTGCGCGCAAGCGATCGGCGCGCCCGAGCTCTACACTCATCCCGACTATGCGACGGCTCCCGCCCGCTCCAGGAATCGCGATGCGCTCAACGCCGAGATCGAGAAGCGCACCGCGACGAAGTCGACCGAGACGTGGGTCCGCGAACTCAACGAGGCCGGCGTGCCTTGCGGGCCGATCTACGCCATCGACCAGATGTTCGAGGACGCGCAGGTCAAGCATCTCGGCATTGCGCAGGACGTGCCGAACGATGAAGGCCGGCATATCCGCCTGGTCGGCCAGCCCGTGACGCTGTCGCGCACGCCGAGCAGGATGGTGGCGCGACCGCCGGAATTCGGCGAGCAGACCGACGAGGTGCTGAAAGAGTTCGGGTTCGGCGCGGACGAGATCGCAGGCTTGAGAGAAGCCCACATCGTCTGATTTGCTCGAGTGGTTGAGCTGTGAATATGACCCGCGGCCCGAAGCGCCCGGCCTATGTATGCCTTCGAGGGACTATGGAAACCCAGTTTAGTTCATCTACCGCAGACACGAAACAGTACATCTGGGCTAAACATTTACGGCGCTGTCTGACCCTCTCAAGCTCGATCGCCATGAGCGATCTACTCGCTGTGATCATGGTCGCATCGCTGCCATGGTCCACAACCATCACTTCTATCTTCAGCGCCCTTTTTGTTCTTAGTGTGTGTCCAAGGATACGGATCGAAGAACTTATCGACTTGGTACGCCGCTCCAGAAGCGGGTTTGCTGTGGGCCTGTTTGCGCTAGCGTTGCTAGGCACTTTGTGGGCGACCGACGTACCTTTGGCCGATCGGCTGCGGGGGGTAAATCCTACCCTAAAGTTCCTTATGATGCCTCTCTTACTATATCACTTCCGCAAGTCGTCGCGTACGGTATGGATACTATGGGCATTCCTCGGATCTTGTACTGCTCTCCTGGTTCTGTCTTGGGTCACAGTCCTCGTGCCAACTCTCACCCCGACTGCAAGTCTACAGCCTGGCGTTCCTGTAAAGAATTATATTGATCAAAGCCAATCGTTTGCTTTGTGCGCCGTTGTTTTGGCGTGGCCGATCCTTGAGTTGATCAGATCTCAAAGAGTCAGTCTGGCGATCCTTCTGCTGGCACTGTCGATCGCATTTCTTCTAAATCTATCTTTCGTTGTACTTGCCCGGACAGCTCTAGTGTATGTTCCTATAATGCTCTTCTTTTTTGCAGTTTTCTATCTACCACGCTCGATATTCTATGGAGCAATTGTCTGCTTTCTTTTCTTAGTTGGGTCCGCTTGGCTTGGCTCTTCTACACTTCGAGACAGGACGAACAGCATCCTGCTCGAATATTCAAAATACAGCGTAAGCAATGAGATAACGTCGGCCGGAATGCGGTTAGAGTTTTGGCGCAAGTCTCTCGCTTCTTTTCGAGAGGCTCCAGTTCTTGGACATGGCACAGGATCAGTGCAGATGGTGTTCGATCGCGCCGCTCAAGGCCAAACTGGACTTGCAGCACAATCCATCAGTAACCCGCACAATCAGACTCTTAGTGTCGCCGTACAATGGGGGCTTATCGGCTGTACAATGTTGTTCACAATGTGGCTTGGCCAGCTGGCCCTCTTTCGGGGGCCAGGATTTTATCCATGGCTTGGCTTCATCGTCATCGTACAAAACATAGTTAGCTCTTTGTTCAATTCGCATCTATTCGATTTTGTGCCAGGCTGGATATACGTTATTGGCGTTAGTCTCGCAGCAGGCATGATTTTGCAGCGAGCCGATAGGACCTTTCAGATCTGATAGGCGCCGATCGCGCAGGACACCACGATCATCGGCGCCACCGCCGCGAACGGCACGCGCAGGATCGAGGAAGATCTGCACCGTCGTCAGCGCCAGCACGAGAACGACGACACTGCCGAGATACATCGAAGCGATCAGGCCCCAGACGAAGTCCTCGTGCTCGACGAACAGCAGCGGCTCCGGATTGAGGCCCCATACATTGAGGCCGCCGAGCAGGATCGCCCCAGCCGAAAACGCTAAAGCCCGGCGCGAGGCCGGGCTTTGCTGCAGGTTGCCGCCTTATGATTTCAGTACTTCGCGACCACCGGGGCCGGGTTGAAAGCGTAGTTAAATCCAGCACGCAGCACGTGATCGTGGAAGCTGACATCCGCCTGGTTGGCTGTTCCCGCGAAGTAGGTCTTGCTGCCGAAATCCATGTAGAGATATTCGAGCTTGGCCGACCAATTGCGGGTGAACTTGCGTTCGACGCCGGCGCCCACCGTCCAGCCGACCCGGGTATCGGTGCTGCTCGTCCCCGCCCCGATCGGAAAGCTGAACGCGCCGAGCGGAGTCGTACCGCCGAGACCCGGTCCGAAGACTTGGATTCCAAGGGTGGTCGCGGACGAATATTTGAACTCGCCGACAGCGAGACCACCGGTCGCGTACCAGAGCGTCTGCGGATCCGACAGGACGCCGACGCGCCAGCGGAACGTCGCGAACCATTGCAGATCATAGGAGAGATTTGCGGTGAGCGTCGCAATGGAATTGAAATCGGTGCCGATTGGCAGGCCGATGATGTTCGAGCCGTAACGCGCGCTCGTGGTGGTCACCGTCCGCGACGACCGCTCGCCGGTCGCCTGAATGTCGCCCTCGAGGCCGACGACCCATTTCGGGTCGACCTGCCAGTTATAGCCCAGCTGTCCGCCGGCCAGCCAACCGTCGACATTCTGGCCGAACGAGCTGAATTGTGTGGCCGGGAATGGCAATGCGATCGGCGCCACAGTGGTCTCCGCCCTGCCCCAACTGTATCCGGCGTTCAATCCGGCGTAGAAGCCCGTCCAACTCCAGACCGGATCGACGACGGCCGCGGCCTTCACGTAGGGCTTCGAAGCCAGATCCGCGGCCAGTGCGCTGCTCGCGACCAGTGATGCCGCCAGAATTCCCATCACAACCTGCTTCATTGCAATGCCCCGTGAAAAGAAGAAAATCTACGGGAAGCATACGCAACAAGCCCGGCCCAGGCTGTCGCGCAACTGCAACATCTGGAAACAACCACAGGCGTCAGCGACCGGACGGTGACGACACGATCATGCTAAAGCAGTGATAGAATTCAACTTTTATCTGCGTCGCCCGTTTTGCCCCGCCGCCTTCCTGCCGATACGGCTGATCAGGCGGTCGATCACCGGCCAGAACAGCAGCAGAAGCGCCAAGGTCGTGATCGAGCCGACCAGGCCGTTCGACCAGAACACCTTCAACGTCCCGCCCGAGCCGATCATCGACAGGCGGAAGGCATCCTCGGCGCGGTTGCCGAGCACGAGCGCCAAGGTGAACGGGGCCAGCGGAATGCCGATCTTCTTGAAGACGTAGCCCACCACGCCGAAACCCAGCATCAGCCAGATGTCGAACATCGCGTTCTGGATGGCATAGGCGCCGATCGCGCAGGACACCACGATCATCGGCGCCACCGCCGCGAACGGCACGCGCAGGATCGAGGCGAAGATCGGCACCGTCGTCAGCACCAGCACGAGGCCGACGACGTTGCCGAGATACATCGAGGCTATCAGGCCCCAGACGAAGTCCTTGTGCTCGACGAACAGCAGCGGCCCCGGATTGAGGCCCCACACCATCAGGCCGCCGAGCAGGATCGCGGCCGTGCCCGAGCCGGGAATGCCGAGCGCCAGCATCGGCAGCAGCGCCGAGGTGCCGGAGGCATGTGCCGCCGTCTCCGGCGCGAACACGCCCTCGATGCGGCCCTTGCCGAAGCCCTCGGGCTCCTTGGCGAAACGTTTTGCCAGATTGTAGCCCATGAAGGAGGCCGCGATCGCACCGCCCGGGGTGATGCCGAGCCAGCAACCGATGAAAGAGGAGCGCAGCAGCGTCACCCAGTATTTCGGCAGATCCTTCCAGACGCCGAGCACGACGCGCAGCGAGATGCTAGCCGCATGCCCGCGCAGCGCAAGGCGCTCCTCCATCGTCAGCAGGATCTCGCTGATGCCGAACAGGCCGATGACGGCGACCAGGAAGTTGATGCCGCGCAAGAGCTCCGGCGAGCCGAAGGTCATGCGCAGACTGCCGGACACCGTATCCATGCCGATGCCGGCCAGCAGCAGGCCCAGCGACATCGAGATGACGGTCTTGTGCTTGGCTTCGCGCCCGAGGCCGACGAAGGAGCAGAAGGTGAGGAGATACACCGCAAAGAACTCGGGCGGGCCGAATTTCAGCGCAAAGGACGAGATCATCGGCGCGAGGAAGGTGATCAGGAGCACCGCGACCAGCGAGCCGATGAAGGAAGAGGTGAACGCCGCAGTCAGCGCCTCCGCCGCCCTGCCCTGCTGCGCCATCGGATAGCCGTCGAAAGTGGTCGCGACCGACCAGGCTTCGCCCGGGATGTTGAACAGGATCGAGGTGATGGCACCGCCGAACAACGCGCCCCAATAGATGCAGGACAGCATCACGATGGCCGAGGTCGGGTCCATCGTGAAGGTCAGCGGCAACAGGATCGCAACGCCGTTGGGGCCGCCGAGCCCGGGCAGCACGCCGACGAAGATGCCGAGCACCAGCCCGACCATCATGAGCACGAGCGTCTTCCACGTCAGCAGGACGGCAAAGCCGTGGAGCAGGAGACCGAGAGCTTCCATCGCGCGGGGGCTCCGCCTAGCGGCCGAGGGCCGCTTCGAGCGGTCCCTTCGGCATGATGACGTCGAAGGCGAGGTCGAAGGTGACGAACATGATGGCCGTGAACGCAAACGCGGTGAGCAGCGACTTCCACAGCGCGATCCGGCCGACGAGGCGCATGAAGCCCGCGATCAGGAGAAAGCTCGCGACATAGAGGCCAAGGAACTGCGTCGCCAGGCAGAACAGCAGCGTCGGCACGAACACCGCGAGCACGCGGCGGCCTTGCGCGCGCGTGACGAAGGTTGCGGGCGAGACGCGCCGCGCCAGCAGCGCGGCGATCAGACCGTAGAGGCTGCCGCCGGCGAGAATGACGCACAGATAGAACGGGAAATAGCCGGGCTCCGGCCCGGTCGCATCCCAGGACGCGCCGGTGCGCCAATTGTCGTAGCCGAGCGTGACCGCGAGCGCGAGCAGCAGCAGGCAGACGACGATCTCGATCGTGCCGGAAGAGACGACGGAGGGGGAATCGTCTTCGGGCGCGGTAGGATCCTCGACGACGATTTCGATATCGGTTTGGGACATGGGCTCAGATGCGAGGCTGGGGATTGTGCATCTCTTCCCGTGCTGACGGGGAGAGGCAGAGGCCGGATCCGCGGCCGTTCTCTAGAACGCCGAAGCGAAGCTCTGGCTATGGCAAAGCGCCGGGTGAGATGCTCTCTCCACGAGCTCAACTCGTCGAGAGAGCCCCTCACCCTGCCCTCTCCCCGTAAGAACAGGGCGAGAGGGAAGAGAGCTACTTCGCGACGAAGCCGGCTTCCGTCATCAGCTGCTTGTTCAGCGCATCGTCCTCTTCGAGGAACTGCACCATGTCCTTGCCGGAGAGGAAGATCGGCTTCAAGGCCTGCTTCTCCATGTAGTCCTTGTACTCCGCGGTCTGCGTCACCTTGTGGAACAGATCGACGTAGAACGCCTGCTGCTCCGGCGTGACCTTGCCGGGCAGGAACATCGCGCGCAGCATCAGATATTGCACGTCGACGCCCTCCTCCTTGCAGGTCGGGATGTCGGCCCAGGACTGGGTGTCGGTCACCTTGGTCGTGTAGGCAATGCGCTCCCTGTCGAACACGCAGAGCGGACGCACTTGGCCGGCGCGCCAGACCTCGAGATTTTCGGATGGGTTGTTGACGTTGGCTTCGGTGTGGTTGCCGACCAGCTGGGTCGCGGCCTCGCCGCCGGATTTGTAGGGCAGATAGGAGAATTTCGCGCCGGTCTTCTGCTCCAGGAACACGGTGAGCACGTGGTCCTCGCGCTTGGAGCCGGTGCCGCCCATCTTGAACGGCGCGCTCGCAGCCTTGGCGGCCGCGACGAAGTCCTTCAACGTCTTGGGGCCCGCGCTGTTGTCCCACAGCACGAACTGGTCGAGCGCCACCACGGAGACCGGCGTCAGCTCGCGCCAGTTGAACGGGATCTTCGCCGACAGCGGCAGCATGTAGATCAGCGAATAGGCGATCAGCACCTTGTTGGGATCGCCCTCGCTGGACTTCATGTACATCAGCGCTTCCGCGCCGGAGGCGCCGCCCTTGAGCGAGACCACCATCGGCTGCTTCATCAGATTGTTCTTCTGGATCGCGGCCTGCATCATCCGGGCCATCTGGTCGGAGGCGCCACCCGCGCCCGCCGCCACTACGATCTCCACCGGTTTCGTCGGCTCCCAGCCCGCAACAGCCGGCGCGCCACAAAGCGCGGTTGCAAGCGCGATTGCGGCCTTCATTCCATGTCCCACGTGCGTCTTCCCTATCTTCTTGTTTACATTGGAAATTCAGCGATGAACTCGGCCCATTGTGCTGGCGAATCCGGCCGAGTTCAAGCCATCCCGCATCATCCCGGCTATGACTTTGGAATAAGACAAGTCACGCGCTATACGAGCTGCAAGGGAGCTGGTCCTATCGGAGGCGAAGGTAGATTAATGATCTTCTTGGGCCTAAAGATCTTGGGCCCTCAGCCGTTCGGCCTTTCTGAGTTTGCGAAATGTACTTGAAGTGCTGAAGTGATGCCGCGCCTCCTCTACATCAATGAGAAATTTGGCCATGACGCAACGATCATCCTGGACAGCGGGGACGCCTGTTGGGTCTCTGTTGGCAGCAGGGGCGTCTTGGTACGCTCTCACAAGCACAGCTTCTGGGGTGGATTGTTGGGAAGCCTGCTTGGTCTGAAGCTCTATCAGGAGCGGGATGTCTACCGCGCACTCAGTGTGGCTCAAGCTCTCGCCGCGACGTTTCGGCCGGTTCCACAAATTCAATGCAGAGACGTGATCCTCAAGGCATTCTGCACAGCGGTCTGGCACAGCTCTTCACCCGCACGTGTTAAGGACGTTTTGAATGACCCGGGTCTGCTCGAAGGGTAACATTACTAGCCGCAAGCACGGCTCCTAACAGGCATTCTGTTTCGTCTGTGCTTGCAATTTCGTTTTCCAACTATATTCCTGAAAATATGAGTACCAGTAGAAAACTGAGTTTGAACCACGGCCACGAGCGGAAGAGAACGCGGTGGAAAGTGAAGTGGGGAGTTCCCGCCCGAGCCGCTGGCGGCACAGCCAGAGCAGCCGCGCTATCCGGTGACGAGCGACGCGAAATTGCGCGGAAGGCCGCCAAGGCCCGTTGGGCGAGACACTTGCCGCGGGCGACGCATGAAGGCGTCATCCGGTTTGGAGGCATCGAGATTGAGGTTGCCGTTCTCGATGACGGACAGCGCCTAGTGACTCAGAGTGGCTTCATGGTGGGCCTAGGTCGCATTCGCCCCCCCAAGGGACGTCAGTATTACAGGAGCGGCGCCAATCTCCCTGCTTTTTTGACAGTGCAGAACCTAAAGCCCTTTATCGGCGAAGAGTTGGTTATGATGGCTAACCAGATCGAATTTCGTACCAAGCAGGGCTTTAAGGCATTCGGGTACGCGGCGAACTTCCTGCCGGAGGTCTGCGATGTCTTTGCGCGCGCCCAACGAGCCGGAGTCCTAAAGGCCGTTCAGCGCAACGTTGCTCACCGCGCCGGAATTATCGCCGAGCGGCTTCAACGCTCATGCACTATGCGCCTCATAGATGAAGCTACCGGTTACCAAGAAAGTCGCGAGACGTAGACGGGCCGGGATGGTTGTCGGGCGCGAGGAATGAATCTCCGCCACATATTCCGGCTCTACAGCATCAATCTAGGACGAGGATTTGCCTGGTCAAAGACATTGCTTGATCCTGTTGGAGAACCGCTCAACTCGATTGCGAGCACAACAAACGACCAAAGCAGATCGGTTCATAAGCGAAAACCGTTTGCGCTGGTCCTGATGGGACGCCAGCCATGCTGCATTGCGGCGGTGATTTAGAGCGCATGCACCATGGCATGCAATTGGCTTGCGGTTCTCAGGTCACTCGTTGACGGATGTCGCCCAGCATCTTCGGCAATCGTTCGAGGAGTTGTACGCATGTGCTTCCTTCAAGGTGTCCTGGTGTTCCTGCTAGCCAGCATTGGTACAACCGTGTTCGCCAAGGGCGTGCCGCAGGATCCAAAACCTAGACCGCAATGCGTTGTGAAGGCCTCCGAACTACCGCCGGAAACACCAGAGGTCATGTGTCCAACTCGCAGCTCACCGGGCGGCTTTTGCGTCTGTCCCAGATTCACTAAGGACGGTGACGCAGACGGATATTTTGTTGGGACAGCAAGATAGGCAACCGCACCCCCTAAGCGGCGACGGTCTTCATTGGTGCTTGGAGGGCCCGAGGTGAAGATGCACTGCAAGCGGCTGTCTTAGCTGGAGGCCGTTCAGCCAGGCCACTACGCACCTCGAATGCGCTGGCCGCGCCTCGCCACGATCTCCAGTGACCCACAACCGGTATATTCACGCCTGCGCAACGTGCAGGCACGGGCATTGTTGAGATCGTGCTTGCCGGCGGCTGTCGGGGGGCGCTTTGGGTGGGACTGGATACGGAGGCGCTGCAGCGGGTATTGAAGATGCGCGCTACTTGCCCTTCCAGACCGGCGTCCGCTTGTTGAGGAAGGCATCCATGCCCTCGCGGAAATCCTCGCTCATATAGGCTTTCAGGATCAGGTCCTCGCCTTCCTCGCGCGAGAGCGTGCGGCGGATGCGGCGCACCGCTTCCTTGGTCGCTTCCAGCGTCAGCGGCGCGTGGCTGGCGACGAGCTTTGCAGTCTCGTCGGCACGGCGCTGCAGCGTCTCGACGTCAGGCACGACCTCGTTGAGCAGGCCGAGCGCCAGCGCCTCCGGCGCCTCGACCAGGCGCGCCTTGAAGATCATGTCCTTGGTGCGGGCGGGACCGACCAGCGCGACGACGCGGCTGATGTTGGACATCGACAGGCAGTTGCCGAGCGTGCGCGCAATCGGAAAGCCCATCCGCGTCGTCTCGGTGCCGATGCGAAGATCGCAGCAGGCCGCGATCCCCGCGCCGCCGCCGGTGCAGGCGCCGGCGATCGCCGCGATCACCGGCACGCGGCACTGCTCGAGCGTGCCGAGCACGCGATCGATGCGCGCCTCGTAGTCGAGCGCATCCTGCGCGGTCTTGAAGGCACGGAATTGCGAGATGTCCGTGCCGGAGGCGAACGCCTTGTCGCCCGCGCCGGTCAGGATCAGCGCCTTGATCGAACGGTCGACGTTGATCTCCTGGCATATCTCCGCCATGCGGTCATACATGGCGAAGGTCATGGCGTTGCGCGCCTGCGGGCGGTTGAAGGTGATCCGCGCGATGCCGTCCGTGACGGAGTAGAGCAGGTCTTCGTTGGCAGTCGTCGGTGCGTTCATCGCGCGCTCACTTTCTTCACTACAGTTCAGTCAGGCCGCCCCGGCAACCTGAGCCTTAGGCGACTTGAGCCTTGGTCATCGGCACCACGTCGCGTCCCTTCAGCACATCCATCGCCGCGAGCACGCCGCCGCTCCGGTGCGGGATCTTTGCGAGGTCGAGGCCCATCTCGACGCCTGCAAGCGTGCCCATCAGCATCAGATCGTTGAAGTGGCCGATATGACCGATGCGGAACACCTTGCCCTTGACCTTGTTCAGGCCGGTGCCGAGCGACATGTCGAAGTTTTCCAGCACGACCTTGCGGAAGGCGTCGGCATCAAAGCCCTCGGGCACGCGAACGCCGGTCAGCGCCGGAGAATGAGCGGCCGGGTCGGCACATTGCGTCTCCAGGCCCCAGACCTTGACCGCAGCCCGCGTCGCGGCGCTGTGGCGCTTGTGGCGGGTCCAGACGTTCTCCAGCCCCTCCTCCTCCAGCATCTTCACCGCCTCGCGCAGGCCGTAGAGCAGGTTCGTTGCGGGCGTGTAGGGGAAGGTGCCGAGCTTGTTGAAGCTGATGACCTCCTGCCAGTCCCAGTATGAGCGCATGCCGGGGTTGGCCTTGGCGGCCGCGAGCGCTTTCTCCGAGACCGCGTTGAAGCCGAGGCCCGGCGGCAGCATCAGGCCCTTCTGCGAGCCGGCGACCGAAACGTCGATGCCCCAGGCGTCGTGCTCATATTCCATCGAGCCGAGGCCGGAGATGGTGTCGACCATCAGCAGCGCCGGATGTTTGGTGCGGTCGAGGATCTTGCGCACCTCCAGCGGCGGCGTCACGCAGCCGGTCGAGGTCTCGTTGTGCACGACGCAGACCGCCTTGATGGCGTGCTGCTTGTCGGCGGCAAGACGCTTCTCGATCTCGGCAAGATCGGCGCCATGGCGCCAGTCGCTCGGGATGAAGTCGACATCGAGCTTGAACTTGTCGGCGATGCCGCGCCACAGCACGGCGAACTGGCCGGTCTCGCACATCAAGACCTTGTCGCCGGGCGCGAACACGTTGACCATCGCCGCTTCCCAGGCGCCGGTACCGGACGAGGGGAAGATGATCACGGGCTGCTTGGTGCGGAATACGCGCTGCATTGCGGCAAGCACGGCAAAACCGAGCTCGGCGAACTCCGGACCGCGATGGTCCAAAGTCGGCATATCCATCGCCCGCAGCACCCGATCGGGCACGTTGGTCGGTCCTGGAATCTGTAGGAAATGCCTTCCAGTATGCACGGTCATCGGCGTCCTTCCCGGTCTTGCCTTGGTTTGGTGGGCGCCGAATAGCACCATTTGACCGGCTTGTCCTCTCCTCCAAAGGGCCCCTCGGGCATAGCGGGCCGGCCTGCCCTCGGCCGCTCCGTCGCGACCGTCTTCGCGGGCCGACCTTTACGTGCCGACGATCTTCAGATGCGGCGCGGCATTGCCCTGAGGGCGCTGCTCCAGCAGCTTCATCGCGACGTCCACGCCGCCGGCGCGGTGCGGCACGCCGGCCACCGACAGGCCCATCTCGATGCCGGTGAGCGCGCCGAGCAGCGTCAGCGCGTTGCATTCGCCGAGATGGCCAATGCGGAAGACCTTTCCGGCGACCTTCGACAGGCCCGAGCCGAGCGACATGTTGTAATTGTCGAGCACGACTTTCCGGAACTGATCGGCATCATGGCCCGGAGGCATCAGCACGGCCGTGAGCACCGGCGAGAACTCCGAAGGCTCCTGGCACAGCACTTCGAGACCCCAATGGTTGACCGCGGCCCGCGTCGCTGCCGCCAAGCGCTGATGCCGCGCAAAAACATTGTCGAGCCCCTCCTCGAGCAGCATCGCGATCGCCTCGCGCAGGCCGTAGAGCAGATTGGTCGCGGGCGTATAGGGGAAGAAACCCTTGGCGTTGGGCTTGAGCATCTCCTCCCAGTCGAAATAGGAGCGCGGCATCTTGTTGGTCCTGGACGCAGCCAGCGCCTTGTCCGAGATCGCGTTGAAGCCGAGACCGGGCGGCAGCATGAAACCCTTCTGCGAGCAGCTGACGCTGACATCGACCTTCCACGCGTCGTGACGATAGTCGACCGAGCCGAGCGAGGAGATGGTGTCGACCATCAAGAGTGCCGGATGCGAGGCGCGGTCGATCGCGGCGCGGATCTCGGCGATGCGGCTGGTCGCGCCGGTCGAGGTCTCGTTGTGCACGACCATCACCGCCTTGATGGTGCGCGCGGCGTCTTCGGAGAGCCTGGCCTCAATCACCGTGGGATCGGCGCCGCGGCGCCAGTCGCCCGGGACGAAATCGACCTCGATGCCGAAGCGCCCCGCCATCTGCCGCCACATCGTGGCGAAGTGGCCGGTTTCGACCATCAGCACCTTGTCGCCCGGCGACAGCGTGTTGACGATCGCGGCTTCCCAGGCGCCGGTCCCCGACGAGGGGAAGATTACGACCGGCCCCCTGGTCTGGAAGATCTGCTGGCTGCCTTCGAGCACGGTGCGGCCGAGCTCGCCGAATTCGGCGCTGCGGTGGTCGATGACAGGCATGTCCATCGCGCGCAGGACGCGCTCGGGGACCGGGCTCGGGCCCGGAATCTGTAGGAAATGGCGTCCCTGAGGCATGCAAAGCTCCCTTTCGGCGGGTTATGGCCGGCTCTGCCGGCTATTTTGCATTCATTTTTTGTCCCTTCAATCGAAATCTGGTATTCGATTGCGAGCGTCGACGCGATCAACCGGGCAAACTACTGTGCTGCAAATGAAATCCACGATTCCCGACACCGGGGTTCCGATCACCCCGTCCCCCGGCAATGGCGATCGCCAGGAAAACCGTCACGAGGCCTCGCTGCATGGCGAGATCCTGCTGCGGCTGCGCGACTACGTGGTCGAAGGCAACATTCCCGGAGGCGCGCGCGTTCCCGAGCGGCAACTCTGCGAGATGCTCGGCATCTCCCGCACGCCGTTGCGCGAGGCGCTCAAGGTGCTCGCCGCCGAGGGCCTGATCGAGCTATTGCCCAACCGCGGCGCACGGGTGCGCCAGCTCAGCCAGCGCGACCTCGAAGAACTGTTCGACGTCATGGCAGGCCTGGAAAGCCTGGCGGGGCGCCTCGCCTGCGAAGCCATAACGGATGCGGAAATCACGGCGATCGAGCAGCTGCACTACGAGATGTACGGCCATTACCTGCATCGCGACATGCACGGCTATTTCCAGGCCAACCAGCGCATCCACGAGAGCATCGTCGATGCCGCGCGCAACGATACGCTGAAGATTGCCTACGCCAATTTCGCCGGCCGGATCCGACGCGTCCGCTACTCCGCCAATTTCGCCCGCAAGCGGCAGCGCTGGGCGGAAGCCATGCGCGAGCATGAGGCCATCCTGGATGCGCTACGCCGCCGCGCCGGCAGCGAGCTCAGCGACGTCCTGTTCCAGCATCTGCGCAACAAGCGCACGGCCGCGATCGAGCACCTGACCGAGCCCCAAGAGGGCGCGCCGGCATCGCCTTGAAGGCGCCCGGCTTGCCCATTTTGCATTCACAATATGGTCGATCAGGAACCACAATGAATATCCCAGCAAGGCTGAGCCTCGCCGGGCCAGTCCGGGATCAGGGATGACGAACGCCTCCTCGCTCGAACGGCGCCTGCGGTCGGAATTGACTGGCGACGTGCTGTTCGACGGCTTCAGCCGCGGCCGCTACGCCACCGACGCCTCGTTCTACCAGATCATGCCGGCTGGCGTGGTGGCCCCCAAGACCATGGACGAGGCCTTGCGGGCGCTGGCGATCGCGCGCGACGAGGGGCTGAAGGTCACCCCGCGCGGCGGCGGCACCTCGCAATGCGGCCAGACCGTCAATGACGGTCTCGTGGTCGATCTCTCCAAGCACCTCAACCGGATCCTGTCGCTTGATGTCGAAGGCCGCACCTGCGTGGTGGAGCCCGGCATCGTGCTGGACGACCTCAACCGCCAGCTCAAAAAGCACGGCCTGTGGTTTCCGGTCGACGTCTCCACGGCCTCCCGCGCCACCATCGGCGGCATGGCCGGCAACAATTCCTGTGGCGGCCGCTCGCTGCGCTACGGCACCATGCGGGACAACACGCTGTCGATGGAGGCATCGCTCGCCGACGGCACGCTGAGCCGTTTCGGTGAGGTCGCGCGCGATCTCTCCGACCTCGAGGCCGGCGACAGCACCCGCGCCCTGTTCCGCGACATGCTCGACCTTGGCACCCGCGAGGCCGACGAGATCGCCGCGCGCTTCCCAAAGGTGCAGCGGCGCGTCGGCGGCTATAATCTTGATGCGCTGGTGCCGCGCAATGCACCGAACAACATGGCGCATCTGTTGGTCGGCTCCGAAGGCACCCTCGCCTTCACCACCAAGGTCGAGCTGAAGCTTTGGCCCGTGATCCGCAACAAGGCGCTCGGCGTCTGCCATTTCGGCAGCTTCTACGAGGCGATGGATGCGGCCCAGCACCTCGTCAAGCTCAAGCCGATTGCGGTCGAGCTGGTCGACCGCACCATGATCGCGCTCGGCCGCGACATTGCGATGTTCGCACCCGTCATCTCCGCGGCGATCAAAGGCGATCCGGATGCCGTGCTGGTGGTCGAATTCGCCGAAGAGGACCAAGCCGACAACCTCGTGCGCCTCAAGCAGCTCGGTGAGCTGATGGCGGATCTCGGCTTTGGCTGGAACAACGACACGCGCAAATGGGGCGGCGTGGTCGAGATCACCGAGCCCGCGCTGCAGAGCGGCATCGCCGATTTCCGCGCGGCCGGCCTCAACGTGATGATGTCGATGAAGCAGGAGGGCAAGCCGGTCTCCTTCGTCGAAGACTGCGCGGTGCCGCTGCCGCACCTCGCCGACTACACCGCGCGGCTGAACGAAGTCTTCGCCAAGCACGGCACCAGCGGCACGATGTACGCGCACGCCTCCGAAGGCTGCCTGCATGTGCGCCCCGTTCTGAACCTGAAGCTGGAGAAGGACGTCAAGGCGATGCGCGCCATCGCCGAAGAGGCCTTCGCCCTGGTGCGCGAGTACAAGGGCTCGCATTCCGGCGAGCACGGCGACGGGCTGGTGCGCTCCGAATTCCACGAGGCCATGTTCGGCGAGCGCCTCGTCGCCGACTTCAGGGAGGTGAAGCAGCGCTTCGATCCTGCCGGCCTGCTCAATCCCGGCAAGATCGTCGATGCGCCCAGGATGGACGACCGCTCGCTGTTCCGCTTCAAGCCCGACTATCGGGTCGGCGAGCTGAAGACGAAGCTCGACTGGTCGGCTTATCCTGGCGCCGGCGGCGGTCTCCAGGGCGCGGTCGAGATGTGCAACAACAACGGCGCCTGCCGCAGACTCGAGGGCGGTGTGATGTGCCCGTCCTATCGCGCCACGCGCGACGAGAAGGACGTTACCCGCGGCCGCGCCAATACGCTGCGGCTTGCGATCTCCGGCCAGCTCGGCCCGGATGCGCTCTCTTCCGACGAGATGATGGAGACGCTCAAACTCTGCGTCTCCTGCAAGGCCTGCCGCCATGAATGCCCGACCGGCGTCGACATGGCCAAGATGAAGATCGAGGTGCTCGCGGCGCGCGCCGCCAGCCGCGGCCTGACGCTGCGCGACCGGCTGGTTGCATATCTGCCGCGCTATGCCGGCCTTGCTTCGCGCTTGGCACCGCTGGCTAATTTGCGCAACGGCAGCCCGCTGCTGCGAAAGCTGTTCGAGCGCTTCGCCGGCATCAGCGCGCGCCGGGCCCTCCCCGCCTTTCGCCGCGATGTGTTCGTGCCGCCGTCCGAAAGCGTCGGGCCTACGGACGGTCGCGAGGTCGTGCTGTTCACTGATACCTTCAACCGCATCTATGAGCGCGAGAATCTCGACGCCGCGCTGCGCGTGCTCACGGCCGGCGGCTATCGCGTGCATCTGCCAAAACTTGCGAGCGGCAACCGTCCGCTGTGCTGCGGCCGCACATTCCTGTCAGCCGGGCTCGTCGACGAAGCCAAGGTCGAGCTCGACCGGCTGGTCTCGGCTTTCGCGCCATACGCGGCGCGCGGCGTGCCGATCGTCGGCCTCGAGCCGAGCTGCCTCCTGACGCTGCGCGACGAGCTCGCTTCACTGCGCAAGGACGACGAAGCCAAGGCGGTGGGCGCCCACGCGCTGACCTTCGAGGAGTTTCTGGCGCGCGAGGCAGAGGCCGGAAGGCTGCAACTGCCGCTCGGCATCGTCGCGGACAAGGCCGTGGTGCACGGCCATTGCCATCAAAAATCCTTCGGCGCCTTCAAGCCTGTCGAGCAGGTGCTGAGCCTCATCCCAGGCCTTGAGGTTAAGACCATCGAGTCGAGCTGCTGCGGCATGGCCGGCGCCTTCGGCTATGGCGCGGACACGTATGATGCCTCGATCGAGATGGCCGAGCTGTCACTGCTGCCGGCCGTGCGGAAGGCTGACCGGAATACGCTCGTCGTCGCCGACGGCACCTCATGCCGGCACCAGATCCACGACGGCGCCCAGCGCGAAGCACTTCACGTCGCCCGCGTGCTGGCCATGAGCCTCGATCGCGCCAAATCCAACGCCACCTCTCCAGCTGCAAAGGAAACCAGCCATGGCTGATCTCACCCTCGACACCGCCCGAAAAATCCTCGAAGCCGCCTTCGCGAAAGCCGGCGAGCTCAAGCTGAAGCCGCTGGTCGTCACCATCCTGGACGCGCGCGGCGTGCTCAAGCTCGCGGCGGCGCAGGACGGAACCAGCCTGATGCGCGCCGAGATCGCGCATGGCAAGGCCTATGGCGCGCTCGCCATGGGCATGGGCTCGCGTGCTCTGTTCCAGCGCGCGCAGGAGCAGGCCTATTTCGTCGATGCCGTGAACACGATCGCGAAGGGCGCGCTGGTACCGGTCCCCGGCGGCGTGCTGATCATGGATGGCACCACCCTGCTCGGCGCGGTCGGCGTCTCCGGCGATACGTCCGACAATGACGAAGCCTGCGCGGTGGCGGGGATTCAGGCGGCGGGACTGAAGGCGAACGCGGGGTGAGATTGTCATTCCGGGGCGCGCCCCTTGGCGCGAGCCCGGAATCCATTTCTCCGCATCACTTGCTGCACGATGGATTCCGGGCTCGCGCTACGCGCGCCCCGGAATGACGGCGGAGGATGCGGCTACATTCTCGTTCGTGCCGCCCTGGGTCCCGGCTCTGCGCAGCGACGCCGACGCGTTGCGGCGCGTCCGGGATGCGAGAGCGGATCCCCTCACCTCCCCGTCCAGACCGGCTTCCGCTTCTCGCTGAACGCTTTCAACCCTTCCTTGGCGTCCTCGGTCATCGCGAGCAGTGCGATCTGGCTTTCGGTATAGGCGATGCTCTCGTCGAACGACATCGAGGCGATCGCGCGCATGGCGTATTTGCCGCGGCGGATCGCGGTCGGGGATTTGTCGACGATGCGGGCGATCAGCCAGTCAACCTTGGCATCTAACTCGGCGGCCGGCACGATGTAGTTGAGCAGGCCAGCGGCCTGCGCGGCCCTGGCGTCGAACGGCTCGCCCGTGAGCGCCCATTCGTTGACGAGACGGGGCGGAGCGATGCGCTGCAGCAGGCTCAGCACCTGCATCGGGAACACGCCGACCTTCACCTCCGGCAGGCCGAAGACGACGTGATCGGCCGCAACCGCCATGTCGGTCATGCACAGAAGGCCCATGCCGCCGGCCATGCAGACACCACTGAGGCGCGCAATCGCGGGCTTGGTGGCGTTCTGTGACAAACGTAACAGATCGGCATAGTCGACATTTGGTTTGGAATGATCCATCGCGAAAGCCGCGCCGGAATTCTGCAAGTCGGCGCCCGCGCAGAACGCCTTGTCGCCCGCGCCCGTCAGCACGATGACGCGGACGTCCTTGTCCTCATGCGCGTCGCGATAGGCTCTTGTGATCCCGGCGATGACCTCGCCGTTCAGCGCGTTGCGTTTCTCCGGCCGGTTGATGGTGATCCAGAACGCCTGCCCGCGCTTCTCGGTGATGACGGCTGTGGTGTCGGTCATGACATGCTCGCTCGCTTGGTCCCGTTTTGCAGCCATTTGCGGCAGGACCGGCGGCGCGCGCAAGGGCAATCTGCAGGGTCGCCTCACCATAGCGTGTGGGCGCAACTTCCGCTTCGCGATTGAACTGGGGCTTGCGCGCGCTATCCTGACCGGAGATTTGATCACCGATGAGCCATTTCATGCGCGCCGCATTGATGTTGTTGCTGGCAGGATTGGTCGTGCTGAGCGGCGGCGCCGCATGCCATGCGGCCGACGCCGCGAAGATCGCGCTGGTGATCGGCAACGCGAAATATCCCGACAATGAGTTCGTCCTGAGCGAGGTCGCCAACGATGCCCAGGACGTCGCTGAGGAATTGAAGCGCGGCGGCTTCGTCGTCGACAGGCAGAGCAATCTCACCGGGTATGCCATGCGGCAGGTGCTGGGCCGCTTCTACGACCGCATCGAGCGCGGCGCGGTGGCGCTGATCTTCTTCGACGGCTTTGCCATCCAGTCCAACCGTCAGACCTATCTGCTGCCGGTCGACGCCCAGATCTGGACCGAGCCGGACGTCTCGCGCGACGGCTTCAGCCTCGACACCATCCTCGCCGAGATGAACACGCGCGGTGCCGCCATCAAGATCGCGCTGATCGACGCCTCCCGCCGCAATCCGTTCGAGCGGCGCTTCCGCCGCCATTCGGCCGGTCTGGCGCCGGCGATCGCACCGAGCAATACGCTGGTGCTCTACTCCGCCGCGCTCGGCACGGTCACGGCGACCGGCAAGACCGATCGCAGCCTCTTTGTCGCCGAGCTGCTGCGCGAAATGCGCGCGCCGAACATCAGCGCCGAGCAGGCCCTGACCAACACCAAGAACGGCGTGGTTGCCGCCACCAACCGCGAACAGGTGCCCTGGCTGTCCTCCTCGCTGACGACGGAGTTCTCGTTCGAAGGCCCGGCGACGCGGCCGCGGGATGACGCGGCCAAGCCACAGGTGCAGACACCCGAGCCGCAAAAGCCGGTCTGCGAGGTACCGCAGGCGGAGCCCGCCCCGAATGCGGACGAGTTGGCACGAGATCCCGTCCTCGCCGATCTCAGCCGCAGGATCACCGTCAACGCCAACGATGTCACCTCGCGCTACAAACGCGGCCAGGTCTACGCGATCAAGCGCGCCTATGCGCTCGCGATACAGGATTTCGACGCGGTGCTCCGCCGCGCGCCCAAGGACGCGGAAGCCCTAAACAACCGCTGCTGGAGCCGGGCTGCGACGGGCGACCCGCAAGGCGCGCTCGCCGACTGCAATCTGGCGCTCCAGATCAACCCGGGCTTGAGCGATGCACTCGACAGCCGCGGGCTCGTCAACCTCAAGCTCGGGCGCAATGCCGAGGCGATCAAGGATTATACCGACGCGATCCAGCGCAACCCGCGCTCCTCGTCCTCGCTGTTCGGCCGCGGCATCGCTGCGCGCAGAAGCGGCGGCGACGGCGCCACCGATATCGCGCAGGCGAAGTCGATGAACCCGAACATTGCAAAGGAATTCGCGGGCTACGGCGTCACGGAGTGCACGCCTTGAGCTGAGGCCGCCTTCCTGATCCAGACTTTATTATCGTGGAACGCCGCGCCGCCGATCGGCGCGATCGTATCTGCGCCCGTCAACGTGTTGATGCCGCGGCCGCCGATATGGTTGCTGTTGGGATGAACGGATTCGGCGATCAGGACACCGCGCCGCACGCCCTCGAACAGCGTCGCGATCAGCGTGGTCTCGCCGCGGCCGTTGCCGAGCGTCACCGCATCGCCATCGGCGATGCCGAGCGCGGCGGCGTCGAGCGGGTGGATCATCACGCTGGCCCGGCCCTCACGCGCCTGCGAGGACGGCGTCTCGTTGAAAGTGGTGTTGAGGAAGCTGCGCGAGGGGCTGGTCGCAAGCCGGAACGGATGGGCCCGGTCGGCGTGCTCGATCACTGCCCAATGATCCGGCAGACCAGGCATCTTGTCGTAGTCGCCCATGGTGACGCCGAACGGCGGATGCGCCCAATCGGCTTTGAAATGGAACTTGCCGTCGGCGTGGGCGAAGCCGTCGAGATAATGCGAGGTGCGGAAATCCGGCTGCAGGTCGCGCCAGATGTCGGCTTCAAGGCCGGCGATGTCGCCGTGATTGCTCAGCCTCAAGGTCGCGTCGATCAATTCGCGCGGGCTCATCTCGAAGCCCGGATGCCTGGCGCCCAGCCGCGGCGCCAGCGCCTGCAACACCTCGTGGTTGGAGCGGCATTCGCCCGGCGGGTCGATCAGCTTCGGCCCGACCGAGATGTGCTGATGGCCGCCGCCATAATAGAGGTCGTCATGCTCCATGAACATGGTCGCCGGCAGCACGATGTCGGCCATCTGCGCCGTCTCGGTCATGAACTGCTCGTGCACCGCCACGAACAGATCCTCGCGCGCAAAGCCCTGCCGGACCAGCGCCTGCTCCGGCGCCACCGTCATCGGATTGGTGTTCTGGATCAGCAACGCCTTGACCGGGCCCTTGCCCTGCAGAGCTTCGGCATCGCCGGTGAGGATACGTCCGATCTGCGACTGGTCGAGCGCGCGGGTGGTCTTGTCGATCGCGTCGTGGCCTTCGATGATGGATTCGTTGAAGTGCCACAGCGCGTAATTGTTGAAGAAGGCGCCGCCGCCTTCATACTGCCAAGCGCCGGTCACCGCGGGAATGCACAGCGCCGCATGCATCTGCGTCGCGCCGTTGCGCGAGCGGGTGAAGCCATAGCCGAGACGGAAGAAGGTCCGCTTGGTCTCGCCGACGGCCTTGGCGAAAGCCTCGATCTCCGACACCGGAACGCCGCAAATCGCCGAGGCCCATTCCGGCGTGCGCGACTTCAGATGCGCCTCGAGCTCGGCGGGGCAATCGGTATACTTGTCCATGTAGGCGCGGTCGGCGTAGCCGTCGCGGAACAGGACATGCATGACGCCGCAGGCGAAGGCGCCGTCGGTGCCGGGCCGCAGGATGATCCTGATGTCGGCCTGCTTCATGGTCTCGTTGTCGTAGATGTCGACCGCCGCGATCTTCGCGCCGCGCTCCTTGCGGGCGCGCGAGGCGTGCGTCATCACGTTGACCTGAGTGTTGACGGGATTGGTGCCCCAGATCACGACGAGATCGGACAGCGCCATCTCGCGCGGGTCGACGCCGGCGATCTTGCCGGTGCCGATTGCAAAGCCGATGCGCGCAACATTGGCACAGATGGTCTGGTAGAAGCGCGAATATTTCTTCACATGCGTGAGACGGTTGAGCCCGTCGCGCATCACGAGCCCCATCGTCCCCGCGTAGTAATAGGGCCAGATCGATTCCGCACCGAAGTCGCGCTCGGCCGCATTGAATCGGTGCCCGATCTCGTCCAGCGCCTCGTCCCAGGAGATCCGCGCGAACTGACCTGAACCCTTGGGGCCGGTGCGGCGCAGCGGATAGATCAGCCGCTCGGGATGATGGATGCGCTCGGCATAGCGGGCGACCTTGGCGCAGACGACGCCGGCGGTGTAGGTCTGCTTCTTCGAACCGCGGACGCGGCCGATGCTGCGGCCTTCGACCACCTCGACATCGAGGGCGCAGGCCGAGGGGCAATCATGCGGACAGGTCGAATGGCGGATCTCGATCTTCGCGTTGATCTTGGCGTGCTGGTTCATGTCCCAGTTCGTAACACCAAAATACCGGCCAGCCGAGCGCATTTATCCGGCAAGCCCCATGCGATTTGCTCAAGCCGCGCGCGCCGGAGCTTCCTGCTGCGGTTGCGAAGGAGGCCTGCCAGTGAGCCGCGCGACGTGCAAGCGCAACCCGAGCTACATCCTTTGCTATTTGTGCAACTGGGTGAGACCGCTCGGCGGGCCGTCGACGGCGGTCCAGCCGCCGTCGACGAACAGCGTGCTGCCGCTGACATAGCTTGCGGCATCCGAGGCGAGATAGGCGACGGCGGTCGCGACCTCGTCGGCGCTGCTCCAGCGGTTGAACACGGTGTGGCCGGCGTAGAGATTGTAGATGTCGGGGCGCTGCTTGAAAGGGCCGGTCAGCGCGGTCTCGGCGATGCTCGGGGCGATCGCATTGACGCGCACGCCGGCGTGCCCGACCTCGGAGGCAAAGCCCTTCACCAGCAGGCCGATCGCCGCCTTGGTCGAGCCGTAGATGCCGAGGCCGGGCTCGATGGTCACCGCGCGAACCGAGGAGCAGGCGATGATGCTGCCGCCCTTCTGCGCGACCATGATGCGGCCGAAGGCCTGGAAGAAAAAGACCGTGCCCTTGACGTTGAGGTTGAGGACGCGGTCGAGATCCTCCTCGGTGTAGTCGAGGATGGTCTTGCGGATGTTGAGGCCGGGCGTCGTCACGGCGATGTCGAGCCGCGGAAACTTCTGCATCACGGTTTTCGCGAGTGCATTGACATCCGCGGCGCTTGCGGCGTCGCAGCCAGCTGCTTCCGCCCAGCCGCCCTTGTCGCGAATGCCGGCGGCAGTCGCCTCCGCTGCGTCGAGCGCGCGATCGGCGCAGACGACACGGGCGCCGAGATCCGCAAGCGCTTCGGCCGACGACTTGCCGATGCCGGACGCGGCGCCGAGCACGAGCGCGGTCTTGCCGGTGAGATCGAAGAGCTTGCGATAGTCCGTCACTGACAATGTCTCCCTGGTGCTGCTAGCCCTTGTAGCCCATCAGGAGGCGCGGCAGCCACAGCGAGAATGCAGGGACATAGGTCACGAACATCAGTGCTGCGATGAGCGCAGCATAGAACGGCAGGATGGTGCGCATCACCGCGCCGACCGAGATGCCGCCGATGGCGCAGCCGACGAATTGCGTCGTTCCGACCGGCGGCGTGTTGAGCCCGAGGGCGCAATTGATCAGCATCAGCATGCCGAACTGCACCGGGTCCATGCCCGCCTTCATCGCGATCGGCAGGAAGATCGGGGTGCAGATCAGGATCGTTGCCGCCATGTCCATGAACGTGCCGAGCACGAACAGGATGATATTGATGAGCAGGAAGATCACCCAGGGCTGCGTCGACAACTTGTTCATCATCGCGCCGGCGAGATCCGCCACCTCGTAAAGTCCCATCAGGTACTGGAACATGGTGGAGACGCCGATCAGCAGCAGCACCACGCCGGTCGTCTTCACCGCCTTGGCGGCGGCGCGCAGGAAGTTGCCCCAAGTCATGGTGCGATAGATGAAGAACGTCAGCAGGATCGAGTAGGTGACGGCGATGGCCGCCGATTCGGTTGCCGTGAAGACGCCGGACAGGATGCCGGCCAGGATGATGCCGACGATCAGAAGCCCCGGCAGCGCGGCCGCCAGCGAGCGGACCACCTCGGCCCAGCCCGGGAACTTGCCGGCGGGATAACCGCGCCTCACCGCGACCGCGTAGGCGGCAACCAGCATACAGACCATCAGCACCAGCGCCGGCAGGAGACCGGCGGCAATCAGCGCGCCGATCGAGACCTTGCCGCCGGCCGCCAGCGCATAGATGATCATGTTGTGGCTGGTCGGCATCAGGGCTCCGACCAGCGAGGCATGGGTGGTGACGTTGACGGCGTAGTCGGTGTCGTATCCCTCCTTCTTCATCATCGGGATCATCACCGCGCCCATCGCCGACACGTCGGCCACGGGTGAGCCGGAGACGCCGCCGAACAGCGTGCACGCGACCACGTTCGACATGCCGAGCCCGCCGCGGATGTGCCCGACGAGATTCTTGGCGAGTTGCACGATCTTGTCGGCCACGCCGCCATGCAGCATCAACTCACCGCTGAAGACGAAGAACGGAATGGCGAGGAAGGAGAAGATGTTCATCCCCGACATCATCTGCTGGAAGATGACGGCGACCGGCAGGCCTTCGTAGAGGATGGTGCAGATGGCCGACAGGCCGATCGCGAAGGCGACCGGTACGCCGAGGATCAGAAAGCCGAAGAAGGTGGCGCCGAGGATGATCAGTTCCATGAGGGGACGACCTCTTCGCCGCGCAGGAGAGCAATGATGTGCTCGATGGAAAACGAAACGATCAGGACGCCGGAGGCGAACAGCGGCACGTAGCGGATCACCTCGGGCAGGCCGAGATTGGGGATCTTCACGGTGCCGACCGACGCGCCGAGGATCCAGCCGTTATAGGCCATTGCGAGGCCGAACCCGGCGACCAGAACGTGGATCACGATCTCGATCTTCTCCCGCGCGTGATCGGGGAGCATGACCAGCAGGCTGTCCATGCCGATATGCCCGGCATCGCGTACGCCGACGGCGGCGCCGATCAGCGTGACGTAGAGGATCAGGACCAGCGCCAGGTTCTCCGTCCAGGTCGGGCTGGAGTTGAGCACGTAACGTCCGAACACCTGGTAGAAGACGATGGCGACGATGACGAGCAGGCCTGTCACCGACAGGTACATGCCAAGGCGCGCGATGGGGGCATTGACCCGCGACAGCAAGCCGGTGGACGGGCGTGTTGCTACGGCCCCCTGCTCGTGACTTGCGACGTGTGGGTCTGTCATCCCGCGCCTCCTTACGGGATCCGGTGCCGCCTGGCGGCGACGCCGGACCCGGTTCCCGAATTGTCTTACTTCGTGTCCTGGATGCGCTTGACGAGGCTCTGCAGCTTCTCGTTCCCGGCGAACTTCTGGTAGACCGGCTTCATTGCATCGACGAACTCCGCCTTGTTGCCGATCGTGACCACCTGAACGCCAGCGGCTTCGACGGTCTTGCGGGCGGCCTGCTCGCGCGCGTCCCAGAGCTTGCGCATGACGGGCACCGATTCCTTGGCTGCCTTGCGGACCATCGCCTGGTCCTCCTTGCTCAGCGCGTCCCAGACCTTTTTCGAGATCACGAGAACTTCGGGCGCGAGGGAGTGCTCGGTGATGTTGTAGAACTTGGCGGCTTCGAAGTGCCGGGAGGATTCGTAGGACGGCCAGTTGTTCTCGGCAGCGTCGACGAGGCCGGTCTTGAGCGCGGTGTAGACCTCGCCATAGGGCATCGGCGTCGGGTTGGCCCCCAAGCTCTGGATCATGCCGACCCACAGGTCGGATTGCTGGACGCGGATCTTCAGGCCCTTCAGATCGGCCAGCGATTTGACCGGTCCCTTGACGGTATAGACCGAGCGCGCGCCGCTGTCGTAATAGGCAAGGCCGACCAGGCCCGCGGGCTCCATGGCTGCCAGGATCTCATCGCCGATCGGACCATCGAGGACGGTGCGCATGTGCTGCGTGTCCCTGAAGACGAAGGGCAGACACAACGCGATAGTCTCGGGCACGAAATTGTTCAGCGGCGATGCGTTGATCCGCATCATGTCGAGCGCGCCGATCTTGAGTTGCTCGATCGTGTCCTTCTCCGAGCCCAGGGCGCCGTTCGGAAACACCTTCACGCCAAGCTTGCCGCCGCTCGCCGCCGCGAGCTGCTGGCCCATGAACTTGACCGCCTCGACGGTCGGATAATCGGCGGGGTGAACGTCGGCGGAGCGGAAATCGCGTGCAGTGGCCAGGGGTGCTGAGACCGCCAGTGCAACGGCTGTGATGATACCGGTGAGCGTCTTCATGTGGGCTTCCTCCTGGGTTGATTGAGATCGATTATATCGTTGTCGGCCCGGCTGCAGGCCGCCTTGGGTCGCTCCGCTTCAGGTGTGAAGTCAAGCGCCAATGTCGTCCCTAGGGCGGGCGGCATTCTCTGTCCAAGCCAAATCCGGCATCGATCGATGCAAGACTTGCATCAATCGATTCCTGGCGCAATTCGCCACTATGGTGGGTATGGCGGCCTGGCTCGACGTCGCTAGCCCGTGACTTGACGCCTCCAATCGAGGCCCCGCGCGGTCGCCAGCATCGACGGTTAGGCCGACGGCGTCACTCGCCGCCGAGGCCACTCTCGGCAAGCTCGCGCAGCGCGTCCGTATCGAGCACGACGATGGCGCCGTGCTCGAGGCGGACCCAGTTGCGGCCGGCCCAGGCGCGCAATTGCTTGTTGATGCTCTCGCGCGTCATCCCGACCATCTCGCTGATCTCTTGCTGCGTGATGGCGAGCGTGCCGCTGCCGGAATCCAGCTTGCGCTCTTCGGTGAGACCGAGCAGTGCACTGGCAAGCCGGCCCGGCAGATTCTGCAGGATCACCTGCTCGACCTGCTGACTGGTCCAGCGCAGACGCGCGCACAGCAGCTCGATGAACTTCATCGCCAGCGCCGGCTGGCTCTTCACGAACGGCAGGAAGTCCCGGCGATCGATGACGTAGAGCTCGCAATTGGTATTGGCGGTCGCATCCGCCGACCTGGGCGCGCCGTCGAGCACGGCGATCTCGCCGAAGATTTCTCCGGGGCCGATCAGATTGAGAATAGCGTTCCGCCCATCAGGCGATGAGGAGGAAATCTTGACTGTCCCCGCGATCACCGCGAACAGACTGTTGCCGGGATCGCCCTTGGCGGCGATCGTCGCGCCACGCTTGACGGTGGTGTGCTTGGCGTAGCGGCAGAGTTGATCGAGCGCTTCCGGCTCCAGATCCGCGAAGATCGGGTGCTTGCGCAGGACCGATAGTTTGTTGCCCGCCGGTTGTCGGGGATCGCCGGTCTTGTCCTGAGGCACGCCGCGGGGCTCCTAAGACTACGAGGCACTGAGTTCCTGCGTAGTCAACGTTACCAGGCATTTCAACCGGAAAGCACGCGCGCGATTTGAGGCAAATGCCACGAAAAGGCCCGTAACGAGGAAGTCAGCAGCCAAAAGCTGCGGCGATGCTTCCTTTTCGACGCAGAGTTGCGGATTACGCAAACCGCGATTGCGTCGAGACGCTGCCGAGGGCCAGCGCCCGCCCAGGCGAGCATCGACCCTGGCGCGCCGGACTCGGACCTAAACCTAGACTTGGACTTGGACTTGGACTTGGACTTGGACCTGGACCTGGACTTGGACCTGGACCTGGACCTGCAGAAGGCTTCAGTGCCTGGAATCCGGATCAAGCCGGCCCGCCCTGGTTTGCCGGTCAGCCCAGGCCAGAACTGCGGCGAACACCACAAAGATCGCGACGACGACAACGGTCACCAGCAACGCGTCAGCAGGCATCATCCCCTCCCGGATTTGTGTCCGGCAGTATTTTGCGGAGCATGGCCAGCGTCATTGATCGGGATCAAATTCTGCCGAAGACGCCGTGGACGGGAGGTCAGGCTGCGGCCATGGCCTCGACACGGGCCGGGTCGAGCATGCTGATGCCGCCGTGAATGATCTCGATCACGCCGAGACGCTCAAGCTTGGTAAAAGTGCGGCTGACGGTTTCGATGGTCAGGCCGAGATAATCGGCGATGTCCTGACGGCTCATCGGAAGCGCGACCATGTCGGACGGACCGTTGAGCGCGACCAGCCGCTCACGCCAGCCGAGCAGAAAGGTCGCGACCTTCTCGTCGGCCGAGCGGCGTCCGAGCAGAACCATGTGGTCGCGCGCCTGGCTCAACTCGCGAATGGCCAGCTCGTTGATGCGCCTGAGCAATTGCGGCCGGTCTTCGATGAAACGGCCGAAAGGCCCTTTTGGGAATTGGCACACTTTCACCACGCCGATCGAATCGGCCGAAAAATTGTGCCGGCCGGACAGATTCATCCCGAGGAAGTCACCGGGCAAGGCAAAGCCGACGATCTGCCGCCGGCCGTCAGGCAGCAGCTTGTACAGCCGCATGACGCCTTCGAGGACGTTGTAGAACGAGGTCGTGATGTCCTCCTCGGAAAACACGGTCTCGCCCGAAACGAAATGGACGCGGCGGCCGAGATGCTCGAACTCCCGGAGTTCGGCTGCATCGAGCGACGAGCAGACCGCCGCTCCACGCACGGCACAATCGTCGCAATGATGTCCGTTCGGCTCACTCGTGACCACGGAAGGCTTCATCCATCGCTCCCCACGCCGGCCGCTCCCGACGTTAGGCCGAGTCCACCGCGCGGCTGCATTTTACTGCACCGTGCCGCAGCCGATTGACCCAGATCAAATTTGGCTGGCATCCCGCTCTTATTCTGCGTCCACGGTTCGACGGGATGATTCCATGCTGCAAAGCGCACTGCGTCACGGCCTGATTGGGCTGCTTCTGATCACGCCTGCGCTCGCGGCCCCGGCCGCCGAACAACGCGGCAAGGCTTTCGCCCGAGCCAATTGCGCACGCTGTCACGCGATCGACCGCGCCTCCAAGAGCCCGCTGGAGATCGCGCCTCCGCTACGCACCCTGCATCGGCGCTATCCGATCAACAGCCTTGGCGAGGCGCTGGCCGAGGGGATCTCCACCGGACATGCCGACATGCCAGCCTTCGCGCTCAGCCCGGACCAGATCCACGACCTGCTGTCCTATCTGAAGACGCTGGAATAGTCGCCCCTTACACCGCCTGCACGGTCCATCCGATCAGCTCCTTGGCGATGCGCGCGAAGGCGGCATCGAAGGCGGCGACTGAAGCGGCCGGCTCGACCTTGTCGAGCTTTTCGCTGGCCTCGATGAGGCGCGATGCGATCACCTTGCCATTCTTGTCGACGATCCGAGCCGACAGTCCGATCTCGGCCCGCGCCTCCCCATCCGTCGCGATCCGAAAGCGCCGGATGTCGAGCAGGAGTTGGTAGTCCGCCGGCCCGAGATCCGTCGTGCGCAGCGGGGCGTGGGCGATGTCGTAGTTCTCGAAACTGTCGATCAGGCGCGCCTGCACCAGTTTCGGAATGCTGTCAGCCCAGAGGAAGTCCGCAAAGCCCGGCCTGTCGCCGCTAGGCGCGAACAGCATGCGCTGGGTCTGCAGCATCGCCACCGCCGTCGGCTCGGGAATGGCCAGTGAGGCCGATAGCGTCTTGCCGGCCGGCCCGAGATTCTGCGGCGTGCGCAGGTCGTAGGTGACCTTCTGCGCGGGCGTGCCGCCGCCGGTCATCTTGTCGAGGCCTGCCAGGATGCCGTCGATCTTGCCGGTGTTGCGCGCGAGCCCGTCGGAGAAGGTCTTGAAATTGGCAATGGTGTCCTTCAGCGGGCCGGAATTGTCCTGAAGCACCGTGTCGACCCGCCGCAGCGCATCGCGCGCCGCCTGCGTCATGCTCTGGCCAGCGCCGGCCTCCGCGATCAAGGTCGGCAGCTCGCCGGACTTGGCGACGATCACGCCCCCCTCCAATGTCACCACGGGAACGCCGGTCAGGCCCTGGAATTCGAGGCCGACCTTGGTGTCGGCACGCACCGGCGTCGCGGTGGCAACCGAGATCGTCGCATTGACGAAGCGCGGGTTATCAGGCGCGAGTCCGAGCTGGGTCACCTCTCCGACGCGAATGCCGTTGAACAGCACGCCGGCGCCGACCAGCAGGCCGGGCACCGGCCCCTGGAATTGCACGTGGTAGCTAGTGCGCGGCCCGATGCCGCCGGTGTTGTTCAGCCAATAGACGAAGCCGAACACTGCGACGATCGCGGCCAGCACGAAACTGCCGATCAGCACATAGGGAGCGCGGGTTTCCATCTCTCATCTCATCTCGTGTTGCAGCATCTGCGAGCGCTTGCCGTGGAAGTAAGCGCGCACCCAGGGATGCTCGGATTGCAGCAATTCGCGCATCGGGCCGATCGCCACGATCTTGCCGTCGGCGAGCGCGGCGACGCGGTCGCAGACCGTGGTCAGGCTCGCAAGGTCATGGGTCACCATGAACACGGTGAGCTCCAGGGTCTTTTGCAGCGTCTTGATCAGCGCGTCGAACTCGCCGGCGGCGATGGGGTCGAGGCCCGAGGTCGGCTCGTCCAGGAACAGGATCGGCGGATCGAGCGCGAGCGCGCGCGCCAGCGCCACGCGCTTGGTCATGCCGCCGGACAGCTCCGCCGGATATTTGTCGGCGTCCTCCGCACGCAGGCCGACCATCTCGAGCTTGGCGATCGCGATCTCGTCCATCAGCTCCTGCGACAGGACGAGATTTTCGCGCAAGGGAAACTGGACGTTCTGGCGCACCGTCAGCGAGGAGAACAGCGCGCCCTGCTGGAACAGGATGCCCCAGGCCATCGCTGCGCCGCGGCCGTGGCCGCCGGCGGGTTGTCCCATGACCTCGATGGTCCCGCTCCGGCGCGGGATGAGGCCGATGATGGTCCGCATCAAGACCGATTTGCCGCCGCCGGAGGCACCCACCAGCCCGAGGATCTCGCCGCGGCGGACGTCGAGCGACAGATGGTCGAGCACGGTTTGACGGCCGAAGCCGACCACGAGGTCACGGACGCGGATGGCGAACTCGTCTTGTGGTCCGTCCATCGTCACATTCCGATCGAGGCAAAGAACACGGCGAACAGGCCGTCGAGCACGATCACCAGGAAGATCGATTTCACCACCGACGTCGTGGTCTGCCGCCCCAGCGACTCCGCGCTGCCCTTGACGCGCAATCCCTCGCTGCAGGCCACGATCCCGATCACCAGCGCCATGAACGGCGCCTTCAGGATGCCCACTTCGAAATGTGCGACGGAAATGGCCTCGTGCAGGCGCGCGATGTAGATCGCCGGCCCCATGTCGCCATAGAACTGCGCGACCAGCCCGCCGCCATAGAGCGCGGCGATCGATCCGATGAAGGTGAGGATGGGCAGCGCAACGACCAGGGCCGCAACGCGCGGCAGGATCAGGACGTCGACCGGATCGAGCCCCATGGTCGAGAGCGCGTCGATCTCCTCGCGCATCTTCATCGAGCCGAGCTCGGCCGTGTAGGCGCTCCCCGACCGTCCCGCGACCATGATGGCGACGATCAGCACGCCGAGCTCGCGCAGCACCAGGATGCCGACCATGTCGACCGTGTATGATTCCGCGCCGAATCTACGGAAGTGGAAGAAGCCCTGCTGCGCGATGATGGCGCCGATCAGGAAGGTGATCAGCGTGACGATGGGGATCGCCTGCCATCCGATGCGGTAGAGCTGATACACCAGAGAGGTCAGCCGCAGCGAACGCGGCCGGCGCAGCACGCCGATGACGGCCATGAACAACGCGCCGAGCATCTGGAGGAAGATCGTGATGTCCTCCCGCGCCCCGACCGTGGACTTGCCGAGATCACCCAGCCGCGCCAGAACCGGATTGGGCGCGGCCGCCGGAGCCGGCGTGCGGCGGTTGACCTGGCGCACCTCGTCCATCAGCCCGCTGAAATGATCGGCGACGCCGACGAATTCGGCTGGCCTGCCTGACGAGGCGGCCCTGCGCGACAGCTTCTCCAGGACCCAGGCGCCGAGCGTATCGAGCGCGCTGATCCCCGACATGTCCAAGGATACGGCGCGCGAACGATCGACGTCGGCCCCGACCGAGCGGGACAAGGTCTCGAGCGTCACCACGTTCGCGGCGGTCCAGGGCCCCTCGGGGCGCAATTTCAGCACGTCGCCGGACGGCGTCGCGTGCAGCAGCGGTTCGTGGTTCACGCTTTCCACCTCATCGGGACAATCGGTCCCCATTCAGCCGGCATTTCTAGGCCAGCATGTGGCGGCCGGATTGACCTGTCTCAAGACCCCGAACGGGCTCCGCCTCTTGACGCAAATCAAGCGCGATCGCACAGGCTGGTCTTAGGCTCCTTTGAATTTAATGAGGACACCAAATCCATGTTCGACAGTGACAGGATGAGCGAGGAATTGCGCACGCTGAAGGTCGACGTCACGCACTTGTTGAGCACCGCCGGCGAGGAGATGTTCGAGAGCTCGAAAGCTCGCACTGATGCGCTCGCCGATCAGATCAGGGCCGCACTCGCCGAGCTCGGCGAGACCGTCGAACAGGAGGGGGAGACGCTCCAGGGCCTCGTTGCGGAGCGTCCGATCACATCGCTCGCCTCTGCCTTCGCGCTGGGCGTGGTTGTCGGCTTCATGCTGAGGAGACACTAGGTGAATACCGAGAATGTCGTCAAACATCTGCGCGTGCTGTGGCGCACCGACAGGATCATCGCCGACATCAGGCTGCGCCATTTGCTGATCGGCCTCGGCCTGCGTGCCTTCGCGGCGCTGATCGCCGCGTTCGGGCTGCTGATGCTGGAGCTGTCGGCCTATTTCGCACTGGTGCAGCTCTGGAGCGCGATTACCGCGGCTGCCATCCTCGGCGCCGTCAATTTCGTCATCGCGGCCGCTCTCTTCCTGATCGCCGGCCGCGCTCCGTCGGGGCGTGACATCGAACTCGCCAACGAAATTCACGACACCTCCATCGAAGCCCTCCAGCTCGAGGCCCGTGCGCTCCAGGCCCAGGTGTCGGGCGCGGTGCATCATCCGCTCAGCACGATCGTGCCGGTGCTGCTGCCGCTGATCGCGGTCATCATCAAGACTCTGCGGGCGACGACCAGGACGTCCGATGATGCAAATTCGGCCGAGGCGCGCTCGTAAAGCGCGATGCGATTAGGATGAATCATCGCGCTTTAGGTTGTTGTTTGAGCATGATCTTTTCGGAAAACCGCTACACACTTTTCCGGATCATGCTCTAGCTGACGCGATCAGAGCTTGAGCCTGACGTCGCAGATTTCAGGCTCGGCCGGGTCCGGCTTGACCTCGAAGCCGAGCTGCCGGCACATGTCGAGCATCACTGTGTTCTCCTGCAGCACGTCGCCCGATATGGTCTTCAATCCTTCCGACCGCGCGTAGTCGATGATCAGCTGCATGAGGGCCCAGCCGAGTCCCCTGCCCTTGAGGTCGGACCGCAGCAGGATCGCGTATTCGCCGGTCTCGTAGATCGAGTCGGAATGGAGCCGGACCACGCCGACCATTTCGCCGCTGGCCTCCTCAAATGCGATGAAGGCCATCGCGCGCGCATAGTCGAGCTGGGTCAGGCGTGCGATGAACTCGTGGGTGAACTCCTTCATCGGGGCGAAGAAGCGCAGGCGAAGGTCGTGCGCCGTGACGTGACGCAGGAATTCGTGGATGGTCGGCTCGTCCTCGGGGCGCATGGGCCGCACGAAGATGCGCCAGTCCTCCTTGAGCTTGAGGCGTCGCTCCCATTGCGACGGATAAGCGCGAACGGCGAAATTGGCCGGGCCGGAGCCGGCGAACTTCCGCTGTGGCGGCCCGACCGCGACGCGGGCATCCACCGCGGTCACGCCGGTTTCGTCGGCCAGCAGCGGGTTGATGTCGAATTCGCGGATCTCGGGAATGTCGGCCGCCATCTGCGCCAGCTTGACCAGCACCATGGCGACGGCGTCGTGCTTCACCGCCGGCACGTCCCGATAGGCCTTCAGCAGCCGCGACACGCGCGTGCGGTCGATCAGATCGCGGGCCAGTTGCAGATCGAGCGGCGGCAGCGCCAGCGCCTTGTCGTTGATGATCTCCACCGCCGTGCCGCCGCGGCCGAAAACCACCACCGTGCCGAAGGTCGGATCGTCGGCAAGTCCGAGGATCAGCTCGCGCGCCTTTGCCTTGACGACCATGGCCTGGACGATGACGCCGCCGATGCGCGCCTCGGGCCGCAGCTTTCGCGCTCGCGCAAGAATGTCCGTCGCCGCCGCACGGACGGCCTCCGGCGACGTCAGATTGAGCACGACGCCGCCGACGTCGGATTTGTGGGTGATGTCGCGCGACATGATCTTCAGCACGACGGTGCCGCCTTGCGCGAAGATGTCCTTTGCATAGGCTACCGCCTGCTCGACATCGGCTGCCGCACAGGTCGGCACCATCGCGATATCGTAGGCTTCGAGCAGGTGCTTGATCTCGACGGGTTCGAGCCACTGGCGGCCATCCGCGATCGCGGCGGTGACGATCTCTCTCGCCCCCCTCGCATCCGGAACGAACGTGTCGGGCATCGCGGGAGGCACCTGGGTCAGCTCCTCCACCACCTCGCGGTGCCGGACCAGATGCATGAAGCCGCGCACGGCGTCGTCCTCGGTCGGATAGTTCGGCACGCCGGCGCTGGAGAGTGCCTGGATGATGTGCTGATCGGCCCCGACCCAGGCCGCCAGCACGGGCTTTGCCCATCGGCGGTGCTGCTCGCGATACTTGGCCACGAGCTCCGTCACGGTCTTGGCGATCTCGGCGGCCGATGCGATCGCGGTCTGCACGTTGAGGACGAGGACTGCGTCGTTGTCGCGATCGGCCAGCAGTTCCTCCAGCGCCGCTGCGTAACGCGCAGCGTCGGCGTCGCCCACGATGTCGACGGGGTTTGCACCGGACCAGGTCGGCGGCAGCGCCGCATCAAGCTTCCTGCGCGCGTCAGTCGAGATGGTTGCCGGAATACCGCCGAGCTCGACCAATCGATCGACGGCGAGGACGCCGATGCCACCACCGTTGGTCAGGATGGCGAGACGCTTTCCGGTCGGCGATTCGACGCGGCCGAGTGTCTCGGCACAGTCGAACAGCTCGCGCAGGTCGGACACCCGCAGCACGCCCGCGCGGCGGAACGCCGCGTCATAGACGGCGTCGGCACCGGCGAGCGCCCCGGTATGCGTGGCAGCGGCCTTCGCACCCTGCGCCATGCGGCCGGACTTCACCACGACGACGGGCTTCACCCGCGCGGCGGCGCGCGCCGCCGACATGAACTTGCGCGCGTCCTTGATCGCCTCGATGTAGAGCAGGATCGCGCGGGTCTTGTGATCCATCGCGAAATGGTCGAGCAAATCGGCAATGTCGACGTCGATCTGATCGCCGATCGAGACGATGCCGGAGAAGCCGACGCCGCGCTGCGCGGCCCAATCCACCATGCCGGCGGCAATGGCGCCCGATTGCGAGATCAGCGCGAGGTTGCCGGCCCCCGGCATGTGCGCGGCGAAACTGGCATTCAGGCTGACGCCGGGCATCATGATGCCGAGGCAGTTCGGCCCGATCAGCCGCATGCCGTGTTTGCGGGCGGCAGCGCTGGTCGCCTCGTGCAGCGATCCCGGTCCCTGGCCGAGACCGGCCGAGACGATCAGCGCACCCGCAGATCCGCGACGGCCGGCCTGCTCGACGATGCCTGGAATCTCGCCCGCGGGCGCGGTGACGACGACAAGCTCGGGCACGAAGTCCAGCCTGTCCAGGCTCTTCACCGCGGCGAGGCCGCCGATCTCGGCGTGGCGCGGATTGACGAGGCCAAACCGCCCCTTGAATCCCGCTTTCCGAATGTTTTCCAGGACCGCGCGTCCAACGGACGCCGGACGCGCGCTGGCGCCGACGAGCGCAACCGAGCGCGGCGACAGCAGGTTGTTCAGACGATAAGTCGACATGAAAACAAATGCGCCGCGCCAGCGGCGGTTCCGATGATTGGACGATCCGGCTGGAAGAAGACGCCTAGTGCGAGATCATAACCCAGCATGGTGGCTGGCCAATGACGGTCTTTGTCACACCGCCCCACACGATCTCGTTCAGGCGAGAATGATGATAGGCGCCCATCACGATGGCATCGATGCCATGGGAATTCGCCCAGCTTCCCAATACTTTGCCGGTCGAGCGGCCGCCCCCCTTCGTGGTTTCGAACGAGGCAAAGACGCCGTGTTCCCGCAAATGGTCGACGAGTGCCGTTCCGGATCGGACGACCGCGTCCGTCTCGTCCTCCGCCACGGTCAGCACACGAACCGAACTGGCAGCCTGAAGAACAGGCAACGCATCGCCGACCGCACGCGCGGCCCGTGCAGAATGATCCCAGGCAATCACGACGTTCTCGAACTCGGGCCTGAGCTCGTCGGCGCGATGTTCGGGACAGAGCAGAAGCGGCCGGCCGGATTCGAACAACAACGCCTCCACGATGGTCTCCGTTCGACTGTCATGCGGTTTCACGGGAACCAGCGCGAGGTCGCTGAAGCGGGCGTGCTCGGCCAGGATCGCTCCGATCTGATCCGCAGGCACCTTGCCCGACCGGCCCTGGGCGCGGACGTTGGCGCAGCAAGCCGCATCGGTAATGCATTCAGCAGCTGCTGCATGTCGCTCGCCTCGAGGCTGGCCTGCGCGAATTCGCGATCGTCAGGCAGCATCACCTTCGGTCGCTCGAAAACATCTTCCTCGAGCGCGAGCGCGGTGATCCTGGCGCCGAGATCGGCGGCGACAGAAACGCATTTCTCGATCGCAACCAGGGCTGGCCCGCGCGGCTGGCCGACAAGGGGCAGAAACACATCCTTGATGGGCATCGGAATTCTCCTGAGCCACCATGATAGGCGGGCTGTCGTCGAGACCCTTGATCCGCGTCAAGACCGGGGGAAACTCCGTCCGATCAGCCCGGGAAACAGGCGTTGACTGACGTCAAGGACTGGCCACTCGGCCGTTCTATGGATACTTCAGTCGGAGCGGTTCGCCCCGGAGACAGACATGCGTGCGATGGTGTTGCCGACCCCACGAGCGCGGCTCCGGATGGAGGAGCGGCCCGACCCGATTCCGGGCGAGGGTCAGATCCGGGTGAAGATCAGCGCCTGCGGTGTATGCCGGACCGATCTTCATCTCGTCGATGCCGAGCTGCCCGGCATCCGCTATCCGATCGTGCCTGGCCACGAGATCGTCGGCCGGGTCGACCTCATCGGCGCGAATGTGACGACACATGCGCCTGGTGACCGGGTCGGCATTCCCTGGCTCGGCTTCACCTGCGGAAAATGCCGCTTCTGCCGCGAGGGTATGGAAAACCTCTGTGATGCACCGCTGTTCACCGGCTACACGCGCGACGGCGGCTACGCGACCCACACCATCGCCGACGCACGTTACGCTTTTCCGCTCGGCGAGTCCGGCAGCGACGTGGAGATTGCGCCCCTGCTGTGCGCGGGGTTGATCGGCTGGCGCTCGCTGGTCCTGGCCGGCCCCGCCGAGAGGCTCGGTCTCTATGGCTTCGGCGCGGCCGGCCACATCATTGCGCAAGTCGCGGCTTGGCAGGGACGCTCCGTCCATGCATTCACGCGGGCCGGCGATGCCGCTGCACAAGATCTTGCCCGCCGTCTCGGCGCTGTCTGGGCGGGGTCATCGGACCAGGTGCCCGACGAGCCGCTCGACGCCGCGATCATCTACGCGCCAACCGGCGAGCTGGTCCCGGCGGCGTTGCGCGCCGTGCGCAAAGGCGGTCGCGTCGTCTGCGCCGGCATCCACATGACCGACATTCCAAGCTTTCCGTATGATTTGCTGTGGCAGGAACGGCAGCTGGTCTCGGTCGCCAATCTGACCCGGCAGGATGGCCTCGATTTTCTCAAGGTCGCGCCGCAAGCCGGCGTGCGGACCGAGACGACGGCGTTTCCGCTCGATCAGGCCAATGAGGTCCTGACCATGCTGCGGAATGGCCAGATCCTCGGCGCGGCCGTGCTGACGCCCTGATGGTGCTTGCCATGTCCGCTTCGATGAAGGATGACACGGCGGCTCAGGAGCGCATCTTTCGGATGCTGACCGACCATCCCGGCGTGATGCGCATCGACACGCATGCCGCCTCGGTGTTCCTGGACGCAAAGCGTGCGCTGAAGATCAAGCGCGCCGTCCGGTTTCCCTTCCTCGACTATTCGACGCTCGAAAAGCGCAAGGCGGCCTGCGAGGAGGAGATCCGGATCAACCGGCCCCTGGCGCCGCAGATCTATCGTGGTGTCGTGGCGATCACGGAAGAGGCGGATGGATCGGTGAAGGTCGAGGGCGCCGGCCGGCCGATCGAGTATGCGGTCGACATGTCGCGCTTCGACGAAAGCAGGACGTTGGATCATCTGGCCGAGGCCGGCCCGCTGGACGCGAAGCTTGCCTCCGCCGCCGCCGACGCCATCGCGGCGTCGCACGCGGCGTCGCACGCGGCGGCGACACGCGCCGACGGAAAAGCATGGGTCTCCTCCATCCCGGCCCTGATCGACGGCAACACCAATGGTCTGCGGGCCGGCGGCCATTTCAGCGCAGACGAGATCGAGCAACTCGCCAACGCTTCGCATGCGGCCTGTCTGCGTATTCGTCCCCTGCTCGCAGAGCGCAGCCGCCGGGGCTTCGTGCGCCGCTGCCATGGCGATCTGCATCTGGCAAACATCGTTATGATCGATGATCGACCCGTGCTGTTCGACGCGATCGAGTTTGATGCGCAGATGGCGACGGTCGACGTGCTCTACGATCTCGCATTCACGCTGGTGGACCTGTTGCAGCACCACCAGCCGAGCGCGGCAAACATGGTGCTGAACCGCTATCTCGCCGCGACGCCGGCCGACAATCTCGATGCGCTCTCGACCCTGCCGCTGTTCATGTCCATCCGGGCGGCGATCCGCGCCCAGGTGGCGCTGGCGCGACTGAAACCGCCGCACTCCGACGATCCCGGCATCGTCGACCAGGCACGGCGTTATTTCGACCTCGCCGGGACGCTGATCCGTCCTCCTGCTCCGCGTCTGATTGCGGTCGGCGGACTGTCCGGCACCGGAAAGACCGCCCTGGCGCACGCGCTCGCGCCGGTCGTGGCACCGGAGCCGGGCGCCGTCGTGCTGCGCAGCGATCTCGTGCGCAAGCAGATGTTCGGGGTCGAGGACACCCATCGCCTGCCACCTTCAGCCTATACGCCGGAGGTCACGGCCCGCGTCTACGACACGCTGGTGCAACAGGCCCGGCGGGTGCTGGCGCAGGGCCATTCGGCGATCGTCGACGGCGTATTCGCGCGCGAGGACGAACGCGATGCGATCGCGGCGCTGGCGCGCGAGTGCAACGTGACGTTGAACGGGCTGTTCCTCGTCGCAGACCTTGCAACCCGGCAAGCGCGCATCGGCAACCGCCGGGGAGACGCATCGGACGCCACGCCGGAGGTTGCCGCGCTGCAAGAGCACTATAATATCGGCCATGTCGGCTGGGCGACCATCGATGCATCCGGGACACAAGAGCAGACGCTTCAGAACTGCCGGAACGTCATCGCTGAGGGGCAAACAAGGCAATCAGACTGATGCGGGCAAGGAAGTCGCGACCCACCACGCGCTCGACGGCAAATACGCATGCCAAGCCGGCAACGCGGCGCAATGTCCTGCCCGCCCGCCTCAGCCCCGGCATGGCCTGCGACACGGCCTTCCGCATCATCGCCCGCCGACACCTCGGCGCGGTGATCGCTCAGCACGACGGCACCTGCCGCGGCGATCCGGATGCGCTGCACCAGATCCGGATCGCACTGACGCATCTGCGGACTGCCATCCGCTTCTTCTCGCCGATGGTCGACGATAACGTGAGACCGGAAGTCTGGGCCGAACTGAAATGGCTGAACAGTCAGCTCGGCATGGTGCGGGACCTCGACGTGGCCATCGAGCGGATCGTCGCAGAGAGTAGCGACGAGCTCGCCGTGGTCGCCGAGCTTCAGCGCTGGGACGAGAAACGCGCGGAGAGCCATCGGCTGCTGGCGCGTGCGCTGCAATCGGCGCGGTATCGCCGCCTGGTCGAGCAAACCTCAACGTGGATCGAAAGCGGCCCCTGGTCGACCCGCCGCAGCAAGGAAGCGATCCGGTTGCGCCGCTGCACCCTCGCCGACCATGCGACGGAGCGGCTGACCGAGTGGGAGACGACGCTGCTCAAGAAGGCCCGTAAGCTGAAGAAGCTCGATGTCGAGAGACGTCACAAGCTGCGGCTCCTCAACAAGCGGATGACCTACTCGGTCGAATCGCTTGCGGATCTGTTCGCCGATGGGGTGGCGACGAAACAGAAGTCCATCCTCAAGCAATTGCGCAAGGCACAACGCTCGCTCGGTCAATTGAACGACGATGCGCGCGGACAAGCACTGGCGGCTTCGTTGAATGGCGCCGGCATCGATGCCAGCAATCGCTTCCTCAACCGCAAACGCGAGAAGAAGTTGTTGCGGAAGGCGTCAACGGCCTATCGCAAATTGGACAAGGCCAAACCGTTCCGCTCCTCGGATCTCACGCCGAGATCGGAGCCGGAGGCTTAGGTGTGGACGTAGTCCCCCGGCGCATCCGGCAGGCCGAGGGCGTCGCCAAGTCCGATCTGCGGCGGATCGCAGGGCGCGCCGGAACGTGCCGCCAGCCAAGTGGTCCATTCCGGCCACCATGAGCCCTCGACGCGCGGGGCCAGCTTCAGCCATTCATCCGCACCGATATAGGGCGCATCGGCAGCCTTGGTCAGCACCTGATAAAAGTGGCCCTCCTCCTGCGGAGGCGCCACGACACCGGCATTGTGACCGCCGCTGGTCAACAGGAACGTTACGTCGGCATCGACCTGATAATGGATCTTGTAGACGGATCGCCAGGGCGCCACGTGATCGGCGAGCGTGCCGACCACGAACATCGGGGTATGAATGTCGGACAGGGAGACGCTCCGGCATTCGACCCGATAGCGACCTTCCGCCAGATCGTCGTTCAGGAACAGCTTGCGCAGATACTCCGAGTGCATGCGATAGGGTAGCCGCGTGGCGTCGGCATTCCAGGCCATCAGGTCGCTCGGTGGCGAGCCGTCGCCCATCAGATAATCACGCGAGAGCCGCGACCAGATCAGCTCGTTGGAGCGCAGGAGCTGGAACGCGCCCGCCATCTGTGTCGTGTCGAGATAGCCGCGCTGCCACATCATGTCTTCGAGAAAGGCAACCTGGCTCTCGTTGATGAACAGCGTTAATTCGCCGGCCTCGGTGAAATCGGTTTGCGCCGCGAGAAGCGTGACGGTGCCGAGGCGGCTATCGCCGTCCCGCGCCATGGCCGCCGCGGCTATCGACAGCAACGTCCCGCCAAGGCAATAGCCGAGCGCATGGATCTTCCGGCCCGGCACGATCTGCCCGATCATGTCCAGCGCGGCCATCACGCCCAGCTTGCGGTAGTCGTCGAAGGCAACATCCCGATCGTTCGCATCCGGATTGCGCCAGGAGATCGCGAAGACGGTGAAGCCCTGAGCGGTCAGGTATTTGACCAGGGAATTCTGCGGCGACAGATCGAGGATGTAGTACTTCATGATCCAGGCCGGCACGATCAGAATCGGCTCCGGCCGCACCTGCGCAGTCGTCGGATGGTACTGGATCAGCTCGATCAGGCTGTTGCGGTAGACGACCTTGCCGGGCGAGGCCGCCACCGTCTTGCCAACGACGAACTGATCCTCGCCGGCCAGCTTCGAGCCGGAGAGCAGGCGCATCAGGTCGCTGCACCAGTTCTGCCAGCCGAACACGAAGTTCTCCCCGCCGCTCTGGAACGCTTTTTCCAGCACCTGCGGATTGGTGGCGGCGAAGTTCGAGGGCGCCAGCATGTCGAGCATCTGGCGCATCGAGAACTCGACGATGCCCTCATTTGCGTGCGACACGCCGCGTATGCCGGTCGTGGCATCGTGCCACCAGCGCTCGGTGAGCAGAAACGCCTGCGCAAGCAGATTGAACGGCGCGGCTTCCCATTGCCGGTCCTTGAAGCGGCGATCCCGCGCCTGCGGCCGAATGACGGACCATGGTTCTTTGGATGTCGCGTGAGCGGCAGCTTCCAGGAAGCGGCCTGAGTCGCGGAAGATACTGCGGAAGAGCTCCATCTGGTGCTGAGGCGCCGCCGCAAGATGCGCGCCCCAGTCGAGCCAGGCGAGCGACAAGGCAACAGGCGAGATTCCGCCCGTGAACCGCGCCAGCATGGCATGAAACGCGCGATCGAGTGGATACGAATCCGTTGTTTGCGGGCAAGTGCAGTCAGCCGGCGTGCCTGCGACCCTTTCGGAAATCCCGGCAGCCGGCCTGATAGCGGGAGCTTGCAGCGGCGCTTCGGCCCGCGGGAAGATCTTCACGACGCTCATGGCTCATTGTTCCTGCGGGCTTCTGTTCTACGCCTGCGGCAGGATATGGCGACGCTTCCGGTGCGCGTTGAGCTGCATCAAATCGCGACACGGATCAAAATCGGTTCAATCCGGACAAGCTTTGTCCGCTTGACCTGGGTCAAACCGCACCCCGATGGACTCACTAGGCTTTGTCCATTGAGATTGACATGCCAGCGGAGTTTGTCCATGCGCGCCCACCAGATCATGACCCGGTCGGTCATCTCGGTCACCCCCGACACCAGCATCGTCGAGGCGGCCAACATCATGCTGAAGCGACATGTGAGCGGCCTCACGGTGGTCGACGCTACCGGCAAGTTGGTCGGCGTGGTGTCGGAAGGAGATTTCATCCGCCGCAGCGAGATCGGCACCGGGCGCAAGCGCGGGCGCTGGCTGCGGTTCATCCTCGGTCCGGGCAAATCCGCCAGCGACTTCGTTCACGAACACGGCCGCAAGGTCTCGGAAGTGATGACCGACCTGCCCGTGACCATCACCGAGGATATGGCGCTTGCGGAGATCGTCGATCTCATGGAGCGGAACAACGTCAAGCGGCTGCCGGTGGTGCGCGGCGACAAGGTCGTCGGAATCGTGTCCCGCGCCAACCTGTTACAGGCCGTGGCCGGGCTCGCCCGCGAAGTGCCGGATCCGACCGCGGACGACGACCACATTCGCAGCCGCATCATCGACACCATGGAGAAGAACGACTGGTGCCCGTTCGGGCTGAACGTCATCGTGCGCGACGGTATCGTTCATTTCAGCGGCGTCATCACCGAAGAGCGCGCTCGGCAAGCCGCGATCGTCGCCGCGGAGAACGTCGAGGGCGTAAAGAAGGTGCACGATCATCTCTGCTGGGTCGACACCATATCCGGCGTCTACCTCAACTCGCCCGAAGACGACGAGCTCGCCAAAGCGAGCTGATCGCCGCGGAGTTCAGCTCGGAATGACGGCGGTGGCTTCGATCTCGACGCGCGCCGCCTTCTCGACGAGGCGGACGACCTGAACCAAGGCCATCGCTGGATAGTGCGTTCCGAAGACGTCGCGGTAGATCCTGCCGAGCTCCTTCAGATTGGCCAGGTACTCGTCCATGTCGACGACGTACCAGGTCAGGCGCACGAGGTGCTCGGGCCGGGCACCGGCCTCGGCCAGGATCGCTGCGATGTTGTCCAGGGTCTGGCGCACCTGCGCGACGAAGCCGTCGGCGAGACGCTCCTCGGCGTCCCAGCCGATCACCCCGCCGGTGACGACGATGCGTCCTTCGGCAGCCATGCCGTTGGCATAGCCCTTCGGCAGCGGCCAGCCTGACGGCTGCAGGATCTGCGCCTTGGTGCGCGTTCCATCCTCGGCTGCGGTCGGCAGGACCGCGAGTTGCGGGCATTTCGGCGTCGTCACAGACAATTCTCTATCCTTCTCTCATTCCGCGGCGACGCCTGAGGACGTCACTGCAGCCTGCGCCAGCTGCCGCAGGGCAAAGCGCTTCAGCTTGCCGGTCTCGGTCTTCGGCAATTGCGCGACGAACTCGATGGCGCGCGGATATTTATACGGCGCGATCTCGCGTTTGACGTGCTCTTGCAACTCGGCCACCAGCTGAGCGTCAGGGGTCACGCCGGGCGCGGCAACGACATAGGCTTTGACGATCATGCCCCGCGCCTCGTCGGGCGCACCGACCACACCGCACTCGGCGACCGCCGGATGCGTGAGCAGTGCCGCTTCGACGTCAGTTCCTGCGATGTTGTAGCCAGCCGACACGATCATGTCGTCGGAGCGCGACTGGTACCAGAAATAGCCGTCGCTATCCATTAAATAGGTGTCGCCGGTGATGTTCCAGCCGTTCTGGACGTATTTCCGCTGCCGCTCGTCGGCCAGATAGCGGCAGCCGGTCGGCCCGCGCACGGCGAGAAAGCCCATCGTTCCGGGCGGCACGTCGCGGCCCTCGTCATCGACGATCTTGGCTTCATAGCCCGGCACGGGCTTGCCGGTGGCGCCGGGGCGGATCTCGTCCTCGGTCGCGCTGATGAAGATGTGCAGCATCTCGGTCGAGCCGATGCCGTCCATCAGCTTGATCCCGGTCGTCTTGAGCCAGGCATCGAATGTCGGCTTGGGAAGGGTCTCGCCCGCGGAGACGCATTTGCGGAGCGAAGAAATGTCGCGGCCTGCGAGCTTGCCAAGCATGGCGCGGTATGCGGTCGGCGCCGTGAAGCAGACCGTGGTCTTGTACTGCTCGATCGCATTCAGAATGTCGTCCGGCGTCGTCTTCTCCAGCACAACGAAGGAGGCGCCGATATGCATCGGAAACAGCACGCCGCCGAAGCCGAAGGTGAAGGCGAGCGGCGCCGAGCCGATGAAGCGATCGTTTTGCTCGGCGCGCAGAATGTTGCGCGCATAGCCGTCACAGACCGCGAGCATGTCGCGATGGAAATGCATGGTGCCCTTGGGATCGCCGGTCGTGCCCGAGGTGAAGGCGATCAGGCAGATGTCGTCGGCGGCGGTATCGACCGCCTCGAACTCCGGACTGGCATCGGCGATCAACGCTTCCAGCGAATCCGCCGCGCCATTGCCCCAATAGACGACCCGCTCGAGACCGGGCGCAGCAGCTTTCGCCTTCTCCATCTCCTCGGCGAGCTTTCCGTCGCACAGCGCCAGCGTGATCTCCGCCTTCTGGATCGGATAGGACAGCTCCTTGGCGCGCAGCAGCGGCATCGTCGCCACGCAGATTCCACCGGCCTTGATCACCGCGAGATAGGTCGCAACCATCATCGGATTGTTGGCCGAGCGCAGCAGCACACGCCCGCCGCTGACGAGGCCGAGCTTGCCAACCAGCACATTGGCGATGCGGTTCACCAGCGCCTGCAGCTCGCGATAGGTGTAGCTGACGGCCGGGCTGATGACGCAAGGGGCATCGCCATGGCCCTGCTCGACCCAGCGATCGAGGAAATAGCTGACGCAGTTCAGTCGCGGCGGATAGTTCAGCTCCGGCCGCGTGAAGATGAATTCGGGCCAGAGCTCGCGCGGCGGCAGATGTTGCCGCGCGAACGCATCGACATGGGCCGTCGCGGCGCTGCCGTCAGACGAGCCCGTCCCTTGAATCTTGGCGGCGTTGGCCATCGCACGCTCCTTTCAGCATGGATTGCACCCGGCAGCGCGATCTGGAAAACATTTTAGGCTTAAAACAATTCGGCGCAATAGGGGATTTTGGGCATCCCGTGCTTTTTCATGCGGCAAAGGGTGTCGGGCTGTCGCGCCCGTAGGCTACGGCCGGCGGCGGGCGGCCGATTTCTGCGCGGACGCCTTGGTCTTGGCGAGGAGGCGCATCAATTCGCGCACGTCCTTCGGGGAGAGATCGGCGAACAGATCGGCGATCCAGGTCTCGTGCTCGGCGGCCATCCTGCGGAACTCGGCACGCCCGAGCTTGGTCAGCCGGATCACCTGGACGCGGCGATCGGTGTCTGAGGTCCGCCGGTCGAGATGGCCTGATTCCACCAGGCGCTCCACGAGCCCGGTCACATTGCCGTTCGAGACCATCATGCGCTTGGAGACATCTGACAGGGTCATGCCGTCAGGCGCCTTGTCGAGCTGTGCCATCAGGTCAAAGCGCGGCAACGTGACGTCGAACCGCTGCCGCAGCCGGCCGCGCACCTCGCCCTCGATCAGCGTCGTGCACGTCAAGAGCCGCAGCCACAGCCGAAGCTCTTCGGCGTGGTCCTCCGGTGTTTCGACAACCTTGGTCTCGGAATCGAGCATGTCGATGCAGTCACTCACGGCCGGCCATGGCGCGGGCACGGATTCCCCAACGTTTTGAGCTTCAAATAAATCCGCGTCGGCCGCAAGTCCAAAGCTGCAACAATCGACCGCACGCCAGTTTCTTTAGGCTTCAAATAATTGGCGCGCAGCTTGCATGCATCGCTGCTCGCAGGATGCGACGCCCCGCGCTCGGCTTGCCGCGGCCGCCGTCATCGGCATAAGCTTTGGATTGGAGTACGTGGCTTGCAGCGCAAGCCAATCGTCACGAGGGACAGATCATGAAGACGAAAATGACCTTGGCCGCAGCTGCGATGCTACTCGGCACCGTGGTGACCCCTGCCCTCGCCCAGGAAAAAATCAAGCTGGGTGTGATCGTGACCCTATCGGGGCCCGCCGCAGCGCTGGGCCAGCAGGTTCGCGACGGCTTCGCGCTCGCCGTGAAGGATCTCGGCAGCAAGATGGGTGGCCGCGATGTCGAGGTCGTCGTCGTCGACGATGAGCTGAAGCCGGATGCTGCGGTGACCAAGGTGAAGGGCCTTCTGGAGCGTGAGAAGGTCGACTTCGTGGTCGGGCCGATCTTCTCCAACATCCTGCAGGCCATCCACCGGCCCATCACGGAGTCGAAAACCTTCCTGATCAGCCCCAATGCCGGTCCCTCGACCTTCGCCGGCAAGGATTGCAACCCGTTCTTCTATGTGACCTCGTATCAGAACGATCAGGTGCACGAGATCCTCGGCAAGGTCGCGCAGGATCGCGGCTACAAGCGGATGTACCTGATGGTGCCGAACTATCAGGCGGGCAAGGATTCGGTGGCTGGCTTCAAGCTGGACTACAAGGGCGAGATCGTCGAAGAGTCCTACATGCCGCTGAACACGTTGGATTTCCAGCCGGAGCTCTCCAAGATTTCCTCGCAGAAGCCCGATGCACTGTTCACGTTCATGCCGGGCGGCCTCGGCGTCAATCTCGTCAAGCAGTACCGGCAGGCCGGGCTCGCCGATACTATTCCGGTGCTCTCGGCCTTCACGGTCGATGAATCGACCCTGCCGGCACAGCAGGATGCGGCGGTGGGCATGTTCGGTGGCGCGAACTGGGCGCCCAATCTCGACAATCCCCAGAACAAGAAGTTCGTTGCCGCCTATGAGGCCGCCTACAACAGCGTTCCCGGCACCTACGCCTTCCAGGCCTATGATGCCGCGATGCTGATCGACAGCGCAGTGAAGGCCGTGAAGGGCAATCTCTCCAACAAGGAGGCCGTTGGCGCCGCGTTGAAGAAGGCCGACTTCACCTCGCTGCGCGGGGCCTTCAAGTTCAACAACAACAATTATCCGATCCAGGATTTCTACCTGACCAAGGTCGCCAAGCGTCCGGACGGCAAGTTCCAGACCGAGATCGTGCAGAAGGTGTTCGAGAATTACGGCGACCGCTATGCCAAGGACTGCAAGGCGGCGAACTGAGCATGATCCGGACCCGAAGGGCCGCACTAGCGCAAAGTACGCAGCGGTTTTCCGATGAAGATCATGCTCTAACAATAGCCACGCAGCGCGTTACGGGAGGACTGCAATGAAGAGCGAAATCACCGGCATCACGCGGGCCAATGAGGGAATCCAGGGTATTTCCTGGAACATCCTTGGCCAGACCTACGTGCCGAAGAGCTACGCCGAGAACAGCTTCTCCTGGCACGCGACGCTGCCGCCGGGCACCTTCGTGCCGCCGCACATTCACCCCGACCAGGATGAGTATCTCTACATGCTGGAGGGCAAGCTCGATTTCATGCTGGGCAATTCGGAGGCGCAGGCCAGTGCAGGCGACCTGATCCGCCTCGGCATGGGCGTGCCGCACGGCATCTTCAACAAGTCGGAGCAGACCGCCAAGGTGCTGTTCTGGGTCTCGCCGAGCCGCAAGCTGTTCGACCTGTTCTGGGGTCTCCACAACATGAAGGAGCAGAAGCCCGAGGACGTCGTGGCGATGGCCGCCGAGTTCAACATCCACTTCCTGCCGCCGCCGCCCGGCGGCTAGAGCATGATCCGGAAAAGTGCGTAGCGGTTTTCCGAAAAGATCATGCTCACACAAGAACCCTAAAGCGCGATGACGATTCGTCCCAATCGCATCACGCTTTAGGCGCGCTTCAGGCGCGCACCGCCGCGAGTCCGGGCACCGCGGCGAAACCTGCCTTGGTGGCATAGCCGCGCACGATGGCCTCGCGCTGGGAATAGCTTAGGACGTTGTCGACATTGTCGAAGCCGTCGGGCGCGAGCTGCTCGACGGCGTCGATAACGCCCTCCGGCCCGCCGCGCCGGTTGGAGCGGACGATTTCGGCCGTCATCGGCAGACGCTTCTTCTCGTATTCGAGCAAGGCCTGACGCGGGTGTTCGGCGCGCACCAGCACATCCGCAAGACAGCGCGCGTCGAGAATGGCCTGCGAGGCGCCGTTCGACCCCACCGGATACATCGGATGCGCGGCATCGCCGAGCAGCGTGACCCTGCCCGATGACCAATAGGGCAAGGGATCGCGATCGCAGGTCGGATATTCGTAGAATTCGGGCGTTGCCGAGATCAGGCTCTTCACGTCGATATAGGGCACCGAGAAGCGCGCCACGTGCGGCATCAGCTCCTCGCGGCGGCCCGGCCGCGACCAGTCTTCCTTCCGCGGCGGCGGCGCGTTGCCCTCGCCCACTTTTACCAGCACCGCCCAATTGGTCAGGCGGCTCGCCGGGCTCGATCCTTCCGCGATGGGATAGATCACCACCTTGGCATTGAGACCGCCGGCCACGATCATCGATTTTCCGGTGAGGAACAGCGGCCAGTCGCGGGCACCGCGCCACAGCATGAGGCCATTCCAGCACGGCGGCCCTTCGTTCGGAAACAGCGTCTCGCGGACGCGCGAGTGAATGCCGTCGGCGCCGATCAGGATATCGCCGCGCGCGGTGTGGACATGGGCGCCGGCGCGATCGAAGAAGTAAGCGGTGACGCCGCCCTCGTCCTGCGAGAAGGCGCCGAGCCGGCAGCCGGTGTGGATCGCCTCGCGGCCCAACCGCTGCTCGACGGCACGATGGATGACGCCCTGAAGCCGGCCGCGATGGATCGAGAATTGCGGCACATCGTGGCCGGCGTCGATGCCGCGAGCTTCGCGCCAGACCTCCTGGCCATGGCGGTTGAGATAATAGAGCTGATCGGTGCGGATCGCGACCTCGTCGAGCTTCTGCAGCAGGCCGAGGCCGGCCAACTCCCGCATCGCGTGCGGCAGCGTGTTGATGCCGACGCCGAGCTCGCGAATGGTGTCGGCCTGCTCGAAGATCTCGCAATCCAGGCCGCGCGAGCGGAACATCAAAGCCGTCGTGAGACCACCGATACCGCCACCGACGATAATCGCCTTCATCGCCCTAACTCCACTCGAACCGCAGGCAATGGGTTAAGGTCGCACGGGCGGTCACTCCGCCGCAAGCGGCTTTGTCGCGTCCGCCTTGAGCTCGGCCCAGGCTTGGGCTTAGTCTTAATTCTCAGCTCCTGGAGATCCTGCCGGTCGCGCACGCTGTCGCGGAACCCGAATACATGCGCATCGGCGACATCATCGCGCGATTGGCGAGCTTCATCTCACGCAGGCGGCAATGAAATTATTTTAAACCTAAAATAATCCCCCGCAAGTCCCCCTTGCTGGATTGGCTGCAGATAATTACGACCGGCTCAGTCGCCCCTGAAGACCGGTTTGACCTTGCTGGCGAAAGCCTCGAAGGCGCGCTCGAAATCCGCCGTTGTCATGCACAGGGCTTGAGCCACGGCCTCTGCCTCGATCGCCTCCTCGACGGACATCGCCCATTCCATAGCCAGCATCCGCTTGGTCATGGTGTTGGCGAAGGTCGGGCCTTCCGCGACCTGCTTGGCCAGAACCTGCGCCTGGGGCAGCACCTGCTCCGGGGTGACGATACGGCTGAAGAAGCCCCAGCGCTCGCCCTCTTCCGCCGTCATGAACCGGCCGGTGTAGAGCAGCTCGGAGGCGCGGGACTGCCCGATGATGCGCGGCAGGATGGCGCAAGCACCCATGTCGCAACCGGCCAACCCCACCTTGTTGAACAGGAACGCCACCTTGGCCCCGCTCGCCGCAAGGCGCATGTCGGATGCCATGGCAATGATCGCCCCGGCGCCGGCGCAGATACCTTCGACCGCGGCCACGATCGGCTGCGGACAGGCCCGCATCGCCTTGACGAGGTCGCCGGTCATGCGCGTGAATGCGGTCAGACCCTTGGTGTCCATCTTCACCAGCGGGCCGATGATCTCGAACACGTCGCCGCCGGACGAGAAATTGCCGCCGGCACCCGTCACGACGATGGACTTGACCGCGTCGTCGAAGGCGCAGGCGCGGAAGAAGTCGGTCAGTTCCCGATAGCTCTCGAACGTCAGCGGATTCTTTCGTTCGGGACGGTTGAGCGTGACCGTCGCAACGCCGTCGACCGCGGCGAGCAGGAAATGCTGCGGTGAGTAATCCGCAAGCGGCACGGTAACGGGATTGGCTGGTCTGCTCATGGGATCTCCTTGGCTTTCTTTTTCCGCGCCTGCCAGGCAGGCTAGACTTCGCCACCGGCCACTGCGATCGCCTGTCCGGTGATCGCGCTCGCGCCCTCGCCGCACAGCCAGAGAACCGCGTCTGCGACCTCCTGGGGCGTGACCAGGCGCCCTTGCGGATTGTGCTTCGCAAGCTCGGCGATCGCCTGCTCCCGCGTTCGGCCGGTCTTCTTCATGATGTTGTCGATGCTGCCGGCAACGAGATCGGTGTCGGTGAAGCCGGGACACACCGCATTCACGGTGACGTTGCTTCCAGCCATCTCGAGGGCAAGGGAACGCACGAGGCCGATGACGGCGTGCTTGGCCGCTGCATACGCGCTGACATAGGCGTAGCCCTTGAGGCCTGCGGTGGACGCTACCGCGACGATGCGCCCGTAGGGACGATCCTTCATGCCCGGCAGCACGGCCTGGACGGCATGCACGACGCCCATGAAATTGACATCCATCATCCGGCTGAAGAGCGCACTGTCCGATTTCGCGAACGGCGCCGATTCAGCGCTGCCCGCGTTGGCAATCAGGATGTCGATCGGCTTGCGCGCACTTGCCCCGGCGATCGCGGCTTTCAGAGACGCTTCGTTCGAGACATCAGCGACAGCCGCAAAGTGCGCGGCGCCTGCATTGACCGCCTCGTCGAGAACCGCCGCGCTCCGGCCAAGCACGGTCACGGTCGCACCGGCGCCGACGAGAGCGGACGCGATCGCTCGGCCGATGCCGCGCCCGCCACCGGTGACCAGCGTGTGCGGCGAATGCGGCAATCCGGACATGCGCTGGCTCCCTCGGATCTCGTGACTAGTGTTCGATATATTTTAACCTTCAAGTTTTTGCAACGGAAGCGGCGCGTGGGCGGCGAATGATGCGGCACGAGCAACGGCCCGAAAATTGCTTTAAGTATAAAATTATCGCTTTCCATCTCCGAAAGGCCTGTTAGCATCGAGGGGCCGAGCAGAAGGATGTCGCGTGTCGCAGCCTGTGCCAATGATAACAAGGGACGGACGCTTCGCCTATGAAGCCGCGGGCGATCCGGACGCGATACCGCTGATCTTCCTGCACGGCATCGGCGGCGCGGCGCGGGCCTGGCGGCGGCAGCTTGCGACATTTGGCGACCGCTTCCGCGCGATCGCATGGGACATGCCCGGTTATGGAGGATCGGCGCCGCTTGCGAGCGTCAGTATCGCTGCCCTGGCGGAGGCGCTCCAGCAGTTCATCGAGCAACTCGGCGTCAGCAGACCTGTTCTGGTCGGCCATTCCATCGGCGGCATGATCGTTCAGAAGTGGCTGGTTCAATCCCCCAAGCTGGCACGCGCAGTCGTGCTGGCGCAGACCAGCCCTGCGTTCGGAAAGGCGGACGGCGACTGGCAGAAATCATTCATCGCAGCGCGACTGGGACCGCTCGATCGCGGCGAGACGATGAAGTCGCTGGCCCCTTCCCTGGTGAAGGAGCTCGTCGGCGACGATCCCGATCCGAATGGGATGGAGGTCGCCCGCGAATGCATGGGGAGCGTGCCCGAAGCGAGCTATCGTGCCATGATGCTGGCCCTCATCGGCTTCGACCAGCGCAGCACGCTCGGAAATATCTCTGTTCCCACGCTGTTGCTGTCCGGCTCAAAAGACAACAACGCGCCCGCGCCGATGATGGCAAAGACGGCGGCCTATATCCCGGGGGCCGAATATGTCGAGCTGCCTGGCGTCGGCCATCTCGCCAATCTCGAACGCCCCGACGCCTTCGACGAAGCTCTCGGCCGGTTCCTGAACTCGCTCGCGACCAAAGCTTAAGGTAACTGCGCGATGACCATGCAAGTCAGCAAGACGATTGGCACGACCGACAAGGTCGCGCTGGATGTGCCGATCTTCGATCCGGTCGCATTCCGCTTGAACGACGAGCAGGCCGGCATCATCACCCGCGCGAGAGAGATTGGCCAGACCGTGTTTGCCGGTCGCGCCGCCACTTACGATCGCGAGGCGACTTTCCCGACTGAAAATTACTGCGATTTGCATCGCGTCGGCCTGCTCGGCATTGCCGTGCCAAAGAAGCACGGCGGCCTAGGCGCGAATTACCAGACCTATGCCCTGGCGGCGGCCGAGATCGGCCGCTATTGCGGCGCCACCGCGCTGACCTGGAACATGCATGTCTGCTCGACCCTGTGGTCGGGTCCGCTCGCCGACGATCTGGACATGGACGCGGACACCCGTGCCGAGCACGAGCGGCGGCGCGCGGTGCACTACAAGCGCATCGTCGAGGATGGAGCGATCTACTCGCAGCCCTTTTCCGAAGGTGGAGCTGCCGCTGCCGGCGGGGTCGCATTCGGCACTGAAGCAAGGCCGGTTAAAGGGGGCTGGATCGTCAACGGCAAGAAGATCTTTGCCTCGCTTTCGGGCCACGCCGACTATTACGGCGTGCTTTGCACCGAGATGGAGCAAGGCGAGAAGGCGTCGCGCCGCAACACGCTTTACCTGGCGATATCAGCCAAATCAGAAGGCGTCTCGGTCGTCGGTGAATGGGATCCGCTGGGCATGCGCGGCACGGTTTCGCGGACGCTGCTGTTCAAGGATGTGTTCGTTCCGGAAGATTCGGCGCTGATGCCGCGCGGCGTGTATTTCCAGGCAGCTCAGCGCTGGCCGCACATGTTCCTGACGCTGTCGCCGACCTATATGGGCCTGGCGCAAGCCGCCTACGACTTCACCGTGCGTTACTTGCGCGGCGAGGTCCCGGGCATGCCGTCGGTCAAGCGGCGGATGTACCCGACCAAGCAGATCGCGGTGGCGCAGATGCAGATCAGGCTGGAGCAGATCAAGACAATCTGGTTCCAGGCCGTGACCGAGGCGCGCGCCAATCCGAGCAAGGAGCAGGTGCTGCGCGCCTACGCCGCGCAATATTCGGTGATGGAGGGCGCCAATGAGCTCGCCGCGCTCGCGATCCGCACCTGCGGCGGCCAGGCCATGCTCAGATCGCTGCCGCTGGAGCGGATCTATCGGGACAGCCGCTGCGGCTCGCTGATGCTGCCCTGGACCGCTGAGCTCTGCCTCGACCGGATCGGGCGCGAAGCGCTGTACGAGGCCGGTGAAACGGACGACTGACCGTGGACCTCTGTAGCCTGATCGACCGCAACGCGGCGTTCGCGCCAGACAAGACGGCCATTGCCTTCGAAGGGACGCGGTTGAGTTATGCGGCATTCGCCGCACGGATCGAACGGACCGCGACTGCCTTGAAGGGGGAGCTCGGCGTCGGCCGCGGCGATCGCGTCGCGATTCTAAGCCTGAACCGGCCGGATTATCTGGTTCTGCTTTACGCCTGTGCACGGCTCGGCGCGATGCTGGTGCCGCTGAACTGGCGACTGGCCGTCGCCGAGCAGCTGTTCATTCTCAGTGATGCCGGCGCCAAGGTCCTGGTCCTCGAGCAGGCGTTTTCCGGAGTGCTTGCCGAGCTGGGGCAGACCGCGGCAGGGACATCCGTCGTCGGCCTCGACTTCACGCCGCCTCGCGGCACGACATTCGAAGATTTGCTGGCCCGCGGTGACGGCACGAGCCGAAATCCACATACCGACCTCTCCAGCCCGCTGCTCATCGTCTACACGTCGGGCACGACGGGACGGCCAAAGGGCGCGGTGCTGCGCCAGGAGGCGCTGTTCTGGAACGGTGTCATGAGCCAGCACATGCACAACATGACGTCCGACGACCACGTGCTGACCGTGCTGCCGTTCTTCCACGTCGGTGGCCTCAACATCCAGACTACGCCCGCGCTCCAATTGGGCGCGACGGTCACGGTGCATGCGCGCTTCACGCCGGACGCCACGCTTGCGGCTATCGAACGGGAACGGCCGACACTCACGGTGATGGTTCCTGCGATCCTTCAGGCGGTGAGCGAGCATGCTGCCTGGGCGACCGCTGATCTTTCCTCACTCAAGGCCGTCGCCACCGGCTCGACCATCGTACCGCCGCACCTGATCGAGCGCTTCGTCGCGCGCGACGTCCCGGTGCTTCAGGTCTATGGCTCGACCGAAACCTGCCCGATCGCCGTCTACACGCGGCTTGGCGGCGATCCTTCGCGCGCGGGATCGACCGGCCTTGCCGGCCTGTGCTGCGAGGCAAAGGTGATCGACCAGGCCGGCGAAGAACTGCCCGCGGGCACGCCAGGCGAAATCGCGGTGCGCGGTCCCAACGTGTTCTCCGAATATTGGGGAAACGACGCCGCAACGCGCGAGGCGCTGCAGGATGGCTGGTATCGCACCGGTGATATCGGCCTGTGCGATGCCGACGGCTATTTCTGGGTCCGCGACCGAAAGAAGAACATGATCATTTCAGGCGGAGAAAACGTCTACCCGGCCGAGGTCGAGCGCGTCCTGCTCGAACACCCCGACGTCAGCGAATGCGCCGTGATCGGCCGGCCGGACCCGCGCTGGGACGAGGTGCCGGTCGCCTATGTCATTGCGAGATCCGGCTGCCGGCTCGAGGCGGACGAATTGAGGGCGCATCTTCAGGCGCAACTCGCGCGCTACAAAATTCCGCGCGAGATCGTCTTCGTCACCAACCTGCCGCGGACGGCGCTGGGCAAGGTCCAGCATTTCCTGCTGAAGCAGCTTGATGCGCAGTCACGGGCGCAAGGAGAAGCATCTTGAAGATCGCAGTTCTGGGTGGGGGAAACGGCTCTTTCGCGGCCGCGGGCGATTTTGCGCTGTCGGGACATGAGGTGCGGCTCTGGCGCCGCGATGCCGATCAAGTCGCGACGCATCGCGCCGCCGGCTCGCGCATCCTGGTCAAGGATCACACCGGCCGTCATGACGTGAAGCTAGCGCTGGTCACGACCGACATGGCGGACGCCGTCGATGGCACGGAGTTGATCCTGTGCCCGGCTCCGGCCTTCGCTCAAGCAGATATCGCTCGCCTGCTCGCGCCGCATTTGCGGGACGGTCAGGTCGTCTTTCTGCCGCCAGCGACGTTCGGCTCGATGATCTTCGCCCAGGCGGCCCGAGATGCCGGCAACAATGCCAAGGCCAGCTTTGCCGAAACTGGCACACTCCCATGGCTGACCCGCAAGCACGGACCGTTCGAGGTCGCGATCACCATCCGCGCCAAGCGGCTCCCGGTCGGCGTGTTCCCGCTCGAGCAGGCGCCCCACGCCCTCGCAGTGATCGGGCGCGCTTTCCCAGACGCGATCGAGACATGCGGAGACGCGCTGTCGGGCGCCCTGATGAACGCAGGTCCGATCATTCACCCGCCGTTGATCGTGATGAACGCAGGGCCGATCGAACATTTCGAGCGCTGGGACATTCACAAGGAAGGTACGCAAGCCGCGATCCGCCGGGTCACTGACGCGCTCGACGCAGAACGCATCGCAGTGCGCGAGGCACTCGGCTACGGCGCGCCACATTTCCCGCTGGCTCATCACTACGCGAGGGAAGGCGAGATCTGGATGTATGGCCGCGGCTCGCACGACCGACTGACCGATTCCGGTGATTGGCGCGAGCGGATCGTGCTGACAGAGCACCGTTACATGCGCGAGGATCTGCGGCTTGGGCTGTCGCTGCTGGTGTCCGTCGCGGGCCTCGCTGGCGTGGACACACCGCTGGCCAAAGCGTTTCTGTCAATCGGCGGCGCGGTCTGCGGCGAAGATTTTGCGCGAAGTGGCCGAACGCTCCAGACGCTGGGACTCGGCGAGCTCAGCAAGGCTGAATTGCAGACGCTGCTCCGCAATGGATTCTGATCAATGACCAGTCGCATCAATATCGCCTGTCTCGGCGCTGGCCGCATGGGCCGGGGCATTGCCGTTGCCTTCGCGTATGCAGGGCACAGGGTCACAATGATCGATATTAAAGCGCGTTCCGCGGAGGACTTCACCAAGCTGGAAACGGACGCGCTTGGCGAAGTCAGGAAGACCTTCGCCAGCCTGTCAAAACTGGGGCTGCTGACCGACGCGGATGTCGATCCGCTGATCGCGCGGGTCTCGGTGGTGCCGGCGAGCCGGAGCGGCGCAGCGTTGGCCGAGGCCGGAATGGTCTTCGAAGGCGTTCCTGAGGTGGTCGAGCTCAAGCGCGAGGTGCTGGGGGCGGCGTCAAAGCAGGTCGGCCCTGAAACGATCATCGCGTCGACGACCTCGACCATCCTCGTCGACGATCTCTCGGGCGCGATCGTGAACCCGCGCCGCTTTCTCAATGTGCACTGGCTCAACCCGGCCTATCTCATCCCGCTGGTCGAGGTTTCGCCCGGCAAGGCGACGGACCCGGCCGTCATCGACGAGGTCAAGACGCTGCTCGAAGGCATCGGGAAGGTGCCGGTGGTCTGCGCCGCCACACCGGGTTTCATCGTCCCGCGCATCCAAGCGCTGGCAATGAACGAGGCCGCGCGCATGGTCGAGGAAGGCGTCGCCAGCGCTGAAGAGATCGACAAGGCGATCCGTTACGGCTTCGGCTTCCGCTATGCCGTGCTCGGGCTGCTCGAATTCATCGATTGGGGCGGCGGCGATATCCTATATTACGCCAGCCGTTACCTCGAAGGCGCGCTTGGTAGCGACCGCTATCGCGCGCCGGAGGTCATTTCCCGCAACATGCATGAAGGCCGGATCGGCCTGCGCACGGGCGCCGGCTTCCTGGATTACTCCGGGATGGACGTCGATGCTTATCGCGTGAAGCGGTTGCAGGCCATGGTCGACCTGCTCCGGCACTTCGACCTCGCCCGGCCGCCCGTGCTCGATCGCGGCTACCCGAAGACGTCCTGAAGCACGCCTTCGCGGACGACCGCAACGCCGTCGAGCTCGATCGTCGTTCCCATCATCGGCAGGTCGAAATGTCCGGCCGTGTAGCGCCCTGCAAATTCATTCGCACCGGTCGAGAACAGGAAATTGCCGGAAACGGCCCGAATCTCTGTGCCGTTGGTGTCGCGCTGGTCATACATGGATAGTGCCTCATAGCGCGCACCGGGATTCATGCCGAAGCCGACATGCGACACGGCATAGGCTTCGCGATCGCCCCAGGCGGCCAGATAAGCGCGCATCATCGCGGCATCCGTGCCCTCGCCTTCGAGTTCCACGACATAGTCGTCCTTCAGAGTCATCTTCACCGGCGAGGTCAGGTAGCGCTTGAAGGTCAGGTTGATGTCGCCGGGCGCCATCACCAGAGTGCCGTTGATGGTCCCGCTCTTGGGAAAGCTGACGACGATGCCGCCGGGCCAATGCGCGAGCGTGCCGGGCTTGTCGGTCCAGCCCCACACACCGACCGTCGACGCTCCGACCATATCGACATCGAGCGCCGTGCCGGCCTTCGAGGAGACACGCATGCGCTTCGTTCCGCGCAGCATTTTGGCCGCCGCACGAACACGCTTTTCGAGCGCGGAATCCGGCACCATGCGCTCCAGCGCTTCGGGATGCTCGTTGGAGATCACCAGGATCCGCGCGCCGGCTTTGAGAATCTCCGGCGTCTCCACCGCATGCATCAGTCCTTCGATGGTGCAATCCACGACGAAGCCGGCCTGCTGAAGCGCCGTGATCACTGGACCAAGCTTTTGGATCGCCTCGCTCGCCCCGGTGGAGCGGACCGGAACGATATGCCGGTTACGTGGCGTCGGCATCACCACATGAAACGGCCGCGCGCCCATCCGCAGCAGGGCCAGCTCCGCGAGATGGACGTTCAACGCGCGTGACTGGGTCTCCGACAGGATCGCCGCGGTATCGCCGGCCTTGACGGCGCATCGCTCAAAGATCTCGCAAAACGCATCGATCCATTTTGCCTCGATACGATCAGCCAGCATGGTTCTCTCCCGGTCTTCAGGATTCTTGTTAGTTACGCTTCGGGGAAGCCCCGGAGCAAGTACGAGCGCACGGCTCCCAGCAGGCCGTTCAAGATCAAGCCCAGCAGCGAGATCGTGATCAGCGGCACGAACATGTCCACGGCCTGGAAGGTTCTGGCCGCAGTCACGAGGGCGTGCCCCAATCCGTCCGTCGACGTGATCATTTCGGCCAGAAACACCACGATGCAGGAAATGACAAGACCAATCCGGCACCCGGTCAGGATCGACGGCATCGCTGCCGGCAGCACTACCTTGAAGAGGATTTCGTAGCGTGACGATCCCGCAGCCATAGCCGACCAGATCAGCTTCTGCTCGACGGTCGAGGCACCGTAATAGGTCGACAGCAGGATCGGGAAAAGAGCGTCGGCAGCCACTAATGTGATCTTCGATCCGTGGCCAAATCCGAGCAGCAGCAGCAAGGCCGGATAGAGCGCGACCTTGGGCAAAGGCGCCAATACGCGCACGATGGGCCGAACCACGGCGTTGATCGCCGGATTGGCGGCGGCGGCAATGCCGATGCTGACACCGAGCACGACAGCAATCGCGAAGCCGGCAAACAGCCTGATCAGGGTCGCCGCGATCTCGTGCTGGAACGTCGAGGTTACGAGTTGCTGGAGCAGCCGGCCGAAGACGTAGCCAGGCGGCGGCAGCAGAACTGCCGGCGCGAAGCCGAAAGATACCAAGCCTTGCCACAGCGCGATCACCAGTGCGATCGGAGCAATTCCAAGAACGAAATTAGGGGCGAGAAGCCGCGACATCATGAGAAGCTCAGCGGCATGTCGAACTGCGGCTCGGACCAGCGCACGAGCCTAGCACGAACCTTCTCGAAAATCGCGTCGAGGCAGATTCCCATCGCTCCAACGATGATGATCATCGCAAAGACGGTTTCGTATTGGCCCATGTCGAGCGCGTTGAACAGGATGTTTCCGGCACCGGACTGACGGGCAATCATCTCACTGGTGATCATCGTGATCAGCGCCAACACCAATCCTGTACGACACCCCGTCAGAATTTCCGGCAGCGCCGCCGGCAGCACGATACGCACCAGGCGTTGCACCGGCGAGAGCCCCATCGCAGCGCCCGACCACAGCATCTTCTCTTCGACCGCCTTGGCGCCTTCGAAGCTGTGATAGATCACGGGCAGGCTGACGCCGAGGAAGATCACGAGCGTCTTCGTGATGTCGCCGACGCCGAGCCAGAGCATGATGATCGGCATCAAGGCCGCCTTCGGCACCGGATAGATCACCATCAGCAGCGGATTGAAGAAGGCCGCAATCGCGGCGCTACGTCCCATCAAGAGGCCAAGCGGAATCGACACGAGCACGGCCGCGCCAAATCCCATCGCCATTCGCCGGAGCGAAGCAAGAATGTTGATCAGGGATTCCTTGTCGCCAAGGATGTCCGGAATCGCTCTCATCGCTCCGATCGCGGTCGGAAAGCTGTCATTCTTCAGCGCCAGTGACGCGACCTGCCACACCACCAGCAATCCGATGCAGGCGAGCACCGGGGCAGCGCGCTTGGTCATGCCGGCCGCCGACATCACGCGGGCGCTCCGGCTTCGTCGCTCTCGTCGAACATGCGCTCGATGTCGACGACGTACTTCTGGTAACGCGGATCGAGCAACAGCTCGTTGCGGCGGCGCGGCCGCGGCAGGTCGATGTCGATGACCTGCCGGATTCGCCCGGGCGATTTCGACATCATGACGACCTTGTCCGAGAGGAAGACGGCTTCGTCGACCGAATGGGTGACGAAAAGCACCGTCTTGCGGTCACGCTCCCAGATGTTCAGAAGATCGTTCTGCAGGCGCGTCCTCGTGTGCGCGTCGAGTGCCCCGAACGGCTCGTCCATCAGCAGCACTTCGGGATGGTAGGCAAGCGTCCGCGCCAGCGCCACGCGCTGCTTCATGCCGCCCGACAGCTCCTTGGGATAGAAGTTCTCGTAGCCCTTGAGGCCGACCATCTCGATCAGGGCCCGGCTCTGCGCTTCGGCCTCGGTGCCGCGAATTCCTTGCTGACGCGGCCCATACATCACGTTGCCGAGCACAGTCTTCCAGGGAAAGAGCGCAAATTCCTGGAATACCGGTCCGCGATCCGGACCGGGCCCCGTGATCGCCTGTCCCTTCATCTTCGCCGCGCCGCTGGTTGGACTGACGAAGCCGCCGACAATGTAGAGCAGTGTCGACTTGCCGCAGCCGGACGGACCAAGGATGGAGACGAAAGCTCCTTCCTCGATCGTCAGCGAAATGTCCGAAAGCGCAACGTGATTCTTGCGTGCCGAGGTTTTAAAGACCTGCGACACGCGGTCGATCTCGATGATTGCGGAAGCCGGGTCTTGTTGCGTCACCGGTCTCACCCATTCGCTCGATCTCGCAGATACTACCGTCATCCCGCCTTCCGTCCCACTCGCACGAGGATTCAGCGGCATCAGCTTAGCAAGAAGCCTGCCAGACAGGCTGTCACTTTCGCGCCCGTGCGGTGCGTCATTCGAACCACGGCCATTCTGCCGGGCCTTCATGCGTCACGGCTCCGCCCGGCGCCTGCCCAACCAGCCGGGCATATTTTGCCAGCGCACCTGCGCGGTGGCGAGGCGGGCGCGGCTTCCAATCGCGTCGCCGTGCGGCAAGCTCCTGTTCCTCGAGCAGGACATCCATCCGTCGATTTGCGGCATCAATCCGGATTCTGTCACCATTCCGGACGAGCGCCAGCGGACCGCCAACAAATGCCTCGGGGGACACGTAGCCGATGCACATCCCGCGGGTCGCGCCGGAGAACCGGCCATCGGTGATCAGCGCCACTTTTTCACCCATGCCCTGCCCGTAGATCAGTGCGGTGACGCCAAGCATCTCACGCATGCCAGGTCCGCCGACTGGCCCTTCATTGCGGATCACGAGAACCTCGCCCGCCTTGTAACTGCGGTCACGAACGGCTGCGACGCAGGCTTCTTCATCCTCGAAAACACGCGCGACGCCTTCGAAGAATTGGCTCTTCAAGCCCGCCACCTTGATCACCGCCCCATCGGGACAGAGGTTACCCTTCAGCACCGCGACACCACCGTCAGGCATGATCGGCGCGCGAGCCGTGTACACAACCTCTCCGTCGGGTGCGTTGGCCACACCGTACTCTTCGGCAAGTGTGCGGCCGGTGATCGACAAGCAGCCGCCATCGATATGACCGCTCTGGATCAGCTCGCGAATGATGACCGCAGCGCCGCCGATATCGTAGACATCCTTCGCCGTATACTTGCCTCCGGGGCGCAGATTGCCGATCAACGGCGTCCTGGCAAAGACCTCCCCCACGTCATCGATGCTGAATGCAATTCCGGCCTCATTCGCGATCGCCGGCAGGTGCAGCGCGGCGTTGGTCGAGCCGCCCGTCGCTGCCACGATCGCCGCTCCGTTCTCCAGGGATTTCCGCGTCACGATGTCGCGCGGCAGCGGCCCGCCGCGGTCCAGCATCTCCATGATCAGTCGGCCGGCGCGTCGCGAAATCTGCGCACGCTCGGAATAGACACCGGGCACCATCGAGACGTTGGGAATGGTCAGCCCCATCGCCTCCGATACCATGCCCATGGTGTTCGCGGTGAACTGGCCGGCGCACGCACCGATCGTCGGCAGGCAGGCGCGCTCGATGCGCTCGAGCGTGGCGCCGTCGATCTCGCCAGTCATGAAGCTGCCGACAGCCTCATAGGAATCGAGCACCGTCAGCGTACGTCCATCCACGCGCCCGGGCAGCGAGCTGCCGCCATAGATGAAGATGGATGGCACGTTGCAGCGGACCATTCCCATCATCACGCCAGGAAGGGTCTTGTCGCACCCGCCGTATCCGATCAGCGCATCGTAGGCCAACCCATGGACCACGGCTTCGATCGAGTCGGCGATCAGCTCACGCGAGAACAGGGAGAACTTCATCCCCTCATGATTCATGCTGATGCCGTCGGACACCGAAACAGTCGAGAACTCACGCGGTGTACCGCCGGCCTCCTCGATCCCGGTCTTGGCTGCAGCTACCTGGAAGTCGTGGGTCATGTTGCAGGGCGTCTGCTCACCCTTCATGCTGACGATGCCCACCATCGGCTTCGCAATCGCAGCGTCGTCGAGCCCCATGGCGCGCATGAATGCACGATGCGGCGCTCGGTCGAGGCCGTCTGTGGTGACTCGGGATCGCAACTTCTTCATATATGCATCTTCTTCGTGCAGCGTCCCGGATGGTCCGGAACGCTACGATGTTGGTTCGGTAATTCGTCCCGCTTCTATTGCAGCGGCGCGACGATCGACGGATGCTTGAACTGTGCGACATCCAGCTTCGGCAGCATTCCTGTTTCTGCATAGATATCCAGCATCTTCTGGATCGCCGGGAAGTTCGGCGCAGCACCCGGATCGCGGCCGAAATCATTGTCCTTGAGCAAGTAGGTCTCAAGCACCGGGATGGGGGCTTTCAGCACTTCATTGACGACCTTGAGAGTCTCCTCGCGGTTCGCGAGTGCCTTCTTCATGCCCGAGGTAATATCGCGGACATAGGCCTTGACCAACTCAGGGTTCTTGTCGACGAAATCGGCACGGCAGGCTTCCAGGATGTGCACGATGTTCGGCATGGCCTGGGAGAGCGAGAACAGCTTCCTTGTGCCGCCCTTTGCCTCCGCGCGCGCAGCAAACGGCTGGTTCATATTGACCGCGTCAACGCGGCCTTGGCGCAGCGCGTCCTCGGAGACGGCAAAGCCAACCTCGACCAGCTTGATGTCCTTGGCCGGATCGACGCCATTCTGCTTCAAGAGCAGATTGAACGGCCCTTGCGTACCGCCACCGATCACGGAAATGCCGACGGTCTTGCCCTTGAGATCCGCGATTGTCTTGATGGGCGAGTCATCCTTGACGGCCCAGTAGACCGAGAAGCCGCCGGGCATCTCGAAAACATGCTGCGCGACGATATAGGCCTTGAGATTGCCGCCGACGACCCCATTGGAGAGGGAGAGCGGCGCCTGCGTCGCGCAGTCCAGCGCACCTGCCGCCAGGGCCTGCGTCATCGGCGCGGTGCCCTGGAATTGGGTCCATTCGATGTTGTAGGTCTTGCCGAGATTGGGAAACTCTGCCGGCCTGCGCATCATCCAGTACTTGGACTCCTCCGCAGGGATGGTCCAGCCGACGCGGATCGTCTGCTGCCCCCATGACGGGCTTGCGCCCGCGCTCACGGCGGCTGCCGCCCCCAAAGCCAGGATCCACTTCGAAACGGTTCGCATCGTTCCACTCCGCTGCTTCGGGCGCCGACTGGCGCCCCAACCCGACCGCCTCAAATGTTTCATGGTTCAAACAATCAGGCAAGCCATGCGAGGTGGGCGATCTTGCCGGCAGGTACGCAATGTATGGTAAAGCGGCGTCTGCGACAGAAGGAGGCAACCTATGGCTGACGACAGCAAGAACGGCACCGAGAAGCTCGGCTATCTCGGCCTCGGACTCATGGGAACGCCGATGACCCGACGCCTGCTGAAGGCCGGCTATCAGGTCGCTGTCTGGAATCGCTCGGAGGGCAAGATGGCGCCGCTGGTCGAGGCTGGCGCCAAGCGCGCGGTCACGCCGCGTGATCTCCTGGGGAGCTCGGATATTGTCTTCTTGTGCGTTACGGATGCGGCGGCGGTGGAGGAGGTGATCTTCGGGCCCGAAGGTCTGGCAGTGGCCCCTGGCGCGGGCAAGCTTGTGGTCGACTTCTCATCGATCCATCCAGACGCAGCGCGCGACCTCGCAACGCGATTGAAGAACGCGAACGGTGCGGGCTGGATCGATGCGCCGGTGTCCGGGGGCACGAAGGGCGCCGAGGAAGGCACGCTCGCCATCATGGCGGGCGGAGAAGCTGGTGACATCGAGAGGGTGCGGCCCTATGTGCTGGCCATGGCGCGCAGGTTCACGCATATGGGCCCGGTCGGCGCCGGCCAGACCACAAAGCTGTGCAACCAGGTGATCGTCGGATGCGCGATGGCCGTGCTCGCGGAAGCAACCCGCCTTGCCGTGAACGCCGGAATTGACGCCAACCGGTTGCCCGAAGCGCTCGCAGGCGGCTTTGCGGATTCCATCCCGCTCCAGCTGTTCGTGCCGCGAATGGTCAACGGCATTCACAGCCCGCCGCTCGGCCACATCGCCACGATGCTCAAGGATCTCGATACGGTCGCCGATGTTGCACAGGCGACTTCGACGCCAGTGCCGATGGCCGCGCTTGCCGGACAGCTTTTCAGGCTGGCGAAGGCCGCGCGAGGTGCGGACGCGGACGCGCTGGAGATCTACAAGCTTTCGGCGGCAGAGCGCAAAGCGCTCTAGGGGCGCATTACCGCCTGTTCTTGCGCTCATCGTCGGCCATGAAGCGACCGAACGCTCCTCGCGCAAAGAGCAGCGGCTCTTTCGCATTGTAGGTATATGCCTCGACCGCGCCGAGAAAGATCACATGGTCACCGCCATAATAGCGATTCACGGAGCGGCATTGAAAGTTGGCGACGCTCTCGGCGAGCACTGGAGCGTTGCCAAGGCCGGGGGTCCAGTCGACGCCGGTGAACTTGTCATCCGACGATTTTGCGAATTTGTTCGCAAGCGCTTGTTGTGAAGCGCCGAGAACGTTGACGCTGAAATGGCTGGCGTTCTGGAAGATGGTCAGGCTCGAGGAATAGACGACGAGGCTCCACAGAACCAACGGCGGATTCAGCGAGACCGAGGCGAAGGAATTGCACGTCAGTCCGTACGGCTTGCCGTCGGGCGCTGCCGCTGTGATGATCGTGACGCCCGTTGCATAAGTTCCGAGCGCGTTGCGAAAGTCGCGAGGATCAATCTGCGAGCTGTCGCTCGCGAACTCATTGGCGGGATCCGGCGCGCGAGGCTGCTTCGGCAGGTCATTCATCGGCCGACCTCACAGCGTGAGATTCTCGGAGGGCAGGCCGAGGGCCACCCGTCCGTAGTTGGTCCCGGCCGCATCGAAGTTGAACGCGAGATGTGAGTTGATCGCGTGCGCATCGCGGAACTGCCGCTGTAACACGCCGCTCGTGAACAGCCCGCGCGCGCCGCTCGCGGCAAACAGCATCGAGACCGCGTCCGTGCACAAGTTCACGGAAAAGGATCCGTCGCGGCGATATCTGGTCTTGGTCGCCATGTCAGGAATATGGCCGCGCCGTGCGGCTTCCATGGCATCGAGACAGGCCGACCGCATGATCAGGCGCGCAGCGTCGATCTTGGCCGAGGCCTCCGCGATCTTGATCTGCGTGCTTTGAAAATCGCTCAGCTTGGCGCGGTTGTACGTCGAAATACGATGACGCGCGACCTCCGTATAGTCGTCGAGGCACGCCTGTGCATTCCCCAGCGCGACACCGGAGAGGACGTAAGGAAATAGCGAGAAGACAGGCAGCGTGTACAGAGGATTCGGATTGACCGCGCTTCCCGGCGTGGGGCCACCTGAGAGGTTCCCTACGGCGACCGTCATATGGTCAGCCACGAAGGCATCCCTGACCTCGACGTCGCACGACCCCGTCCCGCGCAATCCGGCGACGTTCCAAGTGTCCAGCACCTTGTAATCGCCGCTCGGCAGCAGAAAGATTCGATACTCGATGCCGTCGGCATCGTCGTCGGAATAGACCACGCTCGCAAGCATATTCCATTCGCAGGAGGCAACGCCCGAGGAGAATGGCCAACTGCCATGCAACTGGTATCCGCCCTTGACCCGCGTGGCGCGTCCGGCGGGGAAAATGAACGAGGACGCGATCAAAGTATCCGGATTGCGGCCCCAGACCAGATCCTGCGCCTTCGGCTGGAACATGCCGAGCATCCAGTGATGGCTCGCCAGATTGGCGAGATTCCAGGCAACCGACGCATCCGCCTGCCCGAGCAGCTCAGCGCAATCGACGAGGGCGACATAGTCGAGCTCAGCGCCACCAATCCGGGCCGGTTGCAGCATCCGGAACAGGCCGGCATCGTGGAGATCCTTTTCGGTTTCCGCCGGAAGATGCCGCAGCTCCTCCGTCCGTGCCGCCCGCTCACGGAGTCGCGGCAGAAGCGCCCGGGCCCTCGCGATCATTGACGCATAGATCTCACCGCCGGCTTGCAAGCCTGCGGGCTGGGTCATGCTCGGCTCCTGGCCAGGCGCCATTCGTGTCCCTCGCTTTCACACATTTATGCGGCGGGACCTTCGCCAAATCAAGCCGAGCCAGTGCCTCAAGTCGACCTTGGAGGCTTGACCGGGCCAAAGGCGCCCTTCTCGCCAAAATCCGCGATCCGACGTTCGTCGTAGCCGAGCGTATCTTGCAGGATCTGCTTGGTATGCTCGCCCAAAAGAGGTGCCGCGACGGGGTCGACCGCGGCTGTCAGGCTCATCGTAATCGGTGGCTCGATGTTGGGCACCCACTCGGCTGTCGGATGCGGAATCCGGTTCAAGCGATGGCGCTCGCGAGCCTCGGGGGCGTTGAAGCCCTCCTCGACCGTCCGGAGATAGCCGACGGGGATATTTGCCAGCTTCATCTTCGCCATCCAGTTTTCGAGCGTATCGCTGGCGAAGACTTCGGCGATGGCTGCCCGCAGGAGCTCCTTGTTCTCCGAGCGGGCTTTGCGCGTCGCAAACCGCGGATCGGTGATGAGATCGGGCCGATTCAGCAGCTCGACCACAAGCCTGCGGTAGAGCCGGTCGTTGGCGCAGGCCATGTAGAGCGGCCCATCTGAGGCCTCGTAGACGCCGACGGTTGGAGACCCGCTCGGCGAATTGCCGAACCGGCCGGGGTTTTCGCCGTTGATGAGATAGGCCATGCCGTAGAAACCGGTCATTCCCATTGCGACGTCGAACAGGGCAACTTCGACATGCTGCCCCCGGCCGAGCCGCTCCCGCGCGAGCAGCGCCAGCAGGATGGCATTGCAGGCGGACATCCCCGTCGCCATGTCGACAATTGGCGGGCCGGTGCGAACCGCCGGGCCGTCGGCAAATCCATTAAGCGACATGAAGCCGCTTTCCGCCTGGGTGATCGGATCGAAGCCTGGCCGGGAGGCAAACGGTCCGCTGCGTCCGTAGGCGGAGATCGAGCAATAGACCAGCCGCGGGTTGAGCGGCGCGACCGATTCATAGTCGAGCCCGAACTTCTTCATGACCCCGCTCGAAAAATTCTCCACGACCACATCTGCCTTGCGGATCAGATCCAGCGCGATCTCGCGCGCCTCCGGCACGGCAAGATCGAGCGCGATGCCGCGCTTGTTGCGGTTCAGGCTGAGAAAGGCGGCGCTCTCGCCTCCAATCTCCGCGTGCTCATAGGCGCGCGTGTCGTCGCCGCCATCGGGATTCTCGATCTTGATGACGTGCGCACCGTAGTCGGCGAGCGTCTGGGTGCAGGCCGGGCCAGCGACCACACGCGTGAAATCAACGACCAATAGGCCATCCAGCGCGGTCGGGCCTCCCATCCCATGCGAGGCACGTACCGGCAATTGAGGCTTGGTGGGCATCGATCGCGCTCTCCCTTACATCGGCTTATGGCCGCCGAATTTCCTGCAAGAGCAGACTTAAAGCCCGGCGCCACCGACTTCGCAAGTCCCACGCCGGCATCGCTTCAATACGCAAAAAGGACCCGGCAGCCCCAGGCTGCCGGGTCCTCGGACGTTCCAGACGCGTACTGGTCATTAGATAGACGGCGCGTTCCATGCGGCGGCAAACCTGCTCAGTGCAGCCACTTCCGCCAATAGAGCGTATGCGCCCAGCCCCAAGGGGTCTCGGGCTCGAACAGCCGATAGCCCGACTGAATGAAGTTGTTCGCCGATACCGGATTATCCGTCGTATCAGAGACGATGCTGTCCCATCCGATACGCCGTCCCCTCGCCTCGACCACACGCATCAATCTGCGTTGAAGGCCGCGTCCCCAATGCCGTTGCAACACGCCGACTCTGGAGAAATAGCCGCCATTTCGAACGTGCGTCGAGGGCACAATTCCGGCGAAGGCGACTGCTTCCTCGTCGTGATAAGCTAGCCACCACGCGCCAAGGTCGAACGTGGGCATCGCCGCGGCATCGAAGAACGTGAGTCGATGCAGATCAGATAGGGTTTCAGCAACGTCATCATCGGACGCATCGACGATACGAATTCTGTACATGAGCCACTCATTGCGCAGCAGATCTTGATCGGACCCGCGGCGACGTCACCGGCGCCATGAAGGCTCATTTGCCCAGGACCACCTTGACACCAAGCCAGACGGCACCCATCAGGCCAGTGGCAAGCGCCGATCGGCGCTCTCTCAACGCGTTATCAAGCGAGTGCGTGGCCGCAATGCGCCGCCGCCGTCCGATTCCAAAATCGAGAACGAAAAAACCCGCGGCGGATCGCGTTCCGCGCGGGTGAACCAAACTCGTCTCGATGATGGCATTATGCCGGTGTTTTGCCCGACGTGTCAAAACCTTCCGCTGAATTGAAAAAGCCCCGCGGATTGCGTCCCGCGCGGGCCATCTCAAACTCGTTTCGATGATGCCATTCTGCCAGTGTTTTGCCCGACGTGTCAAACGAACGAATTCGCACGAGCCGCGTTGGACAATCAGGAGCGACCGGCCATGACAATCAAGACGACCTCACCCGGCACAGCGCAAGACGAGACGTTGCGAGATCGTCCGGGCTCGAAGCCGCGCATCGACAAGGAACGCGCCACGCAGCAGGCGATCGTCGAAGATGCCGACGTGACGGCGGACGACGGCCGCGATCTCGCGCATGGCGAGGGCGGCACCATCGATCTGCCTACACAACCCGGCGATTTGGCGAAGGACGATTAGCCCGCGGCACAAGCGGCGCGCATCTCGATGATGCCATTGTGCCGGCGTTTTGCCCGACGTGTCAACGCGCCGAACAGGCGAGAGCCTCATCTCCCACCTCGATATGTGGTGCGCAAGGGGCTTGCTTCAAGCCCCCGGTGATCGCGTAAGACCCCTCGGCCTGAACAACCAGTCGAGGGGTCACGACATGCCTTTCCCGCTTCCGACGTCACGCTCGCGCGGCCGAACCAGCGCGGAACGCGCAACTGCCGCCGGCCATGCAGTCGTCATCGCCGGCGCCGGCCCGACCGGCTTGATGCTGGCCGCCGAGCTCGCGCTGGCTCAAATCGACGTCGCAATCGTCGAGCGGCGCGCGAGCCAGGACATCGTCGAGACGCGCGCCGGCGGACTTCACGCGCGCAGCATCGAGATCCTCGATCAGCGCGGCATTGCCGAGCGCTTCCTGCGCGAAGGACAGATCACCCAGCTCGCCGGCTTCGCCTGGACCAGGCTCGACATCGGCGATCTCCCCACCCGCCATCCTTATGGGCTCGCGCTGCGGCAGAACCAGATCGAGCGCCTGCTGGCCGAATGGACCTCCGAGCTCGCGGTGCCGATCTATCGCAGCCGCGAGGTGACGGGCTTTGCGGAAGACGCGAGCGGCCTCGACATCACACTGTCCGGCGGGATGCGCTTGCGCGCGCTTTACCTCGTCGGCTGCGACGGCGGCCGCAGCCTGGTGCGCAAGAACGCCGGCATCGACTTCGCCGGCTCAGAACCTTCGCTCAGCAACCTCATGGCCGAGGTCGAGATGCGCGAGGCGCCCCCATTCGGCCTGCGTCACGACGCGCTCGGCTTCCACGGCCTCAGCAAGACGGGAAGCGGGCGCGTGCTGGTCGTCGTGACGGAAGCCGAGCTCGCGCGCAGCGGCGAGCCGAGCTTGCGCGATCTCAGCGCGGCGCTCGAAGCCGTCTACGGCACGGACTTCGGCGTCAACAATCCCGCCTGGATCTCCCGCTTCACCGACGCGGCGCGGCAGGCCGCATCCTATCGCAGAGGCCGCGTGCTGCTCGCCGGCGATGCCGCCCACATTCATCACTCCGTCGGCGGCCAGGGCCTCAACCTCGGTGTGCAGGATGCGGTCAATCTCGGCTGGAAGCTGGCGCAGGTGGTCAAGGGCATCTCGCCCGAGAGCCTGCTCGACACCTATCACAGCGAGCGTCATCCCGTGGCCGCGCGCGTGCTGAAAAACACCATGGCGCAGATCGCCCTGCTCCGCCGCGGCGACGACGGCCGCAAGGCCGCGCGCGAGGTGATCGCCGAGCTGCTCGCCATGGACGAGCCGCGACAGCGCCTCGGCGCGATGATGAGCGGGCTCGACATCGCTTACGATCTCGGCGAAGGCCACGCGCTGCTCGGCCGCCGCATGCCCGATCTCGATCTCGTGGCGGGCGGACAGAAGCTACGATTGTTCACGCTGCTGCACGGCGCGCGCGGCGTGCTGCTCAATTTCGGCCAGCCGGGCGGCCTCGACATCTCTCTCTCGACGGAGCGCATAGGGATCGTCGATGCCGATTACGACGGCCCGTGGCTGCTTCCGGCCATCGGCGAGGTCGCCGCGCCGAGCGCCGTGCTGGTGCGGCCCGATGGCCATGTGGCCTGGGTGGGCGACGGGAGCGGCCGCGGACTTGCGGAGGCGCTGACGCGGTGGTTCGGGCCGGGCGGCGCGTAGGGGGTGTACGCCTCGTTTGGTTGCTCCAGATGTCCGCTTCTCCCTCTATAAGAGCCCAAATGGGGGAACATCTTTGATGTCGCCGATGGGCCAATAAGCGAAGAACTCTCAAGGCCTTCCAGAGTTGCTGGAGCAGGCTGTAGTCTCAGTCGCACGCATCCTCACTGGAGACCTTGACCGGAAGAGGGTAGATAGGGAATGCCATACTTCGCGTAAATCTGCGCTGGAATCCGCTGCTCGACCAATTGCGCCAGCGCAGTATCTACCGCTGCAAGCAGCGCATCGTCCGCTCGGCGAAGCCCGACTGAAACACCCCAACGCAGTGCCAGTTCTGGCTCGTATCCGTCGGGTACTCTTACCGCCGTGCTCGGGTGTTCGTGCCGATACCAGCCGATAGTCACCGGGTTCGTAGTGCCCACTTCGATATCGCCCGCCTCGATCGCGGCAATTATGTCCTCCTGAGAGGCGAAGACCGAAACGCGGAAGTCGCGTTTGGCCAGCCACTCGTGCTCAATGGTGCCAACTATGACGCCAATCTTCTGACCGTGCAAATCGTTAAGCCGACGAACGGAAGATCGAGATGAAACCACGAGGACGACACCGCTGTCTGCGTAAGGTCTCGAAAAACGAAGAGGTAGATGGGTTGTCAGCGGTCCGGTAAGTCCCTCCCGATCGTAGCTTACGGCGGAGGCGACGGCGCCCATCGAGACATCGCAATCCGAGTTCTTAAGTTCACCGGCGTTTCTAACCCAGGTTACACCGAGCTCCAATCCCATCTCGTGCGCCAACGCTTCCGCGAGTTCGACTTCGAATCCGGCAAGACCGCCTCTATCGGTGAGGTTCGAATAAGGAAGTGCGGATGGGTTGGCGCAGAGGCGTAGGATACCGGTCTGCCGCACCTCCGCCAGTGATCTGGCGTCCGCACAATTTCTTGTGCCTGCGGCGATAAGCGTCGCGAGTACGGCAATGCCAAGCATCAGACCACAATGCACAATGTGACTCCAGACCCGAAAGTCGCAAGCCGAGGAAAACATTGTAGTCGCGATGTCGACAGGCAGACAACCCATTACTTGCGTTGCCATGTCACGATGCGTGCCCCGAAACCGCATCTGAGATTCGCATCAGGTGCTAACGGTAGCGTGTGGTGAGCAAAGGTCGGCTCCGGGTCACAAGCTGAAATGCTCTGGCTCTTAGAAGATGTCCACTCGGCCCCCAGCAGCCGACATCGGCTGTCAAAAGCCCGCGGTCTCCTGCGGGCTCAAGCTTCAAGTGTTCCTTATTCGGGTCAACGCCCGATAATCATCTCGCCTGTTCGGGCCCGCTGGGACCGTTTTGGGCGGTGCTTTCACTTGCACTGCGCTCTCGGGCTTGTATGCAAGCGCCTCGGCGATCCATCGCGGCCATTCGGGTTTCGGCGCTGGCTGAACCCGCGTTTGAAGCAACTTCCGAAGTATGTCGCTCATGCCTGCTCCTGCGATTGCAACCAAAGCTCTTCGTAAGAAGCATCGCCGTCGCGCACCGCGCCGACGCTACCGAGGACACTGATCGGCGCTTGCTGCACGCTCTCCTCGATATGCGCCTCCATCGTCACGTCGTCGCCAGGATGCACGATGACGCGCTCGATGCGGTGAACGAAGCGAATGGGGTTGTCATCTTCGCTCGTGATCGGCTGCAACGGCTTGCCCCATCCCCGGTCGAGGATGGCGTTGGCCGCCATCACGCGGGCATGGGCGGGAGCTTCCTTGTCGCGCATGATCTGCACGAGGGTCTTGATGGCGAGGTTCGTATGCGTCCGCGCCAAGGATTTGATTTCAGTTAGCGTCCGCTGCTTCAGGGCGCGGCGAGCCGCCGCCCTGGCGAGAGCATTTTGGGAAAGAAGGTTGTAGTTCACCGCTTCGGTCATGGGGGAAATCCATCTGAAAATTACTCCGGTCAATCTTGGATCGAGACACAAAAAACCCGCGTCGGAAAACCGGCGCGGGCCAAAAACAAACTCGTCTCGATGATGCTATTCTGACAGTGTTTTGCCCGACGTGTCAAACCGGGGTGTAGCCGTTCCAATGCATATTGCGCCTCTCAGCAACCCAGCGTAGAGACATTGGCATGGGGGACAGAAAGCGACGCAAACAAGCATTCCTTGCCGCACATCCGATCTGCTGCTTTTGCGGCGGTAAAAGGCCTGCTGAAACTGAAGATCATGTACCCGCTCGGGGTATCTTCGACGAGCGAAGATGGCCGGACGGCTATAACTTCCCCGCTTGCACCGCCTGCAACAACCTCACGCGTCACGACGAAAAGATCGTCGCGATGCTCGCCCGCATCATGAACGCTAACGATCTCACCACGGAGACGCAAAATCGCGAGATGCGTCGCGCCATGGCCGCTGTACACTACGCCTTCCCGGAAGCGTACAAAGGCATGCGGCTCTCCGCAAATGAGGTCCGACGCTTTCTTAAAGAGACCGGGCGATCCATAGACGGCTATCAGACACTCGGGGACTTTCCGCTTATCTCAATTGGTCAGCCAGAATTTTGGCAGGCGTTGCGGGCTTTTGGCACCAAACTGTTCTGCGCGCTGCACTACAAACACGCTGGGCGGATCGTTCCGGTTGAGGGTGTAATCGTCATACGATTTTTCAGCAACGTTCAAGTGATAGACGGCAAGATTCCGAATGAGATACTTTCGGTGCTGGGCCGGACGCCTATTCTTCAGCGCGCAAATACCAGCCTTCACGAGCAATTCGACTACGAATACCAAGTGACAGTGGACAAGTCGATGAGCCTATTTTTATGCGGCTTTAGGCGATCATTCGCACTACTCGGGCTGGTCTGCGATACTGACGACCTTCCAGAGGCGTTCAATGAAGACATCCAGGCGGGCAAGTTTCGCAGCAAACCGTTTATGCATCCCGGCTGATGCTGGTTCCCCGACCGGTTCATCGCCTGATGATGTCCACCTTATCACTTCCTGATCCCAGCGCACGGCCGCGGAAGTTGTTGGTTTACCGGCCCAACTTCCGCTCCACCTTCTTCCGGCTGCTGCCCACCTTCTTGACCGCCTTCTTCACCGCCGAGGCCGAGCGGCGGGTCTTCTTCGCCTCGTAACGAACCTCGTAATCCTGCCCGCCCGCTACGCGCGCGCGGTCCTGCTTGCGACCACGAGCGGTCGCCTTCTTCGCCTTAGCCATATCGCACCTCCATGCCTTGCGAAAACGAATGGAGATTCAGTTTGTTCCTTGTGTCTCGTTTGGTCGCGCCGCGAGGCCGGAACGAATCCCCGCAAAAAGATTCGAATCAAATGAGTTGTTGCGTGGAGTGATTGAGTGGCGTCCCAGCGTCAGCGAAGGGCACCGGCGATCGGCGTCAAGGCGCCCTTCCCGGGCTTTATCGAACCGGCCTTGGCAACCTCCGTCCCGAGGGTGCCCTCCGGAGATCGGTGGATTCACGAAATCAAATTCGACGGTTATCGCGTCCAGATGCATTTGGCGAACGAGGCCGTGACCATCTACACGCGCCGTGGGCACGATTGGACCCGGCGCTTCAAGAAGGTCGCCGAGGACGCGTGGCACATCAAGGCAGGCTCGGCGATCATCGACGGAGAGATTGTCGTCCCGGCTGCTGACGGTACGACCGATTTCTCGGTGCTTCAGAATGAGCTCAAGGGCACGTCCTCCAAGATCGTACTCGTGGTTTTCGACCTCCTCTATCTCAATGGACGAGACCTCCGCAGCCTGCCGCTGGTCCAGCGCAAGGCCGAGCTGAAGAAGGTCGTCGCCGGCACCGACGTGCAGTTCAGCGAAAGTTTCGAAATGGACGGCCGCCAGATGTTCGCCCATGCCTGCAAGGTCGGGCTGGAGGGCGTGGTCTCCAAAGTTCGCGACAGCGTCTACAACTCTGGCCGGAATAACAACTGGACGAAGACGACGTGCGCGCAACGCGAAACCTTGACCATCGCCGGCTTCGCGCTCGATGAAGGCAAGTGGGACGGCGTGTATCTCGGCCGCCGCAAGGGCGATGATCTCATCTACGCCGGCAAGGTCGACCACGGCTTCGACAAAACGTCAGCCGCCGAACTGCGCAAGCGCCTGGAGCCGCTACGACGCAGGACGCAGCCTTACGCCAAGCGCATTGCGCACAAGGGTATCTGGGTCGAGCCAAAACTGCTTGCTGAAATCGAGTACCGCGCCAAGTCGGCTGAGGGAAAGGTGCGGCATCCATTCTTCAAGGGATTGCGGGAGGACCTGTGACAGCGAACGGCCAGGCATGGTTTTCCACAGCCACGAGAGGCAGTAGCTCGCCGGCTCCGTCGCCTACTAGGAATCGATAATTTGCCAAACCCTGTTGGCTCATGCCTTTGATACCCGGATGTCCACAAAGTCGCGCCAATATCTCTTCGGCACTCAGATCAAGATGGCGGCCGAGCGCGCCAGAGAGGCGCGCAAGGAAGCTGACAAGCTGGCCTGTGTGGCGTGGAACAGCCGGATGCTCGGTTACAAGGGACCGGCGCAGCCCTCGCCGACCATCGGCGATGCGATCAATGGAGGATACCCCTACCTCGAGGTCCGCTGTCATGGCTGCGATACCAATCAGACCATAGCACTCGAGATCATTCGGCGACCAAAGACGACTCCGATCCACGAACTTGAACGCTACATGCGCTGCAAGGATTGTTCGCAGATGCGAGGGCACCCCTACAAGCGCAGCGAGCTTGTGGCGCTGCGGCCAACAAAGATTTCAGCCAGCCAACCGCCCACGACCTGGTGGCCGGGCGAGCGATAAGAGACAATCCCACTCATGTGCAATCTCTATTCGATTACGACCAATCAGGTGGCCATCGCCGACCTCTTCCGCATCGTCCGTCGCTACGAAGGCAACTTGCCGCCGATGCCCGGCGTCTTTCCGGATTACCCCGCCCCCGTCATTCGCGACGCGGGCGGCGAGCGCGAGCTGGTGATGATGCGCTGGGGCATGCCGCCGCCGCCCCGCACTGGCGGGCCGCCCGTCACGAACATCCGCAACACCTCGTCACCCCATTGGCGAGCCTGGCTCAAGCCCGAGCACCGCTGCCTCGTGCCGGCGAATAGCTTTGCCGAGTACGCGCCGGAGCCGAATCCGGAAACCAAGAAAAAGGACGTCGTTTGGTTTGCGCTCGCGGAGGCGCGACCTCTGTACGCGTTCGCCGGCATCTGGACCACGTTCAACGGTGATCGCGGGACGAAGTCTAAACCCATTCCGGGACCGCATCAGGTCTATGGGTTTCTTACGACTAACCCGAACGCAGTGGTTGAACCGATCCATCCCAAGGCCATGCCGGCGATCCTGACGACCGCTGAGGAGTGGGACGTGTGGCTCCGGGCACCTTGGGACGAAGCGAGTGCGTTGCAGCGGCCGCTCGGAGACGACGCCCTGAAGATCGTCGCGCGAGGGACCGAGAAGGAAGACGTGATCGCTTAAAACAGGTTCGAGCGCCCCCACCAGGAACAAACGGCAACCCATCGCGTTCCCTCGCATGCACGGATCAACGGACGATCCCCTGTTGGCGCGCGCCGATGCCGCCCTCCGCGAAGCCGAGCGGCTTCGCCTCGCCTTGCTCCGCGAGCGCTCCATTGCACAAGCCATCTGCGACAACGCCGCGCAAACCCGCACCCTGCAGGCCGGCCTCTCGCCGACCATCGCGATTGCGCTGACGGTCAACGCTCCTCGTTCGGCGTAGCGTCGCCCTCGCCCTGGAAAGGCTCGTGCGTCCTGCGTCCCAGAAACGTATCGGGTGGCGATTGCTTCAACAGCTCGCGGCATTCGCGCACGATCTGGCGCATGTATTCGGTCTGCTCACGGTCGGCTGGCAACGGCCGATAGACGGTCATCGCGGTGCTCCCTTACTTTGCAGGCGGGAGCGCGCTCGGTCTCTCAGCCACCGACGCCTACGGACAAAGCCTTGGCCGGTGATGCAACATCAACTAACAGAGGTCGCTTCTGTTCAATATTGAACTTTAGGACTCGCGCGGCGCAAATTGAGTAAGCCGCTCAACACGCTCAAGCTTCTCGCGAAAATTAATCCGCGCACCATATCAAATGATGTGACTCCGCTGTGCCGGAGGCGTAAGGTAAATTCATCACCGCAAGGCCCGTGGCATCGATCGGTGATGAGAACGCCAGTTGCGCTCCCGCCCTACTCTCATGAGGGAGCACGCCCATGCAGAAGCGGCGTCGTTTCAAACAGACCACCACGTTGCGCGAGAGACTCGCGGACGAAGCGGAGCGCTGCCGCGAGGAAGCGCGCAAATTGGCCCCTGGCCCCCGCCGCGACATGCTGCTGCGCCAGGCGCGCCGCGACGAAACCGCCATGCAGATCGATTCCTGGCTGCGCTCGCCCGGCCTGAGGGCGCCGACATGATGCAATATCGCGCTTATCTCATCGGCGAGAACGGCGTCTTCCGCTCCGCCGAAGCGTTCGAAGCCCCGTCCGATTCCTCCGCGGTCGATTTTGCGAAGCGGTTCACACGGCTCGGCAAGGTCGAGGTCTGGCAGCTCGGCCGAAAGATCGCGGTGCTGGACTCCGAGCAGCTTTGCCCGCCCCTGCCCGAGCCGTCCCGCCCGACGCTGACGCGTCAATGACCGCGTGACTGCGGGCGCGACCTGAGATCTTCGATCTGGAAATTGAACTTCACCTGCATGACCGGGCCGCTCGCATCGCGCACCTCGATCGCCATTTCCTGCCGGTCGCCGGTGGGCGGCGCGCCGAGCATCGCATCGCGCGCAAGGTCGGCGACGGACTTGGCGGCCTCGGCCTGAACCGCACGCGCACTGGACAATTCCAGTCCCTCCTCGTCCAGCGCAATTCCCTTGTCGTCGCGAAGGTCAAAGTAATATCGCGTCATGACCGTAATCCTCTTGCCCCCTATAGCGCAGAGGGCAAGCGAAGGTTGCAAAGAACCGCAAAAAATCACTTTGGAAATCAGCAGGTTCCGGGAACACCGGGCGGCACGCGATCGGGCCGCGCCGGCTCACTCCTCCGCGAGCTTGTGCTCGATATAGGCGTCCACCGTCTCGGCGAACGAGCGCTGCACGCCGACCGCGGCATCGTGCTGGTCGAGCGCGTCGCGTTGGAGCACGCGCAGACCCCGCCCGCGCATGCTTAACGGTGCGGTGTTCAGGTACTGGTCGATGGCGCCCTTGGCAAGCGGGATGGCCTTGGGATCGCCCCTGGCGATCAGAAGCCGGAGCAGGCTCTGGCATTCGGCCAAACCGGGCATGGCGTCACTCACCTCTGCTGCGATTTCGGCTTCGGCCGCTGCGCCGGCTGGGTATGCGTTCCAAACAGCGCCAGCAGCAGCGCGACTTCTTCCTTCGAACCGATCTGGATCATGATTGTCTCTCCGTTTCGCTTCGTTGGTCGGCCCCGGCGGGCGCCGAGTTCAGGACGATCTGGTTTCAGCACTGTTTCAGGCGTGTTTCGTCGTCGCCGTGGGCTTGGCAGAAAAGGAAAAGCCGCCCTGAGGCGGCCAGTTTCAGACTTTCCTTTTTTGGTTATTTCTTGAGGGCGTCAGAGGCGTCCCGCGCTGCGTCCTTTACATTCCCAGCGACGTTGTGGGCGGATCCCTTGGCCTTATCCATCTTGCCTTCGGCTTCGAGGTCCTTGTCCCCGCTAAGCTTGCCAGCCCCCTCTTTGATCGCGCCTTTTGCCTTGTCAGCGGCGCCCTTCACGTGTTCACGGTCCATGATCGTTATCCTCCTTGTCTAGAAGACGAGCACAACGAAAACGCTGCGCTGTCGTTCCTGCGAGACGCGCACCACACGAAGAACGGTCGATTGCGATGTCCATGAGCTGTTTACGCAGCTTGTACTTGTTGCTCGCCGCGAGTGTGCAAAAGTGGACAGACAGGGCCGTTGAGGTTTGGTTTAGCTCCTGCATTGGACTTGTAATTCTTACTTGCGATCGGCCCGGACGCTCACACTCCGGGTTTTTCGCTTGGTGTCCTAATCCGCCTTGAGCGTGAAGCAGACACCGACCCGCTGACCGAGTGTTGACGAGTCCACGCCCCCAGCACGCGCTATTTGCCGCGCCTCTGCGTCACGCCGCGCAGCGCGATGCCGTGCTGCCAGGCCCGCACCCGCACGGCGGCTTCGCTCCGGTTGAGCTCTGCGGCAATCTCGTCGGGGCGGCGTCCGGCTTCGGCCAGCGCTTTCAGCCGCTCATGCTCGTCCGCCGTCCAACGCTTCAGCAAGGGATAGCGTGATTGCATGGTCGGAGTTGGCTCACCCGTCATTCAAGTGCGACGACAATCGACCGGGACGGACCAAGTTCCTATCTGGCCGCGCGTGGCGGACCGACACTAATGAACTTTGCAAAAATAAAGCCCGCGGCGGATCGCTCCGCGCGGGCTTTGTTTCGAGCGCAGGCTCGGGTGAGACTTTCGCTCTCAGTGCATCAGTTCGAGGTGCAGACCTTGACGGTCTTCATGCCGGCCTCGGCTTCAGACCTGGTCTTGTACACGGTGTCGCCGCTGACGACGGTCGTTTCCGTGGTCGTCGGCTTCGACTCGGTGATGGTGCACTTCTTGGTCTTGACGTCCTGCACAACGTAGAACGATTGCGCAAACGCGGGAGCCGCAACCGACGTCAGCACGGCGGCAGCAATGATCGCTTTGATGTTCATCGTGTCCTCCTCCAGCAGCCCGGTCCTCCAGGCGTGTGTTCTACAAACCCGACAAATTGCCACTTGTTCCCGGCCATCGCCCCCGAACCAACTCCGGGGGATTGCGTTAGCACGCAAACAGGAGGCTTCGATGCTGGACGTGCGGCTGATGACAACTTCCCTGGCGCTGCTGGTTGCATTGATGAGCGTAGCGCTGGCCGAGCCCGTCAAGGAACAGGCCGCACCCGTGGTTCAAAGCGCCGCTGAAGCCCGCCCCATCCGCGTGATCCTTCCGGCGCCGTGGGAGCCCACCAAGGGCCAAGCCGAGTCTGTGCAATCTTCAAAGTAGCAGGTGGCGGACGCATGTCCCTGCGGCCGCGGCGGCAACTCGCTCGTCGTCGTGACCAAAGAGCCGCGGCCGAAGAGCCGCAGCAAACTCATTCAAACCAATAGCAACCAATCCGACTCTCACTTGTTGTCGCCCGCACAATCACTTGCAGGAGACAACAACATGAAACGTCTGACAGTGCTGGCTGCAACCTTGGTGCTGCTCGGTTCGGTGCCCGCGGGCGCCCAATCGCAGCCGGCGCAAAGCGGGCCGGGCAACAACGCCGTGAACAGCTCCGACCAGAACAACTCCAACGCGCCGGTCGCGGGCCGCAACAGCTTCACCGAGGGACAGGCGAAATCGCGGATCGAGGGCGCGGGCTATTCCAACGTCTCCGGCCTCCAGAAGGACGACAACGGCGTCTGGCGCGGCAAGGCCGACAAGGCCGGCACCAAGACCGACGTCAGCGTCGACTTCCAGGGCAACGTCAACCCCGCCAAGTAATTCGCGCAAGTCATCGCGCAAGTCATTCGCGACATCAGGAGATCCAGACATGACGACGACCATCTCTCGCCTGTACGACAATTACGCCGATGCCGAGCGGGCCGTGACCCGGCTCGAAAGCGCCGGCGTGCCGCATTCCGACATCAGCCTCGTCGCCAACAATTCGGACAATTGGTACGGCTCACGCTCCGGCAAGGTCGATCGTGACCGCGACGGCACCGATGATCGCGCCGAAGGCGCCGGCACGGGTGCCGGCATCGGCGCCGGGCTCGGCGGCGCCGCCGGCCTGCTCGCAGGTCTCGGCTTGCTCGCCATCCCCGGCCTCGGCCCGGTGGTCGCGGCCGGATGGCTCGCCTCGACCGCGGCCGGCGCGGCTGCCGGCGCGGCCACCGGCGGAATCATCGGCGCCCTGACCGAGGCCGGCGTCTCCAGGGAAGACGCATCGCGTTATGCCGAGGGCGTCCGCCGCGGCGGCACGCTGGTGTCCGCGAGGGTGCCGGACCAGGACCGCGCGCGCCTCGATGCGCTTCTGCACGAGCGATCGGTCAACCTTCAGGAGCGCAGCGCCGCATGGCAGAAGTCCGGCTGGACCGACTTCGACGCCGCAAGCCCGCCATTGTCGCCGGAGGATGTCGTCCGCGAGCGCGAACTCTACGGCGTAGGCTCGCGGCGATAGGGCAGCAAACTCTGACACGACAAAGGCCCCGCGATGCGGGGCCTTTTTGTCATCGTGACGCCTGCGCGCGTCGATGGTGCCATCTTGCCGGTGTTTTGCCCGACGGGTCAAACTTTATCTCAAATGCCGCAAAGCGGATTGGCCGAAGTGAAATCTCTTCGCCTCATGCTGGGACATGTCGCCTGGACGGGGCAAGCCGGAGAGACCTTCGATGTATTACGTCGCCGCTGCATTGCTGGTGCTGTCGGGACTGTTCTATTCCGCCAGCCGTCATGAGCTCGGCCAATTCGGCGCGGACGTGTGCAGCTACGGCGGCACGTTCTGCGACAACCCGGTGGTTCTCTTCACCGGCGCGGCGCTGGCCGCCGCCTGGGGCATGTTCGTCAGCATCAGGTAGGCCGATGATGGCAATATAGCCCTGTTTTGCCCGACGGAGCAAACTCGACTTAGCATTTTCGGAAATCAGCCGCCCGCTTCGGCAGCGGGAACTTATGGTATTCGATTCGCATTTGCTAAAGACGACGTCCCGCACCCGTTCGAGCCCGTTGATGAGCGACAGCGCCCTCACCCCGACGAAATCCGCGCCGACGCTGTTGCAACGGCTGGGGCCCGGCCTGATCACCGGAGCTGCCGACGACGACCCGTCCGGCATCGCCACCTATTCGCAGGCCGGCGCGCAATTCGGCTTCGGTCTGTTGTGGACCGTGTTTCTGACCACGCCGTTCATGATTGCGATCCAGCTCGTCAGCGCGCAGATCGGCCGTGTCACCGGCAAGGGGCTCGCCGCCAACGTCATGCGCGTCGCGCCGCGCTGGGCGGTGCTGGCGCTGGTGTCAATGCTGGTCGCCGCGAACACGTTCAACATCGCCGCCGACATCGCCGCGATGGCCGAGGCGCTCTCGCTCGTCATCGGCGGCCTCAACCACGAGCACGCGCTGATCTTCGCGGCCGGCTCGACCCTGCTGCAGGTGTTCGTGCCCTATCGCCGCTATTCGCCGGTGCTGAAATTCCTCACGCTGGCGCTGTTCGCCTATGTCGCGACCGCCTTCACGGTGCAGATTCCCTGGAGCACAGCGCTGCTCGCCGCAGTCTGGCCGAAGCCGAATGTCAGCGCCGATTATCTCCTGATGGTCGTGGCCGTGCTCGGCACCACCATCAGCCCCTATCTGTTCTTCTGGCAGGCCTCGCAGGAGGTCGAGGAGATGAACCAGGGCGAGCGCGACAAGCCGCTTCGCCAGCTCAAGCGCGGCGGCGATCACGAGCTCGACCGCATCAAGACGGACACCATCTCCGGCATGCTGCTCTCGAACGGCATCGCCTTCTTCATCATCCTGACCACCGCATCGGTCCTGCACGCCAACGGCATCACGAATATCGGCTCGGCGACGGAAGCGGCCGAAGCGCTGCGGCCGCTGGCCGGCGATTTCACCTTCGCCCTGTTCGCGACCGGCATCATCGGCACGGGCCTGCTCGCCATTCCCGTGCTGGCGGGCTCGGCGGCCTATGGCGTTGCCGAGATCTTCGGCTGGCGCGCCACGCTGGAGGCCAAGCCGGACGAGGCGGCCGGCTTCTACACCATCATCGCCGCGGCAACCCTGATCGGCTTCGGCCTCGGCTTCACCGGCATCGACTCGATCAACATGCTGGTGTGGAGCGCGGTGCTCAACGGCATCGTCGCCGTCCCCATCATGGCGATGATGATGCTGATCGTCTCGAACCGCACCATCATGGGCCGCTTCAGGGCCCGCTCCTGGCTGATCGCGCTGGGCTGGCTCGGCACCGCAGTCATGGCGCTCGCCGTTCTCGCTTTGCTCGGCTCGTCGGTGATCGGCTGACGCAAGGCCTGCTTCGGACGCGCTGCCGCGCCGCATCTCTGCATCTTCCCGCCGCCCCGCGCTTGGCTTAACAATGCGGTCCGGGCCCGGCTCAAGATCGGGCGACAAGAAAAGCCCGGCCGGGCGACAGGGAGCGACATGACCAAATCTTCAAAAGCAACGGGCCTCGAGATCCTCGCCTGCGATGCCGGCTGGAGAAACTATCATTTCGTCAAGCTGACGACCGAGGACGGCATCGTCGGCTGGAGCGAATTCGACGAAGGCTTTGGCTCGCCCGGGGTCGGTGCCGCGATCCAGCGCCTCTCGGCGCGGGTCATCGGGCAGAACGTCTTCCAGCACGAGCGCATCTTTGCCGAATTGTTCGCGGCGACGCGTCCTGCGGCCGGCGGCGTGGTGGCGCAGGCGTTAGGGGCGATCGAGAATGCGCTGCTCGATGCCAAGGCGAAATCGCTCGGCATCCCCTGCTATGAGCTGCTCGGCGGCAAGATCCGCGACCGCGTCAGGGTCTACTGGTCGCATTGCGCCACGTGGCGCATCAACCACCCGTCCTGGTACAAGCCGGCGATCGAAACTCTCGACGGCGTCAAGGCGATGGGGCGCGAGGTGCGCGAGAAGAAGTTCACCGCGCTCAAGACCAACATCTTTTCCTATGACGAGGGCAAGCCGACCGGCTGGCGTCCCGGATTCGGCTCGCCCTTCGCGCCCGAGATCAACGTCGACCGCAAGATCCTGCGCGACCTGCACATGCATCTGGAAGCGATCCGCGACGGCGCGGGCCCCGACGTCGACATCCTGCTCGACTGCAACTTCAACGCCAAGACCGAAGGCTACTTGAAGATCCTGCGCACCATCGCCGACCTCGACATGTTCTGGGTCGAGATCGACAGCTTCAATCCGGAAGCGCTCGGCTATATCCGCAAGCAGAGCCCGCACCCGATCTCGTCCTGCGAGACGCTGCTCTCCTTGCGTGAATTCCTGCCCTACTTCCACGCGCAGGCCATGGATGTCGCGATCATCGACACGCCCTGGAACGGCGTCTGGCAGTCGATGAAGATCGCCGCGGCGGCCGAAGCCTTCGAGGTCAACGTCGCCCCGCACAATTTCTACGGCCATCTCTGCTCGATGATGAACGCGCATTTCTGCGCCGCGCTGCCGAACCTGCGCATCATGGAGATCGACATCGATCGTCTGTCCTGGGATCGCGAGCTGTTCACGCACGAGCCGGAGATCGAGAACGGCCATCTCATCATCCCGAACCGGCCCGGCTGGGGCACCGAGCCGAACGAGGAAGCCTTGCGGGCTCATCCGCCGAAGACGAGTGGCGGGCTCCTCAACTACGGCCGCAAGAGCTGAGAGGCTGAAGCATGATCCGGAAAAGTGTCTAGCGGTTTTCCGAAAAGATCATGCTCAAACGATAACCTAAAGCGCGATGACGATTCATCGCGCTTTACGGCGTCACGGGATTGACGGTTGGAGACGTCTTCGGCCGCTGCGGCTCGATCGGCGATTTCGGATCGGTCGGGAGCACCAGGGCGCCAGCGGCCCGTGCCGCTTCGCCCGTGGTCGCGTACATCGCGACGTGGGCCGGCTGTGTCTTGGCCCGGCTCCACGGGCCGTGGTCGACGATCAGCATGGCCGCAATCGTCACCCCCGCCACGATCAACGCCATCACGCCGGGGTGACGCAGGGCTCTGGACATGGAGTACGCGAAGCGACCGTTTGGCATCGAAGGGTCCGAAATTTTCCTATCGCAGGTTAATTCGGTCGAGCCCCCTCCGGTTCCCCTACTGTTGCAGCTCGTAGCCTTGGGCGATGCCGCGCCGGTCGTGGCCTCGCGCGAGGCGACGGGGTTGCTGGGTGGAGTTCCCGGCACTCCGGGCGCAAGCTCTATCCCTCGCACACGACGCGCAAAACCGTCACGATGGTCGCCGAGATGAGACATGAAATCGCAAGCAGGGTCCAACTCGGCCTCGTGCTCGTGCGGGCCACGCGGACAACGAGCATCTTCATGCACGTCAACATTCATCCCTGGGAAGGCGGTGCAGGTAGGCTATCCCGAAAGAGGCGAGCTCTTCGGTATCGCTTGGGTGCTCTTCCCACCTCCTCTGCAGATGGCGTTCCAGCAGACAGCGCCTTGTGTCGTGCGCGGCGACCTCGGGGTGCCGCGCCCGGTACACCGTCCAGGCGGTGTCCGCGGCGTTCTTCAAGACCATGTCGTCGTCCATGCCTGCTCTCCGGAAATCCGAACCTCGTGGCGTCCCAACTTAAGGACACGCTCCAAAGTTTCCGGTTTTTCCCGGTGTTCGACCATTTAATGATTCAGGGGCGATTTGATCGGATTCTTTCTCGGCGCGCCGCGCGCCACTCGGGGCAGTCCCGAACCTCTTGGAGGCATTTGGTCGAACTGATGGGAACTGCAGGCGTCGCAGTCCAGGCCCGAATTCTCGGTGACGCCGTCCCGACGCCGAGCACCCATTCGCTCTCGCCACCGGCCAGCAGCAACCATTGCTTATTCTTCCCGTTATTCCCTAGGGCAATGTGATGTGAGAGGTATGTTGATGAAGAAGATTGCAATGTCAGCCCTGATGGCCGGCGCTCTGGGCCTGAGCTCGATCGCAGCAACGTCTCCCGCCGAAGCCCATTGGCGAGGTTGGGGACCTGGCATCGCCGGCGGCCTGGTCGCAGGCGCCGTCATCGGTGGCCTTGCCTCCTCCGCCTACGGCTGGGGACCTGGCTATGGCTACTATGGCGGTCCCCGCTATTACAGTGCCGGTTACTACGGCGGCCCCTACGCCTACGGCTACGGATACGACGAACCCTATCGATGGGGCGGTGGCTACACCACCACCTACTACACGGCGCCTGTATCCTACGGCTATCGCTATCGCCGCGTCGTGCGCCCCGCCTACGCCTATTACGGTGGGTCCTATCCGGTCGTTCGGCACCACTGGCATCGGCACCACCGCCATTGGTGAGAGCAGCCGATCAGGCGCCACGAGAGCCGCGCTCGACATGGGCGCGGCCTTTCGCTTGCAGGCCAGCGGCCATCACTCGCCTGGTGCGATGGCATTGCTCGGCGTCGGCCGGTCGGTGATCTGCTGACCGAACAGGCTGCCGATCAATTCGACCGCCGTGCGCGCGGTCCGACCGCGTTCGTCCAGGAACGGATTGAGCTCGACGATGTCGACCGATCCGACGACGCCGGAATCGTGCAGCAGCTCCATGATCAGGTGCGCCTCGCGATAGGTGGCGCCACCCGGCACGGTAGTGCCGACGCCCGGCGCCACGGAAGGATCGAGGAAATCGACGTCGAAGCTGACATGCAGCACGCCATTGCTTGCCTTGACCCGTTCGATGACGCGGCGGATCAGGACAGCGACACCGAACTCGTCGATCTGGCGCATGTCGACGATCCTGATCCGGCGCGTGCGCATCAGCTCCTTCTCGAGCTTGTCGATCGAACGCGCGCCGAACAGATCGAGCTTGTCCGGGCCGATCGAAGCGCGTGGATCGTCGCCGAGCAGGCCGTCGAGCCCGGGCTCGCCGCACAGGAACGCGGCCGACATGCCATGCATGTTCGCGGTGATCGTCGTTTCCGGCGTGTTGTAGTCGGCATGGGCGTCGAGCCACAGCACGAACAGTTCTCGGCCGCGCTCCTGCCAATGCCGCGCCATCGCATTGACCGACCCCATCGACAACGTGTGATCGCCGCCGAGAAAGATCGGCAGCGCACCTGATGTCGCGATCTCATAGCCTTTGCGGCTGAGGACGCGCGTCCAGCGCTGGATTTCGCGGTAGTGATTGGCCTTTTCGGGCGGCCGGTCGGCGAGGTCCCGGACTTCGGCTATGGACAGATCGCCATAATCGACGACCTCGAAATCGAGGCTTTCCAGCAATGTGGCAAGGCCGGCGGTGCGCAGCGCCGCAGGCCCCATCAAGGTGCCGCGCTGCGAAGCCCCCATGTCGATGGGAGCGCCGAGCAAGGCGATGCGCCGGGGTCGATCCGTCATGGTCCGGTCGGTCACGGCTGCCTCCTGACGTCAGCAAGGTTCACCCAGCCTAACAGAGATTCGCACCCGTCGTTTCCCGGGGAGCGCGCAAGCCGCCGGCATATCATCCGGAACAAAATTCCCTGCGCTGAATTGCCCATCCAAGGCCGGCACCCGCCGTCAATCACGGCGCCTGTCGCGGATAGCCAAAGGTCACCAAGACCCGCTGTTCAAAACGAGCGCTCGCGCGGATAGCCAAAGGTGCCGGCTTCGATCATCACGCCAGGAGGTCGCGTCCTTGAGCACGGAGATACCGCAATCCTCGTCCCAGCCCGGCATGGCCGAGCGTGCCATCGATACGGCCGCGGACGTCTCCCGCACCATTGGTGAAGTCGCCGGAGGCCTGCACGCAGCGGTCGATCGCCTCACCTCCGCAGTCGAGGAATCGCGCAAGCCCGGCGGGGCACTCGCGACGGTTTCCGCGATCACGCGCGAAGCACCGCTTGCCAGCCTGTTCGTCGCCTTCCTGTTTGGCGTCGCGGTGGCGCGCCGGCGGTAGCTGTTCTGCGACCGCCCCCTCGGTGAGACCGTCCTGCGTCAGGCCTGGCTCGGCGCTGCGGTCCGGCCCCGGAGCCGATCTACGTCAGAGCCAAGCGGAGTGCTACTTTTACCAACGAAAGGTCAGCGCCACAGAGTGTGGCGCCAGCATCGCCTTATACGGTCGAGAACGGCTAATCTACCTGATGCTTCACGAAAGCGGCACTTGCGTGAAGCTGCTCGCCCCCGGCGAAAATCTCCTCGCTTTATAATAGGAACGTCTCCGTTCCGGATGCTTTCCGGAAAGCAACGAGCCGGAGCTCCGCCAACAGTGCCGTGCTGCTGTTCACTTGCAGGGCAAGCCCGACGGATCGGCCCGCTATGCCGAGCACGTCAATTGCTACGTCCGCAATGGCGCGGAATATCCCAGCCTTGCCGCCCTGCTCCGCGCGATCGAGGCCGAACACGCTTACAACGAGACGTGATATGTAGGTGGTCCTCAGAACAGTCCCTACGCTCTTCTTCACTGGCTCAGATCAGACCCACGATCATCAAGACTCCGATCTCAATCATGAGGAGCGTAGCCGTTGCCGCGGAGATGAGAAACAAATCACCTAATGACAGGTGCATGATTTGCCTCACAATTTGCCCTAGAAGCGGCCCTTACATCCTTGGAACGGGGCGACAGGGCGGGATGATGGGGCCGCTTCTAGGAGGTCCTTGACGCGTTCATCCGGCGCCAAGCGGCCCTCATTCTAATCCAAATTTAAATCTCGTCCAGCATTTAATTCATTTAAAATGGCGTATTATATTAATATTTAATTGCGCCAGGACTTGAACGATGCAGTCCGCTGGGGAATTAGTTTCTTTACGGCGAGCTATCTATCTGCCCGAGCATGCGAGGGACACAAGCTGTGGCTGGCGACAGCCGGCAAGCAAGCCTCCTCGGGGCCTGACTGGATCCAAGACGATGACCGAATGCTGGCATGCGTGACAACGAGCGCGTGCGGCTGCTCTCTCTCGCAATGGCACCGAGGGACCAAGCGGTACCTGGATCGATGAGGCGGCTCTGAAGAATCGCCAGACAAGGAACCAGCCCGGCGCCAGCGCAGTGCTCTGCGGGCACAAGCAGCTTTAATCTGCCCGGCGCATGAGATTGGCTTCGGCGAAAAGCGGTGGCGAGCGGGAACGTTGAGACGGAGCTGAGGTTGATCGAAAAAGAAGAGATTGGCGGCGCCAGCTGAGCACACTGATGGACAAGACCTTCGTCTATGATGCGTTGAGGCAGGTCGAGCGCGATGTAGTTGAAGGAGAACGACGCCTTGCAGAGCAAGAGAGAGCGATCCTTCAGTTGAAGCGGGAAGGAAAGGATACCGCTACCGCTGAAATAGAGTTGGACACATTGCGCCGAGCCCAGCGTGTTCTTGATCAGGACCGACAACGCCTCCTTTCGCTGTTACAGCCTTGAACGGGTGACGGCATTCGACGCCTCTGTGCGTTAGAGCATGATCCGGAAAAGTGCGTAGCGGTTTTCCGATAAGATCATACTCAAACAATAACCTAAAGCGCGATGACGATTCATCCTAATCGCATCGCGCTTTGGTGCATCGTGAAAATCGCTTCGGAGCCAAAGCTGACGCGAACTAATGTCCCTCAACGCTGTTGTCTGCGACCGCCCCCTAGTGAGACCATCCTCCGTCAGGACTGGCTCGCGCTGCGGTTCGGTCCCGGAGCCGAGTACCGAAGGCACTATTCGTCGCATTGCCGCGGTGGCACCTGCCAACGGTAGACTTCACCTTGAAGGGTCGGATGCTGAGCGCGGCTCGCGCAAGCGTCCGCCGATTGCGTTCGCGATGTCGCCGTGCTTTAGGCAGCAGCACGGCCGCTTGAGCAACTTGCCAACGCGAACAGCCTAACGTCTGCCGTGGGGTCATAAGCGCGCTTCACGCGCGAGCCGCCCCTTTCCTTGGCACGAATAGCCAGCGCAGGCAGATCATCGCCTCATGCGTAAACGCCGCGCAGTCGTTTGAGGGGGCGTTCTGTCAGAAAGCCGGGACGGGTCTGCTGGTGGATTCAGTCTTTTTGTTTCTCGCCTGCGCTTCTTCCATCAGAGCTTTTCGAGCGCTCTTCGAAACGATCAGCGCCCTTAGCTAGATCCTGCCCCATCTTGCTCTCGGTTTTTTCTTCCTCCTTGGAAGCTGCTTCGCGCAAGCCTTCAGCGGCCCGTTTCCCCGCTTTTGATGATTTTCGTTCGTCGTCCATTTTTGGCTCCCTCCTCATCAAGATGCTTACCAGCTGCTGGTCCTCAGCTGAGATGGACAACGTTCCAATTAGATCGTCTGAACATGGTTCCAAGTTCCGCGGGGCTCTCAGTCGGATCGCGTGCGACTCCGTCGAATACCGTGATAGAGTAATCACGAAAGCAGAAGCGGTTGTTCGGAGTTTCCAATGAAAGCCAAGTGGGCTCTCTTTGTGAGCCTCTTTCTCGTGATCGTCCCGGGCTATCCCGCAGCCCAACCGGTGGAAGTGCTTTGGCTTGGGCACGCAACGACCCGCATCACTAGTGTCGCCGGCAAAGTGATAGTGATTGATCCCTTCCTCACCAGAAACCCGAAGACGCCGCCTGAGTACCGGGACTTGAAGGCGATTGGAAAAGTGGACCTGATCCTAGTGACGCACGGCCACCAGGATCATATTTCCGATCTCCTCGATCTGGCACGTCTGACGGGCGCCAAGGTTCTTGCCAATTACGAGTTCGGACGAAATCTTGTCGCGCTGGGTCTCCTTGAAGAGAACAACGTCATTGCCATGAATAGGGGCGGCATGGCCGAGCCGCTCGGCCGGGGCGTCAAGATCCATATGGTGCCGGCCGATCACAGCTCGTCGCTCGACTACAATATTCTCGGCATAAGGAACCCTGACCAGTCAGCATCCATCCGGCAAGGCGGAGGGGCCGGAGTTTCCGTTGGCTACGTGATTGAGATGGAGAACGGCTTCAAGGTCTACCACACGGGCGACACCAGCGCCTTTGGCGACATGGCGCTCATTCGGGAGCTCCACAACCCGGACCTCGCGCTGGTGTGCATCGGGGGCTTTTTCACCATGGGGCCTGACGAAGCCGCTTACGCGGTTCGGGAGCTGATCAAGCCGAAAGCGGTGATACCAATACACTACGGCACCTTTCCGGTGCTGAACCGAACCCCGGCCGAATTCAAGAAAGCTTTAGGATCTACTAGTGTCCAGGTCTTGGACGTCGCCCCAGGTCAGGTAATGAGATTTTGAGGCCGCTAATCGGGCACGTTGGCGAGTCTAAGGCCCGTCGCCATGCGTTCCCAATCCGCTGAATCCTTGAAGGGATACCAGAAAGCAGTTCCTCGAATAGAGAGTGGGTCTAGTCCCTGTCGATTCTTCTCGGCCAACGAAAAGATCCGTTCAGCGTCCGCTTTCCGGCCCAAATGGCCGTAGGCGGCGAGAAGTACACGATAAGCCCATCGGTCGTCTGAATTCAGAGCGATAGCCCGCTCCAAGCTTGCCGCTGCACTTTGAAATTGCTCCAACCCGAATTGGGCCAATCCGAGTTCATAAAAGTAAGAAGGTGGGGAGAATGGATTGAGCCGCATGCCATGGAGGACGAGCTCAAGAGCCTTGGCCGGCTGACCGGCTAAGCTCAACGCTCCAGCGAGCGCGACGTAGGCGTTCGCGTCGTTGGGATCCATGCTGATTGCTCGCTCTCCCTCTTTGATCGCCTTCTCGTGCATTCCTTGCTGAGACAGAATGGCCGAAGCGACCTGATGATTGAGGGAAATCGGAGACTGTTGTGCTTTTGTGATGTACTCTTCAGCCTTCAAGCGCGCATCGTGCACCGATCTTAGCCCGAACCTCTCTTCCTGCCATTGTCTCCTTGCAATCTGCCAGTATGTGGCCGCGAGCGCAGCAAAAGCACGAGAGTAATTCGGCTCGATTTCGATCGCTCGCTCGAAGTGGCCGATCGCCTCGCGCGCGGCCTTCGGATTCTGCTGAAGGTACCTGTTCCAACCCTTCAGGAATTCGTCGTAGGCCACCGGGTTTTCGGTGCGCTTGGTGGCGATTTGCCCCTGCTCCTTGGATGTCAACTGAACCGCCAATGTTCGCGTGATCTTGCCGGCGATTTCGTCTTGCAGCCCGAAAACATCTCCCATCGCGCCCTCGTAGCGATCTGCCCAGAGCTGCCCGCCGCTCGCCGCATCGACCAGTCGAACGTTGATGCGAATCCGGTCCGCGGCTCGGCGCACGCTGCCTTCCACCACGTAGCGGACCCCGAGATCCGCAGCGGCCTTTCGCACGTCCACGGCAGTGTTCTTGAAGGTAAAGGTGGAGTTGCGGGCGACGACGAAGAGCCCGGCCACTTTGGAAAGCTCGTTGATCACATCATCGGTAATCCCATCCGAGAAGTATTCTTGGGCTTTGTCGTCGCTGAGATTGGAGAACGGCAGCACGGCAACTGAGGGTTTGTCGGACCGCACCGGGGTGCTGTCGCCCGCGTTCTGCACCCCGCCTCGCTGCTGGGCCCCCATCCACCACACGGCTCCGCCCGCGCTCGCAAGCACCAGGGAAGCGACGGCGATCGCAGCAAGGGCAATGCTTCGCGCCCGCTGCGACGCGCCATCGTGCGCGGTCGGGTCGGCGAAGCCCGTCCGCGCCGAGCCCAGGCTCTCGCTCGAAACAGCGTAGGCCTGGACCGCTCGGTCGATGTTCTTGAGTTTTTTAAGACCCAGATTCTTGAAAGAGAATGGGAGCGCCTTGTGGACCTGCTCGTAGACGGCGCCCGAGATGCACACGCCCCCTGGCTCGGCGACTTCTTGGAGCCGCGCGCCGACATTGACCCCATCTCCAAGCAGATCTCGCCCGCGCGCTACGACATCCCCCACGTGAATACCGATCCGGAACTGGACACGCCGGTCTCGAGCGATCTCTCGTCCCATTTCTAGCAGTCGACCCTGGACCGCAACGCCGCATTGAACGGCATCGACCGCGCTCGGGAACTCCGCCAGGACGCTGTCACCCGCAGTGTTGGCAATCCGGCCCCCATGCTCCTCAATGAGAGTGTCCATGACCTCACGCGCGCTGGCGAGGCCTTTCAAGGTGCCAAGTTCGTCCAGGCCTACCAATCGCGAGTAGCCCGCGACGTCCGCCGCAAAAATCGCGGCAAGGTGCCGCTCAACCCGTTGTTCCTGCCGCAGCGGCATCCATCGTCAGCCTTTGGGGTGCCTGGCAATTCTGCAGCTTGAGATGCAAGGTTTCAAGGCACAGCGGGGTACGAAGCGAGGCTTTGGTACGCGAGGGTCGGCTGTCCGGCGAGTCGACGCCACCGCTGACACTTGGACCGGCTTGAATCAGGACTGATGTACTCCGTCCGGACCCCAGTCGCTGACGTCCGACCGGTGATCCGTCGTCAGGCAGGAAAGCCTAGCCGGGTACGTTCGAGTAAGGCCGTGTTGGCTCGGGCAGCTCCTTGTCGTCTGCATTCATTCCATTGCGGCAGGTCGGCTTTGGGGCAAAGGCTGCCCTCGGCGGCTCCGGCGACGGTTTCCCATCAGCCCTCGGAAGCGGACGCTGCGAGCCTAAGAGGCGAAGTCAGCGGTGGGCCAAAAGCGGTCATCGGTCCGTTGACCGCATGGCGGGTGAAGACGTGCTAGGTCGTTACCGCACGGAACAGACGCCATTTGTCGGGCACGCCTTTGAGAATGTGGCGGCCGCGCTCCTCAAACGTCAATCCAGAGCCTGCCACGAGATCGCGAACCGTCTGTGAGACCAGAACTTCACCCGGGGCAGCTAGCGCCGCCACACGTGCACCAATATGCACGGCAATGCCAACAATATCGTGAGCGACGAATTCGCACTCGCCGGTATGCAAACCGCAACGGACCTTCAGATCGAGTGGGCGCACCGCGTCGCCGATTGCGCTTGCGCAACGCACAGCGCGCGCAGGGCCATCGAACGTGGCAAGGAAACCGTCGCCGGCGGTATTGACTTCGCGGCCGCGATACTGGCCGAGCACGCCCCGAGCTTTGGCATAGAACGCATCCAGCAGCACGCGCCAGGCGCCGTCGCCGAGAGCGGCCGCGCGCTCCGTCGATCCCGCAATGTCGACAAACAGCACAGTTGCAAGCACCCTGTCCGGCTCCGCTGCTTGCCGATGCCCGGTGACGAACTCTTCGACCTCATTGATAATTGCATCCTGATCGCCAACCCAGACCATATGGTCCTGACCGCTGAGCTCAATCAGTTTGGCGCAAGGAATCTGCTGCGCCATGTAGCGCGCATGCTTCACGTCAATGACGCGCTCATCGGTGCGATGCAAAATCAAGGTCGGCACACGCGTCACGGGTAGGATGTCCCTGACATCGATCTCCCGGTTCATGCGCATGATCGCCGATGCCGCGCCTGGGCTTGCCGAGGCCCTGAAGTAGGCGGCGGTTTGCTCAAGTGCCTGCTTATTGCCAGCGAGGCTAGGCGCCCACATCAGCAAACTCATCGCATCTGCCGAACCCCAATGGTGCTCAATGTCATCGAGGAAAGCGCTCCACTGCGCATCGGTCCATGCGAATGCGTAGTCAGGGGCCCACGAGCGTCGCGCATAAGTGCCACAAAGCACCAGAGCTGACGTGCGTTCGGGATACGTAGCTGCATAGAGCAGCGACATCGGACCGCCCTCGGACACGCCAAACAAGGTGGCCCGCTGAGAACCAACCTGGTCCAGCACCGCCTGCACGTCGTGCATCCGCTGTTCAAGCGTGAAGATCTGGGAACCGCGATCGGACATTCCGGTGCCGCGCTTGTCGAACGTGATGACCCGCGCAAACGTTGCAAGCTTGCGGAAAAAGGAAGCGCGTGCCGGCGATTGCCAGAGCGCTTCGACATTGGAGACAAAACCTGGGACGAACAGCAGGTCGCGCGGACCGTCGCCCATCACCTGATAGGCAATATGGACGTCGTCACTTTTGACATAGTGAGTGGCCGGGATGTCAGCCATGGTGGCCTACTGCGTGACAAACCGCGGGCGCGAGTGTCGCACCCCATTCCGCGTCAGGCTAGCGAAATTCGGTGGAGAATTTGGCTGCCGCCCACCCGTAAGTACCGGGCGACTGGGGAACCAGGTGCGGCCGCGATGTGCGTTTCGGGTCAAACGCGACCGGTCCGGCCGATCTTGCTCACCAATGTGACACGATGGGCCATGAACGGACTCATGCACCGCAGCAAACAACAGCTCTATTCGATCACTTCATCTGCGCGGGCAAGCATCGACGGCAGCAAAGCTAGGCCGAGGGCCTTGGCGGTCCTCAAGTTTACGACGAAGTCGAACTTGGCCGGCTGCTCCACCGGAAGATTAGCGGGTTTTGCTCCACGCAAAATCCTGTCGACGTATTCGGCAGCGCGGCGATACAAATCCGTAAAATTCGGCCCATAAGACATGAGGCCACCCGCTTCGACGTGCTCTCTGGCGTTGTAGATTGTTGGCAGTCGCGCTCCCATTGCTAAAGTCTGGATCCGATCGCGGTGGGTATTCACAAGCGGATCGGCAACTATATACAATGCCCCTGCACCACCTTTTAGCGCCTCGAAGGCAGACGGGATGTCCTCTGCTTGACGAATTCTGAGGATGTCGGTCTCAAGACCAAGCCTCGCCGCCGCCGCTTGCACTTCACTAAGCTCCAGTGCGGACAAGGAATTGCCAATGTTCCCAATAGCTGCCAAACGCCGAAGACTTGGAATGGCCTCGCGCAAAAGTTCTAGGCGCTTGCCGGCAAGATCGGTTGCTACCGTCGAGAGGCCCGTGACGTTGCCGCCAGGTTTCGCCAAACTCGCAACCAGTTTGTTTGCAACTGGGTCTCCCGCCACCGCGAACACGATCGGAATAACCGATGTTGCCTGCATCGCCGCGATAACGTTTGCGGTCCCCGAGGTTACAATGACATCGACTCTAAGCCGAACGAAATCCGTCGCAAATTTGGCGAAGCGTTCACTGTTTCCTTCGCCCCACGCATACTCAATCGCGACTGTTCGCCCCTCGATCCATCCGAGTTCACTCAGTCGCTTCAAGAATGCAGCAAGCCGTTGGCGCTCGATCGAAGGGGTGCTCTGACCCAAGAACCCGATGGTTGGCAATCGAGGGGATTGCTGCGCGCGGCCCGTTACCGGCCGCACGGCCACCAGACCAGCAAGAGCACCAAGCAAATCCCGGCGCTTCATACCTACCTCAACCGCAGACGACGGCATCATATGACTGAGGCCAGCGTTTTGGTAGGGATGAAACCGGCTTCGCCGCGGTCCCTGGACTTTATCGTCGACGTCGCAAAAGCCTACGGGAAGCCACGTTGTGAAGGACCGATTGGGCGTTGATCTCTAGATTTCTGGAGTCCGATAAGAGCCCTTAGCGGACTCCAGCGACTTTCCGTTCAGATCATCAGCAGGAAGATCACGATCGATGGCGCCCCTACCGAAGCGATTTCTTACTTTTCCCGTTTTGATCGATGTCGCCGGCATGGTAGCGGCTTCTTCTATTCCGACGAAGCGAACCTGTTTCTGGTCAGCGCCAAACACGTCCTTTTTAAAAACAGCCTGGAAACGCACACCGCAGAGCTGCGACTCACTGCTCTCGACTTCGCGCTAAAGGATCGGGTTTACTTCCAGATTGACTGCACAACCCTTTTCGCAGACGGAAATTTGCTAAAGCACTCGAATGCGGACGTTGCCGTCGCGCGGATTGCGACCCCTGAAAAGATAGCAGAAGGCAAGCCGCACAGCGGAAAGTACGACATTCTCGAAATGCCGGGCTTAGCTGGAACTTGCCCAGCGATCGAAAACTGGAATGTTGCGGGACTATTTAGGGAAGACACGAAACTGCTCAAGGACGTGCAGCTCGGCGATGATATTTTTCTCCTCGGCTATCCGACATCTTTAGCCGACCTCGATTTCTTCGAGAAGAGTACTCCGTTGCTGAGAACGGGCATCGTTGCAGGCATTGTCAACGACGCCCACGTTGTCATCGACTGCCCGGTCTATTTTGGTAACAGCGGCGGTTTTGTGCTCGAGAAGCGAGCCCAGGGCGAGGTGGCAATTGGTGTCGCGTCCCGCATGGTCCCCTTTCGGGAAAACCTTTTCAGCATGGAATTTCAACGTCAAGTGGGCACAAGGTACGAAAACTCGGGGTATTCCATTGTCGAGCCGATGGACAGAGTGTTTGACCTCATCAGCCAGCTAACTGGCTAACAGTGCAACTATCCCAAGAGTCCGATAACCGCCCTTAGTGGACTCCAGAAGACCTTGTACGCGTTGGCTCACCCTGAGGAAGTGGACAGCTCAAAACGAACTCAGACCCCTCTTGACAGCTTCAGATGCTAGAACGAAAACTTACATTCAATCTCAACGAGATACTTTTTTATGACGCAGCCTTTTATCCTACTGTCAGCACTTTCGATCGCGGCATTGCTCAACCAAGCTCACGCGGCAGATCTGAGGGCGTCACCGCCGCCACCTTCTCCAGCTTACGATTTCAGCATCCACGGAAGGATTCTCTCGTCAATCGGACCGGTAGCCTATCGAGTGTGCAGCAGGAAATCGCCCGCCAACGCCGTCTTCATGTGGGATCCAACCGATCCGACGATCTACGCTGAAGCATTCCAATCTTGCAGAGACATCCGCATCGCTAGACAGCTCGCTGTCAGGCAGAAGCCCATGTACGGCGGTTATCCAGAGTCCCTGCTTCAGGGCACATTTCAGTTGCTCCCCGTGCGGGCGAAACGACCAAGCCATCGCAGGCTATGATCTTCCCTGAGGAGACTGCTGCTGTGAACCCAAAAAAGCGCATCGTGCTTACCCTCAAGAGCGCACTAAATTATATCGCGCGCCAGCAAGAAGTGCTCTCAAAGCCAGAAGTGACGACGAGGGAAGTCCTACCGACGCTAATGTTGATGCTCGCCTCAATCTTCCTGTTCGACTGGATCGAGGAAAAGCTGTTCGGCCGCACGACTGGCATAGGCATCGCGGTCGGATGGATTGTCGGACTGTCGATCTGCTATGGAGCAAGTCAGTTCCGAAATTCAAAACTAGACTCACTCAAAGGGGGACGCCGGGAAGCCGGAGAGGAGTGAACGGCGGCCCTGAGAGGAGCGAACCCGGTGCCTGAGGGAGCGAACGATCAGCTTGCGCTGTAGTCCCTGAATCCGTTGTAAAGCATGTACGGCGTCCCGACAGGGACTTTACCCTTCTGCAAGCCCCACAGCGTCGAACCCTGCAACACGAGATGGGCGGGCGAGAACGAATGCACCTGTGCCCCGTAGTTCGGCATGGTCGGGTCAAGCCCCATAAACTGCTTGTAGTAAGTAGTGATTGTAAGCCTTGCGGCAGGACTATCTTTCCATGCCTCAATTGCCGCGTTGATGGACGCATTTGGACTCGTGCCGGTAACGCCAAGCGTCAGGAATCGCTCGTGGCGATACGGCTGAAACGGTAGGTGCCGGCCGCGACGATCATCACCGCCTTATTGCGCGCGCCGAGACTGTCGACCTGGAAGTATTGCCCAGCGTCGTCCCTCAAAGGATATCGACCTGGACGTTCGGTCCGAGGTCAGGCCCTAACGTATCCTTCAGGCAGTAGGTAATGGGCGTGCTGGCGGTGACGACCTGGTCGGCCGAATTGGCTGCGCCAGTCCCAATCGCAAGAATTTCGGTCGGCATTGCCCAAGCCCTCTTCTAGAGAAAATCGCTGCGTTGTCGCGGCGGTCGTATATCGCGAGCGTGTCGAGCTGCACGTGGCGGCTCTGCTTCTTGACCATGAGCGGATCGGCACGGCGATCGAGCGCCTCGGTGACGAAGCCGGCGCGCATCGAATGGCCGGAGAAGGCCGCTTCATCCAGGCCGGCCGCGTTGATCGCCCGTTTCACGATCCGGGCGACGGATCTGTCGGACAGCGCGCCGGCGCCGACGCGGCCGTATCGATCGACTTCGCGGAAGATGAGGGCGCTTGTCGGACGTCAGCCGTCGATTGCCAGAATGCCCGCGAGTGACCCAAGGAGGACGTCGCGTTGATGTAGGGGCAGTCCTTCGCCGATGCGATCTCAGCGCGCACAGCGTTGCCCGAGTCAATACTCAAGCGTGCCCTTGCCTTGAATGGCTCCTGATCTTGCGCAATGAACGGCACCTTCGGCAGAACGATGGTAAGCACGCGCACGATGGCTCCCCATTCTAATTCTTTCGCTCACCGGGGATCGTCGGGGGTCATCTTCTTCATTCTCTCCCAAAATGCCGGGATTGTGGTCCTCTAACAGCGCAATCGCTTCCTGGATCTGTTCGTCGGTATAGAACGTACCCACGAGGAAAACACCTGCCGGCTGTGGGGGACATCGTCACTTGAGGGTGCCGTCTCGCTTCATTGCCGACTTCATTTCGGCCATGGTTGCGCTTGCGGGGAGGCGCCTCTTGAGAACCCAAGCACCGCAGAGCCAAGGGGCGATCCGTACTCGGCCCATACCAAACGTTCCGACGAAAGGGCGACCTTCGCCCCGGTGAGGGCGTTGCAGAGTGCGCGCCCAAGCTGGGTAAGCCGCCATTTGGATTCATCTGGAAGAGCATCCGTTGAGCCGCAGCGCGAGCTGAAGCGTTCGCCGACGGTGCGGCGGACCTCCCACGACCAGCCGCCGTCTCAGGCAGCGCTGACGGCGGCGAGCTCAGCCGCCAGGAACTGTTTCTCAAACGCCTCGGCGGGCATCGGACGGCCGAAGAAATAGCCCTGCCCTTCCTCGCATCCCATGCTGACCAGGAAGTCGGCCGTTGCGCGGTTCTCGATACCTTCGGCCACGACGGTGAGACCGAGCTGCTTGCTGAGGCCGATGGTCGAGCCGACGATGGCGGCGTCGTCGGAATTCGACAGAAGACCGAAGACGAACGACCGGTCGATCTTGAGGCCGTCGAGCGGAAATTTCTTCAGATAGCTCAGGCTCGCATATCCGGTGCCGAAATCATCGAAAAGGATCCGGAGTCGTTGAACCGATCCATCCCAAGGCCATGGCGGCGATCCTGACGAGCGCGGAGGAATGGGACGTGTGGCTGCGGGCGCCTTGGGATGAAGCCGAGGCGTTGCAGCGGCCGCTTGAAGACAACATACTGAAAATCGTGGCGCGAGGGGCTCAAAAGAAAGACGTGATCGCCTAGCGCCAGATGATGCCATCCTGCCGGTGTTTTGCCCGACGTGTCAAATGATGGGTTAGCGCGTCTACTTATAAGAGCCGCCAGGTCCGCTTATGCCCCATGAGCGGCGCGGACGCTGACGTTGCGCGAGGTCCGAGAAGGGCCGGAACCGGAACTGCGCTGGGTCTCAGACTTGAGACCGCGACAAGTCCAGCGTGAGGGAGACCACCACCAGCGTAAGAAGGAACAGAGCAAAGATCGAAATTTTCACGCTTCGTCCCCAGTCGGTGACCACCCGCGCCAACCACAACATGGCAACGAGAGACGAGCATCCGGAGACACCGATGGCCAGGGCGTCCGCCTCGCGGGTAAGACCTAGCGGGAGTTTTAGTCCAATGTAGACCACGAACCCCGCCATAAAAATCGACCAAGCCACCCATCCAATCGAAACCGCTTCCTCTAGCGATAGCTTTCGGCCGAAGAACCACTGAGCGCGCGACACCATGAATGCAGAGGCGGCGAGCACGGCCGCAGAGACTGTCCCAAGGTGTTCAGCAGGGGTCATGGCGTTCCCGGTCGTAGGATTTTTGAGGTCTCAGATGAGGCCGAAAGTGATCGCGATTAAAAAGAACACGGTCAGCCCGATGGCGACCATCTTAAATATGTAAGCGGCCTCAACGTCGTGCCCAAGCCATTCGAAGTCCGGCCCCCATAGGACGGTCGCGACGAACCCCAGAACGAGAGTCGTGATCAGCAGGATCACGTAGACGGTGTCCATATGGAACGACCTTTATCGTCACTGCCACGACCACTCACCCATGACGCCGATAAACCACCCGGCATTGAAGGCGACAACAAGCATAAGGAGGCAGGTCAACAAAGAGGGCTCGACGTCCTGAACACCTTGGGCACGCCAAATTGCGAGTAGTCCCAGCGCACAAATTCCCGAGCAAACAACAGGCCAGATCGCTGCGAACCGCCCCCGATGGGTCCGTGGCAGACGCCTGGCACGGCGAGATGCCACCAAGGCAGTCAAGGCCAACACAATCAGACAAGCGGTGAGCAAGTACATTCGACGGGATCCCTGGCGCAACCGCCGCCATCTCGAGGGCGCTGGCGAACCAATAGCGCGCGTTGATTTCCTCAACCTTAAAGCGATGGAGAAATTGTTAGTCGTCCGACGGCCAACCTCTTTGAGCGCATATCGCAAGCTTTTACCTATCTTCAGACGCTTTGGCTCACGTTAGGCACGGGCAGACGCGCCTTAAAGGTATGCAAACCTTGTTCGTATAGCGGCGCGAGCCTAGGCGGCTTTGTGTTACCATGGTGAGCATGTTTCGCATCAAAATCCCGCCCACCGTTCTCCTCTTCCTTATCGTCGGGGGCGCGTCCTGCATTTTCGTGTTTTACGGCCTCTATCTACTGATCGCGCTGATTGCCTTGAATCTGGCCTGCCTGCTGTTCGCCCCGATCGCGAGGCGGCGCGGATGGGGCGCAGAAGGGCGGCTCACGAGACATCTCAACCGTCCCCGGATGGAACACGAAAGCCGCAGGGCCATTAGGCGCGAGAGCGTACGTACCCTGCAGGAAGAGCGATGACTGCTTCAGAGGAAGTCCGAATTTGGCGGTTTCGAGTGCGCGGCTTTACGCTTGCTGGAGTTGCATGTCTCGCCTTGATTTTCTTGCTGAAGATTCTCGATCCAATCGAGCTTGTGAAAAGCTTCCTTAGTGCCCTTGTTCTGTTTTTCGCCTTCCTTTGGCTGTGCGGGCTATATTGCACCTACCGGTATTGGAGAGGTTTCAGAGAGGATGAAATACGGCGCGGCGGATCAGCGGAAACCGCTCGCGCAAAATGGCATGAACTGCACCCGCCCCCTGACTAGATGGTGGTGGGCCGCTTTGGGTCAAAAGCTGCCGTGAGCAGCTTCAAGATGCCTTTCCGCTCAGCTTTCGAAAGCAGACAATGGCCGGCCAATCCCCGTGGCGCATTCCCGCGCTGAGATCGCGCTGCGACCTCGCAGAAAGCAAGGATGCGCATCGTCACTTGGAAGCCGAATGCCAGGTCGATGTTGCCCCCCGGGACACCGCTCGCCAAAACAACGAGCCTCCTAGGAGTGCTGGTGTCAAGCGAACGCCGCCCGCTCAGGCCGCGCTGACGGCGGCGAGCTCAGCCGCCAAGAACTGCTTTTCGAATGCCTCGGCGGGCATCGGACGGCCGAAGAAATAGCCCTGCCCTTCCTCGCATCCCATGCTGACCAGGAAGTCGGCCGTTGCGCGGTTCTCGATGCCTTCGGCCACGACGGTGAGACCCAGCTGCTTGCTGAGGCCGATGGTCGACCCGACGATGGCGGCGTCGTCGGAATTCGACAGAAGACCGAAGACGAACGACCGGTCGATCTTGAGGCCGTCGAGCGGAAACTTCTTGAGATAGCTCAGGCTCGCATAACCGGTGCCGAAATCATCGAACAGGATCCGGACGCCGAGCTCCTGAATTCGCTTGAACATTTCAAGCACGCGGCGCTCGTCATGCAGCAGGATGTCTTCGGTGACTTCGATCTCGAGCAGCGACGGCGTCAGCCCGGTCTCTTCGAGCAGCGCTGCAACGGAATGCGCGAGGTCGCCGGACTGAAGCTGCGAGGGTGAGAGGTTGATCGCGACGCGCACATCGCTGCCGGACAATTCCCAAGCCCGCGCCTGGCGGCAGGCGGTCTCCATCACCCAGTTCGCGATCCGCTCCGACAGCGCAGAGGTGTTGACAACAGGCATGAATTCGGCCGGCGAGACGTAGCCGCGCACCGGATGCCGCCAGCGGATCAGCGCTTCGGCTCCGACCAGGCTGCCGTCGATCAGGCGAACTTGCGGCTGGTAGAACAGCTCGAATTCGCTGCGATCGGCGGCAAGCGCCAGCTCGCCCTCCAGCCTCAAGCGGTTCTCGAGCTCCTGCCGGATCGCGGCTTCGAATACGACGTGGCCGCCGCGCCTGGTCGCCTTGGCTTTCGTCAGCGCGAGATGGCCGTTGCTCAGGAGATCATCGGCGTTGCTCCCGCCTTCAGGATAGACGGCGACGCCAACGCTGGTCTTGACCCGGTGCTGGCGCGTGCCGGTTGCGAGAGGGGCTTCGAACGCGCGCGCGATTCGCTCGGTCACCGCCGCGACCGGCTCGGTGATCTCTGCGCAATCGATCGCGATGGCGAATTCGTCGCCGCTGAGCCGGGCGACGATCGCCTTGCCACCGACCTCGCTCCGCAGCCGCTCGGCGACCGCGCGCAGCACGAGATCGCCGGCGGAGTGGCCTAGCATGTTGTTGATCTCTTGGAATCCGTCGAGCCCGAGCACGAGCAACGCGACGCTCGAAGACCGTCGCTCCGCCGCGGCGATCAGATCGGTCAGGCCCACATGCAGCATGTTCCGGTTGGCCAGCCCCGTCAGCGCGTCATGTTCGGCGAGATATCGAATGCGTTCGGCTTCACGTTTGCGCACAGAAATATCGCGCAGGATGGCACCATATTGAAAGCCGTCCGTTCCCTGCCAGCCCGAGAAGCTCGCCTCGACCGGGAAGGTTTCCCCGCTCTTGCGCCGGCCTTCGAACTCGACGACGACGGCGCCGCCCGGAACCAGAAGCGCCTGGCGCGCGGCGTCGTGCATGGACGGTCTTGCACCGGCGTGTGCCGGCAAAGCGCACAGCGTTTCGAACGGGCGGCCGATGATCTCGGCCGGCATGTAGCCGAAAATCGCGCTGGCGCCGGGATTCCAGACCGTGATGCGGTGATCCTCGTCGGTGCAGACCAGCCCGTCGCCGAGCGACATCGCGATGCGATGAAAGCGGCTCTCGGCGATGCGTCCGAGCAGGCTGCGGAAGTCGATTTCGTCGAGCGCAATCGCGGTCAGGTAAGCGACGATGGCGATGTGGAACAGCGACGTATCGATGACCAGGGGCCATCTTGCCTGCACAAGGATTGCGGCCAGCTCGACCACCGCCCCGGCTGCGATCAGGATTGCGACGCGAAGTCCTGGCGCGATACGGCGCCACGAATACAGCATCAGCAGGCAGATTGCGCCCAGTCCGACCACCATGCCGACATCGGAGGTCCAGCGCAGGGTCCGGTTCTGAAGGATCGATTCAGCGGCGAGCGCCTGGAGGACTGGCCCCGAGATGATACTGCCGTTGGGAACGCTGAAACGGTCGCCGAGCTCGAGCGCCGTGGCGCCAATGATGACCTTCTTGCCTTTCAGCTTGTCGAGCGTGGCGCGATCGCCACGCAGCACGTCGACATAGGAGACGGCGAGAATGGAGGGCGCGCGAATGCTGAAATCGATCAGAAAGGGCGGTCGCCGATTGGCGTCCTGGCCCGCCAGCACGACGGCCATCGAAGACATGAAAGCGTCGCCGAGCTTCTCGCCGAACGGATAGCGGCGAACCAGCCCGTCGGATTCGATTGCGACATTGACGAGAGCCGGCCACGACTGGTTGCTGAACGCCTTCAGCGGCCGGTTGACGTGGGCCGGGCCGCCCCTCGGTGTCGGCTGCTTGAAGGATGGCAGGATCGTCGAACCGCCGGCGTCTCGCAATGCCTTGGCGAAGGCCGCGTCGGAGGCGGGATCCGACGGCGTGCTGAAATCGACATCGAAGGCAACCTCCTGCGCGCCTGCCGCTTCCAGCCTTTGCAGCAGCTCGGCATGCAGACGCCGCGGCCAGGGCCACACCCCGATCTGGTCGATCGACGGCGCATCGATACCGACCACGACGATGTCGCCGGTGGCCGCACGCGTTTGCCACTTGAATCGAAGATCGGTGAGCGCATTGCGAAGCGCAGCGTGCCAGCCCGTGGACAACACCACCGCGAGCGCGATCACGACAAGAACATGCGGCCGATAGCGTTTCACCCGAGCCTCCCCCCACACCCGCCCCGACGGACGCGTCCACCTAGAGTTCAGCGTCTGCCGTGCCCATTGCTGCCATTTCCGTGGCCGTGGCCGTTGTTGCCTCTGCCATTGCCGGTGGCGCCGTTGTCGGCATGGCTGCTGTTACCGTGACCGTTGCTGCCGCCGTTACCGCTATTGTTTGGATTGCCGCCGTTGCCGCTGTTGCCGCCGTTGCCGTTGTTGTTACCCGAATTACCGTTGCCACCGTCCTTTCCGTTGTTTGCTCGCGGGGCATCGCTGGATGCGCCGGCCGTCGTTGCGGCGATCGTGGCGTTCGCGCTGGCGGCACCGCTGCTTGCCGCACCGTTGGATGCAGCCGGGCTCGTCTGGCCATCGTTCCAGACCGTCTGACTGTCGCCCCTGGCATTCGCGTTACGTGCCTGCCCCGGCGGAACGCCGCCGTGCGCAAGGCCGCGCGTCGCCTTGTGGACGTTCAGCTTGACCTCTCCCAGCGCGGCCGAAATGCGCACGGCTCCTGCCTTGGGGGCATGCCCCCCGGCCGCCTGCCCCGAGGCCTTGGGTGCGCCGGCCGCCTTGCTTCCCTTGTCGATGGGGCCGAGCGCATGGATGGCATGGCCATTGGCCGCATGGCGCGGCGCCGACAGGCCCGACTTCGGCACTGGGACACGCTCGATCGTGGGTGCACGGGGCTTGCCCTGCTCGATCGGATTGAGCGTCCCCGCACCGCTGAGGCTGAGACCGGGCTTGCCGTGTTCGAAGACGGTGGCCGCTTGTCCGGGCATCACTTGCGCAATCTGTCCCGTCTTGAAATCGGAGACTTCGACCTGGCCGCGGAGCACGCCGACCTTGGTGCTACCGGCACCGACCGTGACGCTGAACTGCGTTCCCTTGACCACGGCGGCGAGATAGGGCGTCTCGACCTCGAAATGCTTGACGTTGCGCTTCTCGACCTCGAGCAGGATCGAACCCGCCTGCTGGATGATGGTGGTCGACAGGCCGTCCTTCTTCTCGGCCGGCAGGCCCACCACCGAATTGGGAGAGATCAGGATCGTTTCCTCGCCGCGGACGAGGAGAACGCGCCCGTTGCGACCGGTGCGAATGGTATCGCCAGGTTTCAGCGTTCCTTCTGACGTCAACGACACCTGCTGGGCGCCGCTCGTGGCAAGCCAGACCTCGCCCGAGGATTTGCTGACGGACCACACACCGTCGTCCGCCGCGAATGCGCTGGAGGCCGATCCCAGGATCAGCGCCGCCGCCAGGGCGCGCCGCATTCCAACTCTGCCGAACATGATGATCCTCAGCCCGCGTTTACAGCCAAGCCTGAGGGGTATCCGAAATCACTCAAGATAGGATTATCGGAAAGCGGCCAGCGGAGCGGCCGGATTAACCAATCGTTGACCATAAAAACCTATGAAAAATCATGCGGCTAACGAACCCTTACCGTCCCGTGGCAGATCCTCCGTTGAACTACGGAGACAAAGTCGACGCGCGCGGTGAGACGCGGCATCGCCTTACCGCATTGGTATCGGCGGCAGTAATTTTGGCGGCAACTCCAGCGGCATTTGCTCAACAGGCGAACCAGCCGGGCTTCGATCCGCGCCAGCCCGAGAAATATTTTGATAACCAGACCGAGCAGGAATCGCTCGGCCGGCCGCCGGTCCGGTTGCCGAGCGTCGGACAGCCCACGACGGGCGGCGATACCAAGCCGCAATTCGTGCTGCGCGGCGTCAGCGTCGGCGGCGCCCATGCGGTTTCCCCTGATCGCATCGCCGCTGTCTACCAGCCTTATCTCGGCCGGAAGGTCTCGCAGGCGGATCTGGCCGCGATCGCAGGCGCCATCAGCGACCTCTACCGCGAAGCTGGCTTTCATCTGAGCCGCGCCATCGTGCCACCACAAGACATCGCCGACGGCCGTGTCCGGATTCAGGTCCTGGAAGGTGCGATCGTGCAGGCCGAATTGAAGGGCGACGGTGCAGAGCGGTTCGGCATAAGGCCGATGCTGGCGCCGGTTCTGACCGAACATCCTTCGCGACTGGCAACGCTCGAACGCCAGCTCTTCCTGATCAATGGCAGGCCGGGCGTCCGGATCACCGACACTGCGCTGGAGGAGATCGGCGGTACGACGGGCCGCTTCCGCCTGACCATCTACTTGAAAACCTGGCACGTCTTCTCCTCGTTCGGCCTCGACAATCTCGGATCCTCGTCGGTCGGTCCCTGGCAAACCTACGCCACCGGCGCGTTCAACTCTTACCTCACGCCCGGCGATGCATTGGCGGTCAACCTGTCGACCATTGCCAACGACCCCCGCCAACTCGGCTTCGCACGGCTGTCGTACGATGCGCCCGTCGGCGTCGACGGTGTCCGCCTGGGTGCTTCCGTGCTGTACAGCGCGGTAAGGCCGGGCGATATGCGCCGGCTCGATAGCGACATCACCACGACCCAGGCGTTCGAGCTGCGTGCCAGCATGGTCCCGTTGCAGTCGCAATCCTCCACGCTCACGCTGACCGCCGCCACGACCTTCAGCAATGTGTCCGAGCATGACCTTTACGGGCCCTGGTACAACGACCACATCAGGACGGCGAGCCTGACCGCCGACTACCGGCTGTTGGATCCTTTTGGCGGCACCAATTTTGCGACTCTGACCTACCGTCAGGGGCTCGACGTTTTTGGCGCCTCACATTTCGAGGACGATCTGTTGTCACGCGACGGAGCCTCCTCGAACTTCTCGGTCCTGAACCTCTGGTTCACGCGCTACCAGACACTCAACGATGTCTGGTCGCTCAAGCTCGCTGCCGCGAGCCAGACGGCGTCGCGCCCGCTGTTCACTTCGCAACAATTCTATCTCGGCGGCGCGGCCTTCGGCCGTGGCTATGGCGCAGCCGAGATCAGCGGCGACAACGGCCTTGCCGGCTCGCTCGAGCTGCGCTTCGACCAGAAGCTCAATTTCCGCTACTGGACCGGCTACCAGCTCTATGCCTTTGGCGACGCTGGCGCAGTCTGGAACCACGGTTATCGCCTGAGCGACGGGCTGTCGCTGACATCGGCCGGAGCCGGTGTGCGCTTCTTCCTGCCGGACGACCTCCAGGCCGATTTCGGCGTCGCCGTCCCCTTAAGCTACCGGGCGCCGGACAACGAGCGTCGCAGCCCACGCTTTCTTTTCACGCTGTCGAGCGCGTTCCGGCTCTGCCCCGAAAGCGGCCGGGCGAGCTGTCTCTAGCCGCCCGGTCCTTCGGGCGGGATGTCGCATCCTGACAGCTTTTCCCCGCGGCCATCCTTCGAGACTCCCGCTTGAGGCGGGCTCCTCAGAATGAGGCCGGAGTGCGCGGCCGGAGTTTCCACGGGCACAGACGCTGATGAGCCTCATCGTGAGGAGACGCTCGACCGCTTCCTGCGTGACAGCGCCAGCAGCGCGCTCACGCCCGCGGATACGAAGAGCCCAATGATCATGAACCCGGGCGACTATTGGCCGGGACGCTTTGCGGCAGATCAAGGCGGCTCCGACACGGCACGGTAAGAAACCACATGCTGTCGGAGAGACACGTGTCGCACTATACCGGAAGTCTTGGTACGAAAAGCCTTGTTCCGAAGGTCCTGCCCGCGGCGAGAGTGCCGGCATTCATGCGGCATCTCTATCGTTCGACCCGCAGGCTGCTGCGCTCGATCGTCGCTCGCATCGATCTCTCGCAATTTCCAGGATCGTGCTGCGGATGAGCGCGGCAGCCGCAAGCGAATGCAGAAAGATTGCCCTATGCTCCGACATGTGAGACGGATTTTCCTGCTGCTTGGCCTCGTCTCTGGCTTCGGCTCGTCGTCCGCTCTCGGTGCTGATGCCGGTCACGGCGCCGAACTCGCCAGGCGCTGGTGCGCGAGCTGCCATGTCGTGGCGAACGGACAGGCTCAGGCGAGCGCCGACGTCCCTTCCTTTGCGTCCGTCGCGCGTAGGCCGGATTTCAGTGCGGAAAGGCTCGCATTCTTCCTGCTCGATCCGCACCCGAAGATGCCGAATTTTCCACTGAGCCGAACCGAAGCCGGCGATATCGCGGCCTACATCGCATCGCTGCGTTAGATGCCTGATCGGCCGCCGAAGGCCGCGCTCGCGCAAACCGAGCGGCGCGCTTTTCCGAAGGTCATACTTCAGCAATAGTCTGAGCTTCATCCCGGATGGTCACGCCGGGCTGCACGAAGGCTGCAAATGCAAATCCCTGCCGGTGGACCGGCAGGGATCAGCAGAAAGGATGACAGACGGCGAATGAGATCATTCGGTGGCCCATCATGGACCTGCACCGGTATCGAAGCGCGGATCTTCACGTCATACAAGATCAATTTGTGGGCACGCTGTACACAGACCGAAAATCAGGACTTGCCCTTGCCGGGTTGCATGAGACTGCCGGTCATCTGACGCATGTGATCTCCGGCGCTGGTGAACTGACTGCGGAGGAAATCGGATTGGATTCGCATCGCCTCCTGGAGGTCGGTGGCATGCACCAGCTTGCGCGCATGCTCGAAGGCCGACTTCATGTTCTGCTCCGTGAAAGCCAACGCCTGCTTCGACACCTCTGTCCCCGCCCCCGGAACGGACGACATCGATTTGGTCGCCGCTTCAAAGAACATGCCGAAGGCCTTTTCGGCCTGGTCGATGGTCTTCTCGGCCAAATCACGCAGTTCGGCCGGAACTTCGATTTTCGGTTCGATCATGGTCTCACTCCTCCCTTTTTCCGTCTGAATACCACATTTGCCTGACCGCCATCCAGCCGCCAGCGCTCCGGCGAACGATGCCGGGGAGCCTGCTCTGGCAGGAAAATGGGCAGGATGGGCGCGCGGCCGGGCTCTAGGATAAGGGGTGCTCGGGAAGAGCTTCGTCGGTGGCGAGATCTTCGACCAGCTTGATCACCTCGAAGCGCTGTCGCGGCGCGAGCTTCAGGAAGGCCCGGAGCAGACGCAGACTTTCCACGGTGCTGCCTGCAGGCACACCGAGCTTGAGATGCAGCTCAGCCGCGAAATTGAGGTTTTTCATCTCGCACCTATGACAAGCATCGGTCGTGATCCGCTCGAGAACCGAACGCCGCAACAGAACTATGGCGACGAACGTTCGGCCGAAGGGACCCGCCGGGTTGCAGGCTGAACCGCGTCCAAACGACGGCTTCCATCTGGTTGCAACTATGCCAAGCAACAACCCATCCGGCAAGCCCAACCGTGGGTATAGCGATGCTTGGTCTGCATCGCGCCACAGCGTTTTCCGGATAACAGGAATATCGATCGCCGTCACCCACCTGCGTCAAGAAGCGTCATCAATCACGCGCACAGCCCCTCTTGCTGTCAATCAACACGGGGTTTCGTCGTGTTTCCGATGTTAAATGCACGTTAGCGCGCACGAATTGGCGATTCTTCAGCAAGATACACGCATTTGTTGAATCCGTCCCGGCGGTTGCATTAGGCGCGTGAAAGTCGATCTCGCGGCCGGTCCACCGTGAACCGCCGTCCACGCGCGAGCGACCAAGCCGTTGCGGCACGGCCACGCAGACACGGGCGCCATGGCTGAAAACTCTTCGATTTGGGCGCGCCTCAGCACCAAAAGGACGACGGCATGCTTTCTCGCTGCGATCTCATCAAGGGCGCCGCAATCGCGCTTCTCACCCTCTCGACACAAGGCGCATGGGCGCAGGAGACCAAGATGAACCTGTTCAAGATCGTCACCGTCAAGGACGAAATCGTCGTCGGACTGTCGGCGCAGGAGCTTCAGGCGCTCGGCGGCAATGATGCGAGCGCCGTTGCACACGCGCTGGCGCAGAAGGGCGATCTCACCGTCTGGCAATACAACGTGCATCGTGGCCCCAACGGCGAATTACAGCAGGCACCGACAGCCAAGATCGGGCTGCTGGCCCATGCCTCGCTGCGCGTCGAGCCCTACACCACGCCTTACCAGATCGTCCCTCACCCGTAAGCAATGGGCGGGACGGCGGCGGCCGAGACCGCCGGCGCTCCGCAATCATCCACGTCGGCCCCCGCGCGCCGTTCCCGTCTCCGTCGCGAAGCCGTAGATCAGCGCCAGCCGGTCCAGGCATTCGCGGAAACGCCGCGCGAAGTAATCGTTCCAGCGTTGCGTGCGGACGGCACGACGCTGCCCAACCTGATCCATGGTCAGACCCAGCACCAGCACGTCGTGCACCAGCGCGGCGCCGTCGGTGCCGAGCTCTCGTTCGATCCTGTTGAGCCGCAGCACCGCCTGGCGCTGGCTTTCGGTGACGGGCTCACGCGTGCCCGTCCCATCGACATATTCGCGCGTCGTATCCACCGCCTGCGGGCCGCGCTCCGCCCGCTCCCAATCGTTCTGGAAGGCGCGGCCGCCGCGGTACTGCGCCTCGTCGATCTGATGGTGCGCGTGCAGCCGGCCAAGCGGATCGCCGCGGACCGATCGGATCGCCAGGATCTTCTCGCCGGAATCGAGCGCGAGCGGATTGTCGACCTCCACCTCCGCGATCTCGGCGTTGAACGGCACCTCCCGCGACCGCCGGTCGTAGATCTGCGCCAATTTGTAGGACTTGTTGCGTCGGGCACGAGCCACTCGGATCTCCTTGCAAGACTGAGAGTTGAACGGAGGGCGGCACCGTCAGAGCGCCGAGACCAGCTTCAGCACGACCGGGCCTGCGGCACGGGCCGCCGACGCAGCCTCGGAACGGCGCGTCAGACGGCCATGCGGCGCGCAATAGCTCGAGCCCGGCTGGCGCGGGTGGCCGCAGAAGGTGATCTCCTCACCGTCCTTGTCGCCGCCATAGGGATAGCGGCAGTCGGCCGGCTCGAGCTCGACCAATTGGATCAGGCGCGGCTGGATGCCGACACAGCGCAACTTCACCCGCGCCGCAGGCTTCATGGCGGACTTCGGCGGCAGATTGACGCTCGGCCACGCCACCCGGCGCGGCGAAAGCAGGCTGGGTTCACCCGGCAAGGGCGGCGCGAGCGCCGGGCTCGTCATCCATTGCGGCACGATGAGCCGGAGCCGCTTGGCGCGGCCGACCACCGCGCTGCGCGTATAAGCCGTTCCAAACCTTGCGTTTATCTGTCTTCCGATCTCCGCATAAGACATGCCTTTGTGAAAATAGTCGCGAAGCGCGTCCGAGTGCTCCGACGGCCAATGGCCCGGTTCCATGCTGCTGTCCTGTGATGCGCCTCCACCCGGGAGGCGAGACGCACATTCCGTTATTCCGAATATAGAGTCAAGCCGTATTTCTGATATTCATAATTGCATCAATTCCGAATTTCGGATTACAAGAGGCGAGACGGTGCGCAATCGAGGGAATCACCATGTTGGACGTAGCAATGATCGAGCGGGGCCTGGAGAAGACGGGCAAGAGCAAGGGCGGCCTGGCTGCGGCCATGGGCGTGCGGCCCGGCGCGGTCTCGGAGATTCTCGGCGGCGAGCGCCTGGTGAAGGCCTCGGAGATCATTCCGATCATGGAATATCTCGAGCTCAATCTCGCGCCGATCATGGGGCGCGTCGGAGCCGGCGCCGTGATCGAGCCGGACTACGAACAGGTTCCGCCGGAAGGTCTCGGCGACGTCGCGTTGCCCTTCCCGATCATGGAAGAGACGATCGCATTCGAGATCGTGGGCGATTCGATGCTGCCCAAATACGAAAGCGGCGACGTGATCGTCGTCTACAAGGACCAGCGCCACCCGCTGTCGAGCTTCTACGGCGAAGAGGCAGTGGTCCGCCTCAAGACCGGCGAGCGCTATCTGAAGACCATCGAGCGGGGCAAATCTCCCTCAGTGGTCAACCTCACGAGCTTCAATGCCAAGCCGATCGTCGGCGTCAAGCTTGACTGGGTCGGGGAGATCTGCCTGTCCATGCCCAAGGGACAGCTTGAGCGGCTGCGTGCGAAGTCGGCGCGGCCGCGCAAGAAGGGCAAATGAGAGCCGCCGCTTCTGATTAATAGAAATCACACTTGACATAGTTCCGATTTTCGGAAATAATGTGCCGCGTCCCGACCATGGGGCGCGGCAGGGTCGTTTCATGCAATACTTCGTCGTGATGATCGATTACGGACGGCGGGGCCGCGAGGCGGTCGTCGATCCCGAAATCACCCGGCGCGAGGTCATTTCCCGCCTCGCCTCGGGTGAGTATCGGAACGTCTCGTTCATCCACGAGATCGTGGAGAACTCGGTCGAAGATGTCACCGCGGCCATCCTGGCCGAGGCGGCCCTCCCACGGATCGAGCCCGAGGACGTCGATCTCGAGGCGATCCGCCTCGATCACGTCCGCGATCTGCGCAAGCACGAGAGGACGTGACGCAGGCCTAGAGCATGATCCGGACCTGAAGGGCCGCGTTAGCGCAAAGTGTGCAGCGGTTTTCCGAAACGATCATGATCAATCAACAGCCTAAAGCGCGATGACGTGACGATTCATCCTAATCGCATCGCGCTTTAGAGCTCGCGCCACCGTCCCGTTGGGCATTACACCAGGAGAACGGTCGATCCCGTGGTCTTGCGTGCCGCAAGATCGGCATGCGCCTTGGCGGCGTCCTTCAGCGGGTAGGTCTGGTGCACCTCGATCTTGACCGCGCCGGACTTGACGACGTCGAACAGCTCATTCGCCATCGCCACCAGATTTTCGCGCTTGGCGGCGTAGGTAAACAGCGTCGGACGCGTGACGTAGAGCGAGCCCTTCTGGGCGAGCAGGCCAAGATTAAGCGGCTCCACCGCGCCGGAGGACTGGCCGAACAGCGCAGCGACGCCGAGCGGGGCGAGGCAATCCAGCGATTTCAGGAACGTGTCCTTGCCGACGGAGTCGTAAACCACTGGCACTTTCTTGCCGCCGGTGATCTCGTCGACCCGCTTCACGAAATCTTCCCTTGTATAGATGATGACATGGTCGCAGCCATGCGCCTTGGCGAGCTTCGCCTTCTCGTCGTTGCTGACGGTGCCGATCACGGTCGCGCCGAGATGCTTGGCCCACTGGCTCAAGATCAGGCCGACACCGCCGGCGGCCGCATGCAGCAGGATGGTATCGCCGGCTTTCACCCGATAGGTCTGGCGGATCAGATATTGCGTGGTGAGCCCCTTGAGCATCATCGCCGCCGCCGTCTTGTCGTCGACGCCGTCGGGCAATTTCAACAGCCGGTCGGCGGCGATCAGCCGCGCCTCCGAATAGGCCCCGAGCGGCGAGGCGCCATAAGCGACGCGATCGCCCGGCTTCAGATCGGTGACGCCAGGCCCGACCTCCTCGACGACGCCAGCCGCCTCGCTGCCGAGCCCGCTCGGCAGTTGCGCCGGATAGAGGCCGGAACGGTTATAGATGTCGACGAAATTGAGGCCGACCGCGGTGTGGCGGATGCGCGCCTCGCCGGGCCCAGGTTTACCGACGCTGACCTCCTCCCAGACCAGGACTTCCGGACCGCCGGTTTTGTGAAAGCGAATGGCATGCGTCATGGGCGTGCTCCTTTATCGTTGAAATGAAAGTTCGAACACCGGATCGGCCTGTGAAATAGGCATTTGGTCCGCCCGTTACAGTATAGAAGCCGTAACAAGAATGTCACAGCGAACCACAAACAGCCGCCGTTCCGCCTCCGTTCGAAAGAGTTGATGAGGGCCCCGCGGCGACCCGCAGTAGCCTTGCGCGGGGTTTGATGGTCGCCTGCGAAGGAGAGCCGAGATGCCAGCTTACGTTCAGCATCATCAGGACGTCGAAATCGCGCCAGTGAATTGCCCTACCTGTATGGGGTTCCTGCCGATGTATGTGCGCGAGGTCGAGCCGCATTGGAGCCTAGCCAAGATCGACTTCGTCTATGAATGCGCCGATTGCGGCGCCGAGCTGAGGCAGACGATCCGCAAGCCGGAGCTGCTGCGGCACTGATCGCGCCAACAGCGAAGCGCTTAACTATTTGCGCTTAGCGGAAAAAACGCCGTTCACGCGGGTCAGATGTCTCCCAAACGTGGCTTGTCCTTTGCCTGGAACGCAGGCAGAACAAGCCTCACGCAAGACCTTTGGGAGCGCCCTTTCGTGGCTGATCAGAAGACCTCGATCGAGGCAGTGGAGAGCGGCCTCGCCGCGCAGGGCTACATCGCGAGCCGGCAGATCGCGACTGCCGTCTATTTGTCGCAGCAGATCGAGAAGCCGATCCTGGTCGAGGGCCCCGCGGGCGTCGGCAAGACCGAGCTCGCCAAGGCGATCGCGGCTTGGCGCGGCATGAAGATGATCCGCCTGCAATGCTATGAGGGCCTCGACGAGGCCAAGGCGCTCTACGAGTGGAAATACGCCAAGCAGCTTCTCTACACGCAGATCCTCAAGGACAAGCTCGGCGAGGTTCTCGGCGGCGCGCAGACGCTGCATGCCGCGCTCGACCAGCTCCACGATTTCGGCGACGTGTTCTTCTCCAAGGAATTCGTCGAGCCGCGGCCGCTGCTCCAGGCGCTTGAGCAGCCGGGCGGCTGCGTGCTCCTGATCGACGAGATCGACAAGTCGGACGCCGAATTCGAATCGCTGCTGCTGGAAATCCTGTCCGACTTCCAGGTCACGATCCCCGAGCTCGGAACCGTTTCGGCGATCACGCCGCCGACGGTGATCCTCACCTCCAACAGCGAGCGCGACCTCGGCGATGCCCTGAAGCGACGCTGCCTGCATCTGCATATCGGCTTTCCCGAGCAGCGGCTCGAGGAGCGCATCGTCGAAAGCCGCGTGCCCGGCATCTCGCAGACGCTGCGGCGGCAGATGGTCGGCTTCATCCACGAGATCCGCTCGCTCGACCTGAAGAAGCTGCCCTCGGTCAGCGAGACCATCGACTGGGCGCGTGTGCTGGTGCTGCTCCAGGCTTCCGAACTCGATACTGAGATCGTCAAGGACACGCTCAACGTGCTCCTGAAATACGAAGCCGACATCGAGGCCGCGACGCCGCAGGTGACGACCTTCATTGCCAAGGCGGCCCGGTCCAACGTCTTCGGTTGACGCCGATGCGCGAAAATCTCCATCGCTTCTTTCGGGCGGCACGCGGGGCTGGCGTTCACGTCTCGCCGGCCGAAAGCATCGATGCGATGCGCGCCGTCGCGCAGGTCGGCATCTCCGACCGCGCCGTGCTACGCGATGCGCTGCTGCTGACGCTCGCCAAGTCGCAGGACGAGAAGCTCGCGCTCGGCGACTGCTTTGATCTGTTCTTCAGCCAGCCGGAGCCGCGACAGGAGCAGCCTGAGGCTGCCGGCGAAGACGATGCTGCGCAAGGCGAGGATCAGCCGCCCTCCGCCGGCTCGGCGAGCGAGGCGGGCGAAGGTCAGCCTTCCCAGGGCCTGGGTCCCTTGGCGCAGATGCTATTGTCGCAGGATCGCAACGCGATCGCTGCCGCGATTGCCAGCGCCTCCGGCGCGGCCTCCCTGTCCGACATCCGCTACTCCACCCAGCGCGGCATATTCTCCAGCCGCATCCTCGACGCCATGGGCCTCCAGCGCCTGCGCGACGACCTCGACCAACTGACCGCGACCAACCCGTCGCTGGCCGAGCGCCTGCGCGCCGCGCTCGATGCCTTGCGCGAAGCCGTGCGCGATACGGTCTCGCAAGGGCTCGCACTCTATGCCCGCGAGGAGGCCGAAAACCTCCGCAACGAGATCCTGCGCAACGCGCCGCTTGCCCGCATCGAGCGGCGCCAGGTCGCCGAGATGCGTGCCCTCATCCGCCAGATCGCACGCCGGCTGCGCGAGCGCTATTCCAAGCCGCGCAAGCGCCAGCGCCGCGGCCATCTCGACGTTCGCCGCACGCTCCGCCGCAACGCAGCCTGGGGCGGCGTGCCCTTCCTCACGGCATGGAAGCGCAAGCATCGCGACAGGCCGAAGATCGTCGCGCTGTGCGACGTCTCGGGCTCCGTTGCGCAAGTCTCGGACTTCTTCCTGCTGCTGATCCACTCGCTGCACGAGGTGGTCGACGACGTCCGCTCCTTCGCCTTCTCTTCGCACCTGATCGAGGTCAGCGAGATCCTGGAGACGAAGTCGCCGGAGGAGGCGATGTCCGAGATCATGTCCAAGGTCGGTTTCGGCTCGTCGGATTACGGCGCCTCGCTGGTCGATTTCGAGAAGGAGTTCATGAGCGCGCTGACGCCGCAGACCACGGTGATCGTGCTCGGCGATGCCCGCAGCAACAATCTCGACCCACGCGCCGACATTTTGCGCCGGATCTCCGAGCGTTCGAAGCGGTTGGTCTGGCTCAATCCCGAGGGGCGGCTCGCCTGGGGCTTTGGCGATTCCGAGATGCCGCGCTACGCAACCTTTTGCAGCGTCGTGCGCCAATGCGCCACCGCGCAACAGCTCGAACGCGCTGTTTCCGATATTGTGGCGACTTATCAATAAGCAATAACAGCCGCCTCCGTCAGGCGGCGTTCAGCTCGGCCTGATTGCATTCCCGAAAGTGACGCGCGATTTCGTCGAGCGCGCGCTGCTCCCATTCTTCTGCCTGCGCCAGCCAGAACGGCCGGCGCTTCGAATCGAGCGCCGCGCGCTCTCGGCAAAGGAATTCCTGACTGCGAATTTCCACCAGCCTGTTCATGCACTCCACTCCGGCCGTGTGAAGCCATTCCCCGCAGGCCAAGGTAACAGAGTCCTCAATCTCCCGCCTCATCATTTCTGTGCATATCGCGACGCCAAATAGGACAGTGATGCTTGCCGTGCACTGCGGCAGCTCGCATCGCAACATCAAGTGCGGATCATCAATTAGTGATCGGAGAACGTGACGGTGGTCGTGCACTAACGACGTTAACTCTTGTGGCGCAACGAAGTGCCGCAATTTGTGAAGAGATGTTCTAAACAGCTGACCGAATTCCCGACTCATTGTCGTCGCATGGTCTTCATGCGGCGCCGCTAACAGGGGCACGCGAACCGGACGATCGGCTGAGGCACCATGAGCAACGATTTCGACCTTGATCTATCGACCGACCAGTGGGAAGCGCTAAAGGCGCTTCGCAACCCGGTGTCGAACGGTCGCCTCGCGAAGGCCTATCTCGTCGAAAGCCTCGCCAAGCTCGGCCTCGTTGTCATGAATGACGGCGTGCCTGCGATAACATCCACAGGACGCAAGGTGCTGGTGCGCGGCTCATGCCGGCTGCTCGATCTCGTGGCGTGACGAGATCGCCTGCTGCCGCGTAACTGCGCCATCGCCTGAAAAATAACCTTTAGCTCTTCATCGAAATCGGATTTGCTTCTTGCGACAAGATCTGGCGCGCAACGACGCTGCGCCAGACAGGCAAGGGAGCTGATCATGAACGGGCTTGGCGGGCTGAACAAATCCCCCAACGGTGTGGTTATCGGACTTGTGCAGCTGCAGCTGCCTAGCGTGGTGAGCGCGGCCGATCTCGCCAGGCAGACCGAGCGCATCGTCTGGATGGTCGGCAAGGCCCGCCGCAATCTCTCCACCATGGATCTGGTGGTCTTCCCCGAATACTCGCTGCACGGCCTGTCGATGGACACCAATCCGGAGATCATGTGTCGGCTTGACGGACCGGAGGTTGCGGCCTTCAAGCAGGCCTGTGTCGATAACAAGATCTGGGGCTGCTTCTCCATCATGGAGTTCAACCCGCATGGCAATCCCTACAACTCGGGCCTGATCATCGACGATCACGGCGAGATCAAGCTCTACTATCGCAAACTTCATCCCTGGATTCCGGTCGAGCCGTGGGAGCCCGGCGACATCGGCATTCCCGTGATCGAGGGACCGAAGGGCGCGAAGATCGCGCTGATCATCTGCCATGACGGCATGTTCCCGGAGATGGCACGGGAATGCGCCTACAAAGGCGCGGAGATCATGATCCGCACCGCCGGCTACACCGCGCCGATCCGCGAAGCCTGGCGCTTCACCAACCAGGCCAATTCGTTTCAGAATCTGATGATCACCGCAAATGTCTGCATGTGCGGCTCGGACGGCTCGTTCGATTCCATGGGCGAAGGCATGATCGTCAATTTCGACGGCACGGTCCTGGCGCATGGTACGACCGGCCGTGCCGACGAGATCATCACCGCAGAGGTCCGGCCGGATCTCGTGCGCGAAGCCCGCATCAACTGGGGCGTCGAAAACAACATCTACCAGCTCTGGCACCGCGGCTATGTCGCGGTGAAGGGCGGCGCGATGGACTGCCCCTACACCTTCATGCAGGACATGGTCGCCGGCACCTTCCGATTGCCGTGGGAAAATCAGGTCAAGGTCACCGACGGCACCTCGTGCGGCTTCCCGGCCCCGACGCGGATGTTCGGCAAGACGGCGAAGGCGGCGGAATAACCCGGTTCTCCGGTGAAACCGCGACAATCTGGCACCGTGGCCTGCGCGCTCGGCAACCTCGTCGGCAATTGCGTCGCAACCGTCGCGGTCGCGGCCTGGGAAGGCGATCTCGCCCGGCCAAGGCGGCCAAGGTGCTGGAGGGTGGCGAGGTGGTCGACGTGACGGCGGGATAGAGGTTCGGCGATCAATCGTTCCACTGGAGGAGTGGCGTGCCGTAGGCCCTCCTCCAGACCGACAGAAAGCGCGGAAACCACGAGTGGGCCACGGCACCCTTATAGGCCCAGGTGCGATACTTCAGACCCTGCTCCGAAATCAGCTCCTGATAGCCGCCGTGGAGTTCGGTCGCGGCGCGAATGTCCTTCAGGATTCCTTGCGCGCAGGCCCGATAGGTATCGCCACCCGAGAACTCATCGTAATCCAGCATGCGGTCGGCAAATTCGACGTTGAACGTCGGCCAGGAGGAACGCCCCTGATATGCGGGAGCTGCAATCTTGTGGATCATCTTGGTCCGCGGGTTGTCCGCCGAAACCAGGAAGTGGAACGTGCTCGGAATGCGAAACCGTGGCTCGGCGATGATCAGATCCGTCGTGGCCGCGAACAGCGCGCGCTCGCTCGCCTCGCTCATATCCCAGAAGCCGCGATGCACGCTGACGAAATCCAATGCGACCGACGATGCCGGTGAGCTCGCCGGGCCGTCCAGGGAATGCCTGATGTAGCCGTTCTTGCCGAAGAGGCGGAGCAGATCCCTCTTGTACTGCGCAAGGTCGCGCCCGAGCAGCCGCTTCAGCTCGTTCTCGCCGACGATCCCGAGCTGCACGCCCCACACGAAGGTCGTGTAGACGCAGGCATTGGTGACGAAACGCCGGCGCTCGGCGCGGGTATCCGTCGCCGCGGAGCGCGGGCCGCTGGCGTCGCACAGCAAATATCTGGTGCCGTCAGCGTCGAAGGACTCCAGCTCGCTCGCAAGCTTCAGGATCGCGCGCTTCAGGTCTCCGCCATATTCGGCCAACAACAAGCGGCCGGCATGCGCGCATTGCGACATCGCAAGGTAGGACGACGCCCTCTCCTCGGCAGAGATCATCTGCTGCAGACCGGCGAGAATGCCGAGCAGCGTATCCGAGGGTCGCGAAAAATAGTTCACGCCGAGATACCGGCCGCGCCCGGCCGGTACGATGGTCGTGGTGACCACGTCGGCGCGGACGGCCTCCAGCAGCAGGCGCACGCTCTTCTCGAGCAGACGGACCCGTCGCACGGCGTCCTGCGCATCCATGATGGTTTCAGGATCGAGAACGTCGGGATAGAACCAGGCGAAGTCGCGGGGGTAATAGGCCGAGGCGTGCGGTGCGCCGGTGACGAGGAAGGCCTCGGTCACCGAAAAGGCGCTGTCCATCGAGTGCCGATAGAGGTCCTCGATCGCCGACAACGAATGATGCGATTGTCTCAGGAATCGATCACCGAGGAAATTGACCGCCTGAAGGGCGTTGGCGACGAAGGTCGCAGCCATCCCCTGATAGAACCGGTTTTCACGATGTGATGGAAAAGAGATGTCGCTGTTCATGTCCGTCAATCGGCTGATTGTCTCGTGACCCTCGCGATGATGGCCACCGTTTTAAGCATGACTGATTCGTATCTCTACCCGGTGACTTGCGGGTTCGTGACGCTCGCCTAGGCCTTACGCGGCCTGAAATTCTCGATCACCCTGAGCAGCACACGCGCGCCGGCGTCGGCATCGGCGAGCGCGACATGCTCGTCCGGGTGATGGCTGATGCCGCCGCGGCAGCGGACGAAGATCATGCCGACATCGGCGATGTCGATCATGGCCATGCCGTCGTGCCCTGCCCCGCTCGGCAGCTCGAACACGGAGACGCCTTCGGCTTCGATCGCCTGCGCGATCTGCTGCTTCAGCCAAGGCGCACAGGGTGCGGTGCGGTTCTCGTGGGTAACGTCGAGCTGAAGCGCCAGCTGTCGCCGCTTGGCGATCGCCTCGATCTGGCGGACGATATCGGCCACCGCGCGCTTGCGATGCATGTCGGTCGGCGCGCGCATGTCGATGGTGAAAGATACTTCGCCCGGAATGACGTTGGTCGCGCCGGGCCTCGCCTGGATGTAGCCGACGGTGCCGACGAGGCCGCCCTCGTCGGTGCGGCAAAATTGCTCGATCGCATTGATGCATTCGGCCGCACCGGCGAGCGCGTCACGGCGCAGCGCCATCGGCACGGTGCCGGCGTGACCGGCCATACCGGAGAGCCGTGCCGCAAGGCGCGTGGCCCCGGCAATGGCGGTGACGACGCCCACGGGCAGGTTCTGCGCTTCCAGCACCGGGCCCTGTTCGATGTGCAATTCGAGATAGGCAAGCAGTTCGCGCCGCGCGCGCGCGGCCGCATCGACATGGTCGGGATCGAGACCGAACTGCACGAGCGCCTCGCGCATCGACACCCCGTTGCTGTCGCGCGTATTCAACACGCTCTCATCAAAGGTGCCGGCCACCGCACGGCTGCCGAGCAAGGTCGAAGCGAACCGCACCCCCTCCTCGTCGGCAAAACCGATCACCTCGATCGCAAATGGCAGGCGCTTGCCGCGGCGGTTCAGATCAGCGACGCAAGAGATCGCCGTGATCACACCCAGCGGTCCATCCCATTTGCCGGCATCGCGCACGGTGTCGTAATGCGACCCGAGCATCAGGCAGGGCATGCCCGGCCGGTCGCCTTCGTACCGTCCGCAGACATTGCCGATGGCATCGAGATGGGCGCTCATGCCGGCCTCGCGCATCCACCCCATGATGAGGTCCGCGGCCTTGCGTAGCTCCTTGCTGAGGAAGATGCGGGTGAGTTTTTCGGGCTCTTCCGAGATCGCGCCGAGCTCGTTGATCCGGCGAACGATCTCATTGCCGAGCGATGCATCGTGAACGGTACCAGCGCCCATCTCGGCGAGCTTTCCATCTTTGAGGACACGGCGGTCCTGACGACAATCGATACAAGTTCGGTGCCAGCGAACATCCTCCGTCAGCGCGTGGTTAGCATGAATGCGCCTTGCCGGCCGACCGTCCGACGACCGTCATGCACATGCGCGAGCAGGTTCGGGCTGCTCAACTCCACTGCATACAATGCTTTTATATTGCCCATAAATTAGTCTGCCGCCTTCCTCGCCAAGTTCAGCACACTGATTATTTCATATCTATTTCAAGCACTTATCGCAAACTGCATGCTTCATAGTCTCTGGCACGAAGCTTGCGACATCTGACCCCGGCTCCGCCACGCCGGCGCAGCCGTGAGATCAAGGCGGAACATCCGCCAAGGGGAGCGAGCAATGGATTCTGGCAGGATTTCACGACGTCATGTGTTGCAGGGCGGCGCGGCCCTCACCCTCGGCGCGGCAGCGGGCCTGCGCCCGGCCGTCGCGGCCGAGACCACCATCGGCTTCATTTATGTCGGCTCGCGCGACGACTACGGCTACAATCAGGCGCACGCGCAGGGCGCGGCGGCGCTGAAGAAGATTCCCGGCCTCAAGGTGGTCGAGGAGGAGAAGGTGCCGGAGACCGATGCGGTCGAGAAGACGATCGAGTCCATGATCAATCTCGATGGCGCCACCCTGCTCTTCCCGACCTCGTTCGGGTACTACAATCCGCACATGATCAAGATGGCCAACAAGTACCCGAAGCTCCGCTTCGAGCATTGCGGCGGCCTCTGGAGCGAGAAGGACCCCAAGAACGCCGGCAGCTATTTCGGCTATATCGACGAGGCTCAGTTCATCTCCGGCATCGTCGCCGGCCTGACATCGAAGAGCAGCAAGCTCGGCTTTGTCGCGGCCAAGCCGATCCCTCAAGTGCTGCGCAACATCAACGCCTTCACGCTTGGCGCCAAGTCCGTCAATCCAAAGGCCACCACGCAGGTGATCTTCACCGGCGACTGGTCCATGCCGGTCAAGGAGGCCGAAGCCACCAACAGCCTGATCGATCAGGGCGTGGACGTGCTCACCTGCCACGTCGATGGGCCCAAGACCATGGTCGAGAACGCGGCGCGGCGCGGCGCCTTCGTCTGTGGCTATCACACCAACCAGTCGGCGCTGGCACCCAAGGCCTATCTCACCGGCGCGGAGTGGAACTGGGAGGCGCTCTATCCGAAGTTTGTCAAGATGATCGCCTCCGGCGAAGGCATCCCGAATTTCTACCGCGGCGGCCTGAAGGAAGAGATCGTCAAGACCTCGCCCTATGGCGAAGCGGTCTCGGCCGAAGCGCGCAAGGCGGCCGACGAGGCCAAGGCCAAATTCCTGTCGGCAGAAGGCTACGCCATCTTCAAGGGTGGGCTGGTCGACAACAAGGGCAAGACAGTGATCCCTGCCGGCACCGACCGCGGCCAGAAGGATCCTGAACTGGAGAAGATGGACTACCTGGTCGAGGGCGTGCTCGGAGCCACTTCGTGACGACGGAAGCGGCGGATTCCACGGACGCGGTCGGGACAGTCGCCCCGGCCGCCGATCCCGGTTTCCTCCAGCGTCACGGCGGCACGATCGAATATGTCCTGATCCCGGGCGCGGCGCTGGTCGGCGCGCTCGCGGTGTTCGGCATCTTCGTCGCGATGTTCGGCAAGAATCCGCTCGATCTCTATTTCTACATGTATTACGGCGCGTTCGGCACCTGGTTCTCCTGGCAGAACACGCTGACGCGCGCAGCGCCCCTGATCCTCACTGCACTCTGTACCGCGCTGCCGGCGCAGCTCGGCATGGTCATCATCGGTAGCGAAGGCGCGCTGTTGATCGGCGCATTGTCCGCAACCAGCGCCGCACTCGCGCTTCAAGGCATGCCGCCGCTCGTGGTGCAGGTCGCCATGGTCTGCGCCGGCGTGATCGGCGGCGGGCTCTGGATCATGCTCTCGGGCGGCTTGCGGCAATATCGCGGCGTCAACGAGACCATCTCGAGCCTGCTGCTCGTCTACATCGCGCTCGCGATCCTCAACCATCTCGTCGAGGGGCTGATGCGCGATCCCGCCAGCCTCAACAAGCCGTCGACCCGCGAGATCGGCGCCGCCAACATGATCGGCTCCATTCCCGGCACCGACGTGCATTGGGGCCTCGTGTTCGGCCTGATCGCTGCGATCGCCTCCTACATCCTGATCTATCACACTGTGTTCGGCTTCGCCGCGCGCGTGGCTGGCGGCAACATCCGCGCTGCGAAGATCGTCGGTCTCGGCGTCGACAAGCTGATCCTGACCGTATGCTTCCTTGCCGGCGGCGCGGCTGGCCTCGCCGGCATGGTCGAGGTCGCCGCCGTGCAGGGACGCACCAACGCCAACCTCGCCGCCGGCTACGGCTTCACCGGCATTCTCGTCGCCTTTCTGGCGCGGCAAAATCCGCTCGCCATCATCCCCGTCGCGATCCTGCTCGGCGGCATCAGCGCCAGCGGCGGCCTGCTGCAACGCCGCTTGGGGCTGCCCGATGCGTCCGTGCTGGTGCTGCAGGGCATCATCTTCGTCTTCGTGCTCGCCAGCGATGCGCTCTACGGCCGCATCGGATTCCTGAAGGGAAAATCCTGAGATGGCAGACGGATCGATCGGCCTCTGGACCGTCCCGCTCGCCGTCCTCGGCGGCGCCATTCGCGTCTCCACCCCCTTCCTGTTCGTGAGCCTGGGCGAATGCATCACCGAGCGTGCGGGCCGCATCAATCTCGGCCTCGAAGGCACGCTGGTGATGGGCGCGATGAGCGCCTATGGCATCTCCTATGTCACCGGCTCTCCGTGGCTTGGCGTGCTTGCCGCCGGCGTCACCGGCGCGCTGCTGGGTGCGCTGCATGCCGGCATCTGCTCGCTGCCGCGCGTCAATGACGTTGCCGTCGGCATTGCCTTGATGCTGTTCGGCACTGGCCTTGCGTTCTATCTCGGCAAGCCGCTGATCGAGCCGACAGCGCCGCGGCTGCCCGCCATCGACTTCGGCTGGTGGAGCGACATCCCGCAAGTCCAGGCAGCGCTGCGCATCAACGTGCTGTTCCTGATCGGCGTGGCGCTGGCGCCAAGCCTCTATTGGGCCTTCCGCACCACCCGCTGGGGCTTGCTCATCCGCACCGCCGGCGAGAGCGCGGATGCCGCACGCGCGATGGGCCATTCCGTGCTGCTGATCCGCCTGCGCGCCACCATGGCCGGTGGTTTCCTCGCGGGCATCGGCGGCTCGTTTTTGTCCCTGTTCTACCCCGGAAGCTGGAACGAGGGCCTTTCCTCGGGCCAGGGCATTACCGCCGTTGCGCTCGTGATCTTCGCGCGCTGGGATCCCCTGCTCTGCCTGTGGGCCTCGCTCGCCTTCGGCGGCGCGGCGGCGCTGGGGCCGGCGCTGCAATCGGTCGGCGTCACCTCCGGCTATCACCTCTTCAACGCCGCGCCCTACATCCTGACGCTGGCGATCATGATCATCACCTGCTCGCCGAAGCGGACGCTGACCGGCGCGCCCGCCGAACTCTCGATCACACGGTAACACGCACGAGGTCGTCCATGCCCGAGCGCTACATCAAGTCCGAGCCCTATGCCTGGCCCTACAATGGTGATCTCCGCCCCGAGAACACCGCGCTGATTGTCATCGACATGCAGACCGATTTCTGCGGCGTCGGCGGCTATGTCGACAAGATGGGCTACGACCTCTCGCTGACATGGGCACCGATCGAGCCGATCAAGCGGCTGCTCGCAGCGATGCGAAGCCAAGGCTTCCATATCATCCATACCCGCGAAGGCCACCGCCCGGATCTCTCCGACCTGCCCGCCAACAAGCGCTGGCGCTCGCGCCAGATCGGGGCCGGCATCGGCGATCCCGGCCCGTGCGGACGCATCCTGGTGCGCGGCGAGCCCGGCTGGGACATCATCGAGGAGCTGGCGCCGCTGCCGGGCGAGCCGATCATCGACAAACCCGGCAAGGGCTCGTTCTGCGCCACCGATCTGGAGCTGATCCTGCGCGTGCGCGGCATCGAGAACATCGTGTTGACCGGGATCACGACCGACGTCTGCGTCCACACCACGATGCGCGAGGCCAACGACCGCGGCTTCGAATGTGTCCTGCTGCACGATTGCTGCGGCGCGACCGACAAGAGCAACCACGACCATGCGCTGAAGATGATCAAGATGCAGGGCGGCGTATTCGGCGCGGTCTCGACCTCGGATGCTTTCATCGGAGCGATTTCGTGATCATCGGCGAAACGCCACCGCCCTCGGGCGCCTTCGGCGTCGACGCCGTCGCCATGACCATGCGCTTCGGCGACTTCCTGGCGCTGGACAATGTCGAGCTGAAGGTGCGGCCGGGCTCGTTCCACGCCCTGCTCGGCGAGAATGGCGCCGGCAAATCCACCCTCGTCAAATGCATCATGGGCTACTACCACGCGACCGAAGGCGACATCATCGTCGGCGGCCGCGAGCAGGCGATCGCCAACCCGAAGGATGCCCACGCGCTCGGCCTCGGCATGGTCTACCAGCATTTTACGCTGGTGCCGGCGATGACGGTTGCCGAAAACCTCGTGCTGGCGCGCGATGACGTGCCGGCCGTGGTGAACTGGCCGAACGAGATGAAGGAGCTGGAGGCGTTCTTGGGCAGCATGCCCTTCAAGGTACCACTCTCCGCAAAGGTCTCCGACATCTCTGCCGGCGAACGGCAGAAGTGCGAGATCCTCAAGCAGCTCTATCTGAAGCGGCGCTTCCTGATCCTGGATGAGCCGACCTCGGTGCTAACCCCGGCGGAAGCCGACGAGGTGCTCGGCATGCTCCGCGACATGGTTGTGAAGGGCGAGCTGACCATCCTGATGATCACGCACAAGTTCCGCGAGGTCATGGCGTTTGCCGATGACGTCACCATCCTGCGCCGCGGCAAGCTCGCTGGAGCCGGCAAGGTTTCCGAGCTGACGCCGGACGCGATGGCCCGCACCATGATCGGTGCCGAGGAGTTGACGGTGCAGCCGCCGCGCACCGGCGAAGCCGGTCAGGCCAGGCTGGAGCTGCAAAAGCTCCGCGCCCTGGACGATGCGGGCGCCGTTGCCGTGCACGATGTCTCGCTCACCGTTCGCGCCGGCGAGATCGTCGGCATCGCCGGCGTTTCCGGGAATGGCCAGCGCCAGCTCGTCGAGGTGCTGGCCGGCCAGCGCGAGGCCGAGAGCGGGGAGGTGCGCGTCGCCGGCGATCTCTATCACGCAAGCCGCGAGGAGATGCGGCGGCACAGGATGTCGCTGCTGCCCGAGGAGCCGCTGAAGAATGCCTGCGTCGGCGGCATGAGCGTCGCCGACAACATCGCCTTCCGAGAATTCGACCGCGCACCCTTTGCAAGTGGCGGCTGGTGGCTCAATCGTAGCGCCTTCCGGAGCGACGCCAGGAAGAAGATCGGCCAGTACAAGATCAAGACCCGCACGCCCGATACGCCGATCTCGGCGCTATCGGGCGGCAACGTACAGCGGGCTGTGCTGGCCCGCGAGCTCGGCGGCGACGTCGAGGTGCTGATCGCCGCCAATCCCTGCTTCGGCCTCGATTTCGCGGCGGTGGCGCAGATCCATGCCGAGATCATGGCCGCGCGCAACCGCGGCGCCGCCGTCCTGCTCGTCAGCGAGGACCTCGACGAGCTGCTCGAACTGTCGGATAGGCTCGTGGTGATGTTCCACGGCGAATTCGTGTATGAAGCGCGGACCAGCGAAGCCGATCTCACGGTGGTCGGCCGCCACATGGCAGGGCACTGAACGGAGGATCGATGGGCGATGCATCAGGGCGGGACGAGCACTTTCTGCGCCTGTCTTTCGCGGTCGCCGGCCGTTCCCTCACCCATGGCAACCATCCCTTCGGCTGCATTGTCGTCGATGCCGACGGCAAGGTGCTGATCGAGACTGAGAACGGCTACATGCCGGATCGCGACGGCACCGCGCATGCCGAGCGTCTCGCAGCCACCCAGGCCTGCCGTACGCTCGATCGCGAGGTGCTGGCGAAGGCCACGCTCTATTCCTCAGCCGAACCCTGCGCGATGTGTGCCGGCGCGATCTACTGGGCCGGTATTGGCCGTGTCGTCTATGGCCTCAGCGAGCATCGCCTGCGCGGCATCACCGGCAACCATCCGGAAAATCCGACGCTCAACCTGCCATGCCGCGAGGTCTTTGCCAGCGGCCAGCGGCCGACGGAGGTCGTCGGCCCACTGCTCGAAGACGAAGCCGAAGCGCTGCACGACGGCGTTTGGACGAAGTAGCAGCACATCCCAAAGGGGACGACACCGTGGAGTGCCGCATTGAGGCAGCCATTGCGGCCGCTGCGCTCCGCGCGATGGACGACCGACGCGTCCATTGCTCAACATGGCGTCAGGTCTGCACAGCGGGTTCCGATTTGCCTTGGACCGTCACAAATTTGCAACAGGCACCGCTCGCAGACGCGATCGCCCCCACCGTCCAGGTGCTGTTTGCGGGATATGATTGCTCGGAGTCGATGACCGGCGCTGGGCCGAGAGCCTGCCGACGCGTTGAGCAAGGGATGATGCTTTTTCACATCTTACGCCGGGGTTCAAACTGGCCCAGTATTGAGGCACGTCACCCATGCAAGCGCATCAACGAATGTTAGATCCGACATCCAACGGCCAGCATTCCGGCGAGTCCCCGCTCCTGAGGACCATCGGCCTCACCAAACGTTATGGCGATTTCCTCGCCAACGATTGCATCGATATCGAGATCCGACCGAGGGAAATCCACGCCCTGCTGGGCGAGAACGGCGCTGGCAAGTCGACGCTGGTCAAGGCGATCTACGGACTGATCCAGCCCAGCGCCGGCGAAATTCACTGGCAGGGCGAGCGGATCGTGCTGTCCGGTCCGTCCGAAGCGCGCAGCCGCGGCATCGGCATGGTGTTCCAGCACTTCTCGCTGTTCGACAATCTCACGGTTGCCGAGAACGTCGCGCTCGGCCTCGACGGCAAGGAATCATTCAAGGACATGTCGGCCCGGCTGGAACAGGTGTCGAAGACTTACGGTCTGCCGCTCGATCCCAGGCGTGAGGTGTGGCAACTCTCCGTCGGCGAGCGTCAGCGCATCGAGATCGTCCGCGCCCTGATGCAGGATCCGAAATTCCTGATCCTGGACGAGCCCACCGCGGTGCTGACGCCGCAGGAGGCTGACCAGCTCTTCATCGTGCTGGATCGCCTCAAGGCCGAGGGCCGCGCCATCCTCTATATCAGCCACAAGCTGGAGGAGGTGAAGCGGCTCTGCGACACCGCGACGATCCTGCGCGGCGGCAGGAAGGTCGAGACCTGCAACCCGCGGCTCGAAACCGCCGCCTCACTTGCGCGGATGATGGTCGGCGGCGAGGTCAAGGAGGTGAAGGGCGCATCCGGCCGCAAGACCACCGTGCCGCGGCTCGTCGTCAACGATCTCTCGCTGGCTCCCGTCGAAGCGCACGGCGTACGGCTCGAGCACATCTCATTCGAGCTGAAGGGCGGCGAGATTCTCGGCATCGCCGGCGTCGCCGGTAACGGCCAGGACGAATTGTTCGCAGCGCTCTCCGGCGAGCGCCTCGCGAAGGCCCCCGGGACGGTGGTGATCGAGGGCATCGCCGCCGGTCACCTTTCGATCACCCAGCGGCGCAAGCTGGGGGCGGCCTTCGTTCCCGAGGAGCGACTCGGCCACGGCACCGCGCCGCGGATGAGACTGTCGGAGAACGCGCTGCTCACCGGCCATGCCGCCAGCGGCATGGTCCGTCGCGGATTCATCGATACGGCGGCTACGCTGAGAACGGTCGACCGCGCCACCGAAACCTTCGACGTCCGCAAGGCCAAGCGCGATCCCGAGGCCGCCAGCCTGTCCGGCGGCAATCTGCAGAAGTTCATCGTGGGACGTGAGATCCTGCGCAATCCCGCGGTACTGGTGGTGAGCCAGCCGACCTGGGGCGTCGATGCCGGCGCCGCCGCCGTCATCCGTCAGGCGCTGCTTGATCTCGCCACCGCAGGCGCCGCGGTACTCGTGACCAGCCAGGATCTCGACGAGCTCGCCGAGATTGCCGACCGCATCGCCGTGATGTTCCACGGCAAGCTGTCGGCTCCGCTCTCGGCACGCGAAGCAAGCCGCGAGAAGCTGGGCCTTCTGATGGGCGGCAGCAGCCTGCAGCCAAAGGAGATCGCGCATGCAGCTGGTGCTTGAGAAGCGTGCCGAGCGCTCTGGCACGATCGCGCTGGTGTCCCCCCTGATCGCGATTGGCCTCACGATCGTGACCATGGTCATCCTGTTCGCGATCCTTGGCAAGAATCCACTGCTTGCCCTGCACGCCTATTTCATTGCGCCCCTCACCGATGGCTATTCGCTCCAGGAGATCGCGGTGAAGGCGACGCCGCTGGTGATGATCGCGATCGGCCTGTCGCTGTGCTATCTCGCCAACGCCTGGAACATCGGCGCCGAAGGGCAATTCCTGATCGGCGCAGTCGCGGGAAGCTGGATCGCGGTGAAGACGCAAGGTACTGATGCCGGCGCCTGGGTGCTGCCGGCTATGCTCGTCCTCGCCGCCGCTGCGGGCGCGCTCTATGCGCTGATCCCGGCGATCTGCAAGGTGAAATTCGGCGCCAGCGAGATCCTGACCAGCCTGATGCTGGTCTATGTCGCCGACCTCTTCCTCGACTATCTCGTGCGCGGCCCCTGGCGCGATCCGCACGGCTTCAATTTCCCGACCACGGCCGAGTTCGATCCGGTAGCGACCGTGCCGTTGCTGATCGAAGGCGGCCGGCTGCATCTCGGCTCCATCATCGCCCTGCTCGTCGTCGCGGCAGCCGCGATCCTGCTCGGGCGCACCATCAAGGGTTTCGAGATCCGCGTGGTCGGCGCTGCGCCGCGCGCCGCGCGGTTCGGCGGCTTCAACGCCAACCAGCTCATCATCCTGACCTTCGCCGTCTCCGGGGCGCTGGCCGGGCTTGCCGGCATCATCGAGGTGGCGGGTCCAGTCGGACATCTCCAGCCCGGCATCTCGCCAGGCTACGGCTTTTCCGCGATCATCGTCGCTTTCCTCGGCCGGCTGAACCCGCTTGGAATACTAATTGCAGGCCTCTTCCTCGCGTTGACCTTTATCGGCGGCGAGCAGGCGCAGATCGCGATGAAGATTCCGCTTGATGTCACCAAGGTCTTTCAGGGCATTCTGCTGTTTTACGTGCTCGCCTGCGACTCCCTCATTCTCTACCGCTTCAAGCTGGTGTTCCCGAACCGAAAGGTGGTGGCCCGTGGAGCTGGTTGAGGCCATCATCCTGGCGGTGCTTGCCGCATCGACGCCGCTGTTGATTGCGGCGACCGGCGAGCTCGTGGCCGAGCGTTCCGGCGTGCTCAATCTCGGGGTCGAGGGCATGATGATCGTCGGCGCGGCCTGTGGCTTTGCCGGCGCCTGGCTGACCGGATCGATCTTTATCGGCGCGCTGTTCGGCATCGTCGCGGGCACGCTGATGTCGCTCGTCTTCGCGCTGATGGCACTCGGGCTTGCCGTCAACCAGGTCGCAACCGGCCTCGCGCTGACCATCCTGGGTGTTGGCCTCTCGGGTCTGATCGGCGCCGGCTTCGTCGGCGAGCGCATCACGCCGGCCGTGCAACTCGTCATTCCCGGTCTCACTAATGTCCCCCTGATCGGCCGCGTGCTGTTCGGCGAGAATGGCTTCGTCTATTTCTCGATCGCGCTGATCGTCGCGGTGTGGTGGTTCCTGTACCGCACACGGGCGGGATTGATCCTGCGAGCCTGCGGCGACAATCACGCTTCCGCGCATGCGCTCGGCTATCCCGTCCTGCGCATCCGCACCTTGGCCGTGATGTTCGGCGGCGCCTGCGCGGGTCTTGCGGGCGCCTATCTGCCGCTCGCCTATACGCCGTTCTTCATTCCGGGCATGACCGCAGGCCGCGGTTGGATCGCGCTGGCGCTGGTGGTGTTCTCGTCCTGGCGGCCGGGCCGGCTCGTCGTCGGCGCCTATCTGTTCGGCGCGGTGACGATCCTGCAACTGCATGCGCAAGGATGGGGCGTCGGCATTCCCTCGCAATTCATGTCGGCGCTGCCTTATCTCGCGACCGTCATCGTGCTGGTCCTGCTCTCCCGCGCGCGCACGGGCGGCTCGACCGCACCGGCCGCGCTCGGCACGGTGTTCGTGCCCGACCGCTAGATTTCGTTTCCGCAGTGTGCACGATGGGGCGCGCATGCTGCGGATCGTGGCTTCCCCCGAAGTTTGGAGATCGATGATGAGGAAATCACTTCTTGCACTGGCTGCCGGGCTCTTGCTCGCTGGGAGCGTCAGTGCGGCCTCCGCCGCCGACAAGCTGAAAGTCGGCTTCGTTTATCTCGGTCCGATTGGAGACCTCGGCTGGACCTATCAGCACGACCTCGGTCGCCAGGCGCTGGTGAAAGAATTGGGCGACAAGATCGAGACCACTTATCTCGAGAACGTGCCCGAAGGCCCGGACTCCGAGCGCGCGATCGAGCAGCTCGTCCGCGCCGGCAACAAACTGATCTTCACCACATCGTTCGGCTACATGGATCCGACGCTGAAGGTCGCCAAGAAATATCCGAACGTGCATTTCGAGCACGCCACCGGCTACAAGCGCAACCCGAACATGTCGACCTACTCGGCGAAATGGTATCAGGGCCGCTACATTCAAGGCCTGATTGCGGCGAAGATGACGAAGTCGGGCGTGCTCGGCTATATCGGCTCGTTCCCGATTCCGGAGGTCGTCTCCGGCATCAACGCGACGATACTGGCGGCGCAGACCATCAATCCGAACATCAAGGTCAAGATCATCTGGGCCAATACCTGGTTCGACCCAGGCAAGGAGGCCGACGCCGCCAAGGCGCTGATCGACCAGGGTGCCGACGTCATCATGCAGCACACGGATTCGCCCGCCGCCATGCAGATCGCCAGCGAACGCGGCAAGCTGGCCTTCGGCCAGGATTCCGAAATGATCCAGTTCGGGCCAAAGGCTCAGCTGACCTCGATCATCAACAACTGGGGGCCCTACTATATCGAGCGCGTCAAGGCCGAGCTCGCCGGCACCTGGAAGTCCGAGGACACCTGGGGTGGCCTCGACAGCCGCATGTTCGCGATGGCGCCCTACACCAACATGCCTGACGATGTGAAAAAAATGGCTGAGGATGCCCAGGCCGCGATCACCGCGGGCAAGCTGCATCCGTTCAAATGCCCGATCGTTGGGCAGGACGGCAAGCCGGTCGAATGCAAGGGCGGCGGTCACCTGGATGACGGCCAGATCCTCGGCATGAATTTCTACGTGAAAGGCATCGACGACAAGCTGCCGGGCAAGTAGCACGCTTCTTGCATTGACTAAATCACCTGCTCCTCCCGGAGGAGGTTCGGAGGGGGTGGCCAGAAGCACCCGGCACTTGTGGCTGCCCCCTTTCGCCCGGCTATCCAGCCTGCATGGCCCGCGCCGCGGAACTGTGGCGGCGGATGAGGTCTGCCACATCGAGACCCGGGATCGCACCGTCGATCACCGCCCATTTTCCAGCCACCATCACCCGGTCGGCGCGATGCGCCCCGCACAGCACGAGCGCGGCGAGCGGATCGCCGTGGCCCGAGAAGCGCAGCTCGTCGAGCCGGAACAGCGCAAGATCGGCGGCCTTGCCGACGGCGATGTCGCCGAGTTCCGGCCGGCCCACACATGCCGCCGAGCCCTTGGTGGCCCAGCGCAGCGCATCCTTGTGGCTGACCTTCATGACGCCATAACGCGCGCGTTGCAGCAGGAACGCGGCCCGCACCTCCTGCATGAGGTTGGATCCGTCGTTGGAGGCCGAGCCGTCGACACCAATGCCGATCCCGACGCCGGCCTCTTCCATGTCGCACACCGGGCAACAGCCCGACGCGAGCAGCTGGTTGCTGCACGCACAATGGCTGACGGTCGTGCCGGCCTTGCCGAGCCGTCTCATCTCGTCCGGATTGAAGAAGATTCCATGGGCGAGCCAGGTGCGCGCATTGAGCCAACCGCATTGCTCGAGATAGTCGAGCGGACGGCAGCCATACATCTGCTGGCAGAAGCTGTTCTCGTCCTCGGTTTCGGCGAGATGGGTGTGCAGGCGCACGTCGAGCTTGTCGGCGAGATCGGCCGTGGCGCGCATCAGCGACGTCGTCACCGAGAACGGCGAGCATGGTGCGAGCGCAATCTGCACCATCGCATCCGCGCCGCGCTGGTGATGCTTGGCGACCACGCGGGCGCTATCGGCGAGAATGGTGTCCTCGTCCTGCACGACGCTGTCGGGCGGCAAGCCGCCGTCGCGCTGCGACAGGTTCATCGAGCCGCGCGTGAGCAGCACGCGCACGCCGAGTCGCTTCGCCACCGCCACCTCGATATCGACGGCGTCTTCGAGTCCGGCCGGGAAGACGTAGTGGTGATCCGTCGTGGTGGTGCAGCCGGAGAGCAAAAGCTCGGACATCGCCACGGTGACGCCGAGCTCGAGCGCTTCCGGCGTCAGCCTCGCCCACACCGGATAGAGCGCCTGGAGCCAGGTGAACAGCTCGCGGTCCATCGCGGCCGGCAGCGCCCGCGTCAGCGTCTGGTAGAAATGATGATGGGTATTGATCAGGCCAGGCAGCACGACGTGTTCGCCCGCATCGAACACTGCGACATCGGCGGTTGCGGGCACACCGCCCGCCGGCACGAGCTCGACGATCCGGCCGCCCTTCACGACAATGCCGCGCTCGGCCCCGTCGGCGAGGATGGCCAGGGGATCCCTGATCCAGGTCGAACTTGCCTCAGTCATGATCCTGCTTCTCCTCGCCCACGCTGACGGCGGGCCTGCAAGGCCGAGGACGATTGCGTCCTTGCTTCGACTTGTTGTTGCCACTTGGCTCCCGTCTTGCAACACTTCGCTCGGACCATTCAACCGTCGGAAGCGTTGGCGCAGCCATGGACTTGAATACCATCACAGCCGTCGCCCATCCGCAAACGCGCGCGCAGCTGCCCGTTTGGACGGCAGGTGATGCTTGGCTCGCGGGCGGCACCTGGCTGTTCTCGGAGCCGCAAACGCATCTGACGCGACTGATCGATCTCACCGATCTGAAATGGCCGGCACTTGCGATCACAGAGAGCCACCTCTCGATCGCCGCCACTTGCACCATCGCAGAGCTCGATGGACTCGCCTGCCCCTCTGATTGGCTCGCAGCGCCGCTGATCAACCAGTGCTGCCGGGCCTTCCTTGCCTCGTTCAAGATCTGGAAGACCGCGACCGTCGGCGGCAATCTCTGCATGTCGCTGCCGGCGGGACCGATGATCTCGCTGACGTCGGCACTCGACGGCGTCTGCACCATCTGGAAGGCCGGCGGCGGTGAACAGAGGCTTCCGGTCACCGAATTCGTCACCGGCAACCAGCGCAATCGCCTGACGCCAGGCGACCTGCTCCGGCAGATCGACATCCCGCTTCCCGCGCTGAAGCGCCGCACGGCCTTCCGCCAGATCTCGCTGGCGCCCGTCGGCCGCTCCGCGGCGCTGCTGATCGGCAGTCTCGAAGCCGATGATACGCTGACACTCACGGTCACCGCGTCGACGGTGCGGCCGATCCAGCTGCGCTTCCGCAAAGCCCCGGACGCAGGCGCGCTGCGCGCCGCGCTCATGCAGGAGATTACCGATGATCTGTACCACACGGACATCCATGGCGCGCCACTCTGGCGCAAGCACATGACGATGCGCCTGGCCGAGGAGATTCGCGGCGAACTCTCGGGAGCGATACCCGCATGAGCCTGGAGGTCAACGGCAAGGCGTTCTCCCAGGAGCCACGCGCCGGCCAGTGCCTGCGCACGTTCCTGCGCGAGCTCGGCCATTTCGGCGTGAAGAAAGGCTGCGATGCCGGCGACTGCGGCGCCTGCACCGTACTGCTGGACGGCGAGCCGGTGCACAGCTGCCTGATCCCGGCGTTCCGGGCCGAGGGCCGCAGCGTGACCACGATCGAAGGCCTTGACGGCGATCACGGCACGCATCCGATGCAGCAGGCCTTCCTCGATGCGCAGGGCTTTCAATGCGGGTTCTGCACCGCCGGCATGATCCTGACCTGCGCCTCGCTGAACCAGGCGCAGCGCACCGATCTCGGCACGGCGCTGAAAGGCAATATCTGCCGCTGCACCGGCTATCGGTCGATCGAGGACGCGATCCTCGGCAAGACCAATGTCGAGACGAGCGTCGAGGCCGGCGCCGCCTTCGGCCGCAGCCTGCCCGCCCCCGCAGGCCCCAATGTGGTCCGCGGCACGGCACGCTACACCTTCGACACCGCAATCGATGGCTTGCTGCACATCAAGCTGCTGCGCTCGCCGCATGCGCACGCCAGGATCGTCGCTATCGACAAGTGGGACGCGCTGAGCATCCCCGGTGTACACGCCGTGCTGACGCACGAAGATGCGCCGTCCGTCCTGATCTCGACGGCACGGCATGAGAAAGACTGGATGGACCCGGAGGACACCCGCGTCCTGGATGACGTCGTGCGTTTCGTCGGCCAGAAGGTTGCCGCCGTCGTCGCCGAGACCGAAGCCGCCGCGGAGGCTGCGTGCCGCAAGCTGAAGGTCAGCTACGAGATCCTGCCGGCGCTGATCGATCCCGAGCAGGCGATGGCCCCGGGTTCGCCGGTCGTTCATCCCGACCGCACAGCTGCGAACCGCGTTGCCGATGCCCAGCGCAACCTGGTCGCGGAGACGCATGGCGAGTTCGGCGATGTCGCATCGGCGCTTGCAACATCTGCCGCCACCTATGAGGCTACTTTCCACAGTCACCGTGTGCAGCACGCCGCGCTCGAGACCCATGGTGGCCTCGCCTGGCTCGATGATTCCGGCGTGCTCAACGTTCGCACCTCGACGCAGGTGCCGTTCCTGACCCGGCGTGCGCTGTCGGACATCTTCCAGCTCCCCATGGACAAGGTCCGCGTGTTCTGCGAACGCGTCGGCGGTGGGTTCGGCGGCAAGCAGGAGATGTTCGTCGAGGACATCCTGGCGCTTGCCGCGCTGAAGACCGGGCGGCCGGTCAAGCTGGAGCTGACACGCGAGGAGCAGTTCATCGCGACCTCGACGCGGCATCCGATGCGGATCCAAGTCAAGGCCGGCGCCGATGCGGGCGGCAAGCTTACCGCGCTCCAGCTCGACGTGCTCTCCAACACCGGCGCCTACGGCAATCACGCCGGCCCCGTGATGTTCCACGCGCTGGCGGAGTCCGTCGCCGTCTACAATTGCCCGAACAAGCGGGTCGACGGCGTCGCCGTCTACACCAACACGGTGCCGGCGGGCGCGTTTCGCGGCTATGGCCTGCCGCAGGCGCTGATCGCGGTGGAAGCGGCGATCGACGAACTGGCGGAGCAGCTCGGAATCAGCCCCTACGAGATGCGCCGGCGCAATATCGTGAGGCCTGGCGATCCCATGCTGTCGCCGCCGCCGTCCGAATATCACGACGTGCTCTACGGCTCCTACGGGCTCGACCAGTGCCTCGATCTCGTCGAGCGCGCGATGCAGGCCGATACCCCGCAGCCGGAGCTGTCGCCGGATTGGCTGATCGGCGACGGCATCGCGCTGACCATGATCGACACCGTGCCGCCGGCCGGCCACTTCGCCGATGCGACGATCGCGCTCAACGACGACGGCGGCTTCGACCTCACCGTCGGCACGGCCGAGTTCGGCAACGGCACCAGCACCGTGCATCGCCAGATCGCGGCGACCACGCTGGCGACCACCGTCGACAAGATTCGTCTGCGCCAGTCCGACACCGCCCATGGCGGCCACGACACCGGCGCGTATGGCAGCGCCGGCACCTTCGTTGCGGGCAAGGCGACGCATGCGGCCTCCATGCAGCTTGCGAGCGAGCTGAAGGCGGCAGCCGCCGACGCCTGGCTGTGCGATGTGGAGACTTGCGCGCTCGATGCGGACTCCGTCGTCAGCGGCGTCCGCCGCATGCCTTTTACGGAGCTGGCGAAGCTCGCCCGCGAGCGCGGCTGGCCGTTCGCAGGCAGCGGCACGTCCGGCGGCACGCCGCGATCGGTGGGGTTCAACGTGCAGGGCTTTCGCGTCGCGGTGAACAAGGCGACCGGCGAGCTCCGGATTCTCAGGAGCGTGCACGCCGCCGACGCCGGCGTCGTCGCCAATCCCATGCAGTGCCGCGGTCAGGTCGAAGGCGGCGTGGCGCAGGCGCTCGGCGCTGCGCTCTACGAGGAGATGGTGATCGACGCGAGCGGCCGCGTCACCAATCCGAAATTCCGCGACTACCACCTGCCCTCTTTCGCCGACGTGCCGCGCACGGAAGTGTTCTTCGCCGAGACGTCCGACACGATTGGCCCGCTCGGCGCGAAGTCGATGAGCGAGAGTCCCTACAATCCGGTCGCCGCCGCGCTCGGCAACGCGATCGCGGATGCCACCGGCATTCGCTTCACCGCGCCGCCCTTCAAGCCGGACCGGCTGTTTCCGGCGCTCCATGACGAATTCGGCTAGATGCATGTTTCGGGGGATACATCCATGAGCAACGACGTCCATCCCGTCGACGAGGTCCTGCCGGTCCCGCGCCTGCTCGCGCTCGGGCTCCAGCACGTGCTGGTGATGTATGCCGGCGCGGTCGCGGTCCCCCTCATCATCGGCCGCGCGCTGAAGCTGCCGCCGGAGGACGTCGCCTTCCTGATCAGCGCCGACCTGTTCGCCTGCGGACTTGTGACGCTGGTCCAGTGCCTCGGCTTCCCCGGCGTCGGCATCCGCCTGCCCGTGATGATGGGCGTGACCTTTGCTTCGGTCGGCCCGATGCTGTCGATGGCGGCTTCACCGGAAATCGGCCTGCTCGGCATCTACGGCTCCGTGATCGCCGCCGGCCTGTTCGGCATCGTCGTTGCGCCGTTCGTCAGCCGGCTGCTGCCGCTGTTTCCTCCCGTCGTCACCGGCACTATCATTCTCATCATCGGCATCTCCCTGATGCGCGTCGGTATCAACTGGGCCGGCGGCGGCCTGCCGACGCTGACGAAGGTGGTCGACGGCGTTTCCGGCAGCTTTCCCAATCCAGCCTATGGGCAATTGCAGGGGCTCGGCATCTCGCTGTTCGTGCTGCTCTTCATCCTCGGCCTGATCAAATGGGGCAGCGGGTTTCTCGCCAACGTCGCCGTGCTGCTCGGCATCATCGCCGGCGCGGTGCTCGCGAGCATTCTGGGCGTGATGCATTTCGACAAGGTCGCCGCCGCCTCCTGGGGCGCACTCGTGATTCCCTTCCGCTTCGGCATGCCGCAATTCCACCTGGTGCCTGTCATCACCATGTGCATCGTCATGATCGTGGTGATGATCGAATCGCTCGGTATGTTCCTGGCGCTCGGCGAGATCACCGGCAAGGCCGTCGACCGCGAAGCCCTGAGCCGCGGCTTACGCGCCGACGGGCTCGGCACGCTGCTCGGCGGCATCTTCAACACGTTTCCCTATACCTCGTTTTCGCAGAACGTCGGCCTCGTCTCGGTCACGGCCGTGCGCTCGCGCTGGGTGACGGCGACGGCCGGCTGCATCCTGCTCGTGCTCGGGCTGTTGCCGAAGCTCGCCGCGCTGGTGGAAGCGGTGCCGCTGGTCGTGCTCGGCGGCGCCGGCCTCGTGATGTTCGGCATGGTGGCGGCCACCGGCGCACGCATCCTGGCCTCGGTCGATTTCCGCAACAACCGCTACAATCTCTTCATTGTCGCGATCTCGATCGGCTTTGGATTGATCCCGCTCGTTGCTCCGGGTTTTTTCCGCAATCTGCCGCACAATCTGCACCCGCTGCTGGAGTCCGGCATTCTGCTCTGCGCGGTCGTGTCGGTGCTGCTCAATGCCTTCTTCAACGGATTGAGCGGTGGCGCTGCCGCGGAGGCCGACGCGGCGTCAGCCGCCGCATCGGCACAGCATGTCTAAAGCGCGATGCGACTAGGATGAATCGTCATCGCGCTTTAGGTTATTGTTTTGAGCATGATCTTGTCGGAAAACCGCTACGCACTTTTCCGGATCGTGCTCTAGCTGCCGCGATAGGTCGAGTAACTCCAGGGCGTGACCAGCAGCGGCACGTGGTAATGGCTTTCCGGCTCGCTGATCGCAAAGCGCAGCGGGATCTCGTCGAGGAACGGCGGATCGGACAGCGGCACGTTGCGCGCGGCGTAATATTTCGCGACGCTGAAGCGCAGCTCGTAGCGGCCGATCGGCAGCGGACGGCCGCCGATCAGCGGCTGGTCGGTGCGGCCATCGGCATTGGTCACCGTGCGCGCGATGACGCGGTTCTCGCCAAGGCTCGCGAGCTCCACGAGCTCGATCGGGATGCTAGGTGCGGGCTTGCCGATCTGGTTGTCCAGCACATGGGTCGAGAGCCGGCCGTGCACCTTCAGCCTGTCGTCGGCGGCGACCAGCTGGTCGAGCCGCAGCGCCGAGATGCGGCCGATCTCCTCGATCGCACGCCTTATCTCGGTCTTGGCGATGTTGAGCAGCCGCGCCTCGAAGTCGCGCAGCACGGAATCCTTGGTGTGACGGCGCACACAGACGATGTAGGGGAAGCCGAACTTGTCGCGGTAGGCGTTGTTGGCCCGCTCGAACGCGGAATATTCGGCATCCGACAGCCGGTCGAGCCCGGCGCTGTTCTGCTCGTCGGTCGATTCCGCGGTGAGGCCCGCGGCGCGCTGCGTCTTGTTGGCGAGATCGGGATGCGCCCGGATCAGCGCCAGCTGCACGTCAGGCTCGGCACTCTGGATCGCGGCCATCAGCGCGGCGTGCAGCTCGTTGATGCCGGCGAACGGCCGCTTTGCCGCGAGCTGCTCGGCGATCCACGGCGAATATTCGACGACGTTGGCGAGCGCCGCGACGAAGTCGGCCGTGCTTGCAGCGTTGAGATCGGCGAGTGAAATCTGCGACATCATCTCACCCGATCTCGAATGCGTCGGCGGCAAGATGGGCGTGCTTCTCGTGCCAGTGCTGCGCGATCTGAAGCCGCGTCGGCACCCAGACGCGCTCGTGCTTGCCGATATAGTCGAGGAAGCGGATCAAGCCCGCTGCGCGGCCGGGCCGGCCCGCGAGGCGGCAATGCAGACCGACCGACATCATTTTTGGCGCGGTTTCGCCTTCCGCATAGAGCACGTCGAAGGCGTCCTTCAGATAAGTATAGAACTGCTCGCCCTCGGCAAACCCTTGCGGGTTGATGAACCGCATGTCGTTGGCATCGAGCGTATAGGGAATGATGAGCTGCTTGCCGCTGGCGCCCTTGACCCAATAGGGCAGATCGTCGGCATAGGAGTCGCAGAGATAGAGGAAGCCGCCCTCCTCCATCAGCAGACGGTTGGTGTTGATCGAGGAGCGCCCGGTGTACCAGCCGAGCGGACGTGCGCCGGTCGCCTCGGTATGCACGCGGATGGCCTCGGCGATCTCGGCGCGCTCCTGCGCCTCGGTCATGTCCTTGTGCTCGATCCATTTCAGGCTGTGGCTGGCGATATCCCAGCCCGCCTCCTTCATCGCAGCGACAATCTCGGGATTGCGCTTGAGCGCGGTGGCGACGCCGAACACCGTGGTCGGCCAGCTCCGCTCGTTGAACATCCGCCACAGCCGCCAGAAGCCGGCGCGCGAGCCATATTCGAACATGGATTCGATGTTGGCGTGGCGCTGGCCGGGCCAGGGCTGCGCGCCGAGCACGTCGGACAGGAAGGCCTCCGAGGCGCGGTCGCCGTGCAGGATGTTGTTCTCGCCACCCTCCTCGAAATTGACGACGAACTGCACCGCGACCCGCGCGTCACCAGGCCATTGCGGATGCGGCGGGTTGCGGCCGTAGCCGCGGAGATCGCGCGGGTAGCGGGGCTCGGTCACTCAGACTTCCTCGAAGCGGATCGGCAGCGCGCCCTTCCACAGCACGCTCTTGCCCAGCGTTGCGAGGTTCTCCAGGCCCGAGGTCAGCGTGATGAAATGGTTGCCGGCGAGCTGACCCATCTTGCTCGCGAAATGCACGCCGCCATAGGCCAGCAGGATCTCGGTTTCGCTGATGCCGCCGGGATAGAGGATGATCTGGCCGGGGGCGGGATAGCTGGTGTGGTTCTCGTAGCCGACGCCGAAGTCGAGGTCGCCGAGCGGCATCCACACGCCCTCGCCGCTCCAGCGCACATGGATGATGTGGCTTTCGAACGGCAGCGCCTTGCGGAAGGCGGCGACAGTCTTGGGCGCCGCCTGCTCCTCGAAACGGGCATCGAAGGTGAAATCGCCGGCGCGGATAACGAGTTTGCTCATCTCATCTCTCTGGATCGGGGGCGATGCGCCCCGCGGGGAACTTTCAGCAAAAAGCACTCCCGACCGTGTCGCGCAAGTGGCGCGAGAGGCTCTCGTATGAGTTGGGCTCGCCACCCGGCCTGCCCGAACGCCTGAAAGCTCGGTGCCATTGAACCGGATTGCAGGAGGTGAGTCCACCGGCAGAATTGCCGGGCAAAGGGGCGCCGGCGCGGATGCGCTGCGTCCGGGGCACGAGAGCGGAGCGTGGTGCTGCGCTCTGAACGACGAAGATGGGGCGATGGTGCGTTCTCCAAGTAACACTGTCATTCCCCGCCTTGTACGCAATCGCGCACTGGAGCGGGGAATCCAGTACGCCGCGGCCTCTCGATTCAATCACTGGCGTCTCGGAGTACTGGATCGCCCGGTCAAGCCGGGCGATGACACCGAATGTGTGGACGCAGACGTGCGTACTCGGCCTCGCGGCTGCTTCGCCCGAGCTTTGCTTCGTCTCGCCGCCCTCATAGCCAAGAGGGCGCAGGGAAGGCCGGGTGCCGGCGGCACCCGCGGTCCGCTGCGCGAAAAGCACACGCAGGAAGAACCGCACAGCAGCATACAGGTGAAGCCCAACACACGGCCTTCCCTGCGCGATGGTCGGACGGCTTATGCCGCGCTCTCCCGGGAGCCGAGTTCCCTCTGGCCTCCCTCGCTCCCGCGAAAGTCGCCGGCACCGCGCCGGTTGACGCCAATGCCGCATTCGCCAGAGCTTGACCGTAGCAACGACGGCCAGGACCACACGGTTTTGCCGTACGCGCGGTCCGTTGGCGCCGCAGGGTTCGACGGCGTTGTGCACGTTGCCATCGAAATGCCGGCGCGACGAACCTGACAGCGCCGCTCGTCCGTACGAAGCCTCGGGCTCACGGAGAGCAATCCGCCCCGCCCTCAGCTCTCGTACACGACGCTGCCGCGTCCACCGCAAGCCCGGCTCGCGGCAATGACGACCTCATGATCGCCCCTCGAGATTGAGCCGGGATGGGCGATACATACGCCATTTCCGAATTTCGGTAAAGCGGAATATTTTCGCGCGAGCGGGTTGACAGCGCCGCGACACACCTCGGTCCCGTAGCCTGGATGGAGCGCCAGCGTAATCCGGGACAGCGCAAGATGCCGAGCGCGCAGCCCCGGATTACGCTTTCGCTCCATCCGGGCTACGAGAGACGAGATTGAGCTCGTCGAGACCTGGAGAGCTCAGTACGGTGCGTAACGATAGCCCGGATCGTAGTAGTAGCCGGAACCGCCGTAGTAACCAGGGCCGCCGTAGTAACGCGGGCCATAGCCATAATAATAGCGGTTTTCATAATATTCGCGGCGGCGGCTCTCGGCGATCGCGCCTCCGATCAGACCTGCGGCCACGCCCATGAAGGCGAGACCCGCGGCATTCGGCCCGCGTCGATAGTAACGCCGCCGGTGCGAGCTGAAATCGGTGACGTCGGAGGCAGCCTGGCCGGTAACGGCCGCCTTGACAGCCGACTTGGCGGCCGGGCTCCCGGCCGACGCCGCTGCAGACGGGGATGCGGAAGCCGCAATCAGGGCGAGGCCTGCGAGCGCGACCACGATCGTGTTGCGGCCGGCTGCGGAAATCACGGGTCCAATACTCATGTTCGAATTTCCTCTGTTCTCGCCCAAAGAAACATAAGCAAACGATCTATAATCCGCAAACCACTGAAATGGTTTCATGATCGCGGCGATCTGCCACGCTTTGAACGATTGTAAATCCCGAACGATCAGACCCAGCTTGAACCAGCCAACCTGAGCGGTTAATGAACAGCCGCGCCGTTTTCGGCCGCCGTAAGCGTTTACGTGAACCAACGCATCAACCGACGCCGTCGGGATCGATGCCATTTTCCAGGTTCAACGTGATCGACGCGTCCTTTTCCTAGAGAAACCAGATGATTGTGGTTCGCAAACTGCCGGCGCGCTATGCGCCGATCGTGACGCCATTCGTGCTGTCCATCCTCATGACGGCGGTGGTATCGGTCATTTCGACGCTGCGGAGCCTGGGGGCAACGCCGGCGTTCCTGGCGGCCTGGCCGGGCGCCTGGGGACTGTCCTGGCTCGTCGCCTTCCCGACCCTGCTCCTGGTGCTGCCGCTGGTCCGCCGGATCGTGGCCTGGCTCGTCGCAGCACCACCCGGGCGGTAACCGCGCCTACGACAGCGCCCCCAGCACGCCTCTCGTCGCCTTGTCGATTTCCTCGACATAGCGGCGGCGGGCGAAGCTCTCGGTGAGGAAGCCGACCACCTTGCGGCTGTCGGTGGAATCGACCACCGCCAGCATCTCCGCCTCGGCTTCGTCGAACACCGCCATCGCCGACTTCACGTTCATTTCCGGGATCAGCACGATGTCGATCAGGCGGGCGAGCTCGATCACCTGGATGTCGTCGGCGATGGTGTCGAGGTCGCTGGAGAACAAATCGGGCAGCAGGACGAGGCCGATATATTCGTCAGCATTGTTGACGATGACGATTCCCGGCCGCGAGCCGAGCGCGAACTCGCGGCGCGCGGCGGCGATCGTCGTGGTCGAGGGCACCTTGCCGACGTCCGAGCGCATCAGGCGCTCGACCGTGAGATTGCGCAGCCAGCCGACGTCGTTGGCGCTGCGGATGGTCTCGCCGCGCAGATGCAGGCGCCAGGTCGAGAAGGAATGGCCGAACATGAAGCGCACGCAGATCGAGGTCACGATGCAGCCGGCCAGCACCACGGCGGTGACGTCGACGTTACGTGTCATCTCGAGCACGAGGAACGACATCGTGAGCGGGCCGCCGACGATGGCGACGCCGAGCGTCGCCATGCCGGTCAACATCGCCACCAGCGGATCGATCGCGAAGTTCGGGCTGATGAGCAGCAGCACCGCGGCAAAGAACTTTCCGATCAGGCTGCCGACGAACAGCGAGGCGAAGAACAGGCCGCCGCGAAAGCCGGAGGCGAGCGAGATCAGGCAGGCCGTCACCTTCAAGGCGATGATCAGCGCGATCAGGCCGATCGTCATGTCGTGGAAGAGATCGAGCACCATGGCGCCATGGCCGGCCGCGAGAACCTGCGGCGTGATGATGGCGAACCCGCCGACGATGAGCCCGCCGATCACAGGACGCAGCCAGACCGGCATCCAGGCGAACAGCCGCTCGAACATCGGCGAGGAGCGCATCACGGCGATGCCGACGCCGCTGGTGATGAGGGCGAGCCCGATCAGTGCCAGATATTGCTCGACGCCGACGGCGCTGACCTTGGGTATCTCCAGCGAGTATGGCGCGCCGCCCAGCCATTGCGCGGTCAAGGCGCCCGCGAGGGAGGCGGCGAGGATCGGCGCGGCACTGCCTACGGCATAGACGCCGACGATCAGCTCGCAGGCATAGAAGGCGCCGGTGATTGGCGCGCCGAACGCCGCCGCGATCGCCGCCGCGGCCCCGCAGCCGACCATCAGGCGCAGATCGTTGCGGCGGAGATTGAAGAATTTGCCAATCAACGAGGCGATGCCTGAACCGATCTGGGTGTAGCCCGCCTCGAGGCCGACGGAGGCGCCGCAGCCGTTCGAGATCAGGGTCTGGCCTGCGACCACCCCGCTGTCGCGCATCGACAGATTGCCGCCCCGCAGCGCGTTTGCCTCGATCGGATCGACCGCGTTCGATATCTTCATGCGCCGCCGCGACCATTCCATGATTCCGAGCACCAGCCCGCCGAGCGCAGGCGCGATCAGTGCCGCCCATGGGCTGACGCTCGCGTGGGCCGACAGGTGGACGTCAATGGGAATGCCGTAGATCACGACATGCGCGATCTGCGCGATGTGGGCCATCAGCGTCACGACCGCGCCCGCGAGCGTGCCGATCACGAGCGCCAGCGGGATCAGGTAGAACTCGTTGCTGCGCAGCAGGGCGCGCAGCCGAACCATGGTGCGGTTCGTCTTCTTGCGATCCACGAGATGTTTGATCCGCACTAACACCGTCTGGCCCGCCCTACCCTTCCGACAGGCCGTAGCCGGCCATGCGCTGACGGACCCGCTCGATCTCGTCGCTCGGGAGCAGCGGCGGTTGTCCGATCTGCAGACAGCCGTGATATTGCCGCGCCAGCGTCTCGACCTCGACCGCCAGCCACATCGCCTTGTCCAGGGTCTTGCCGATCGCGATCATGCCGTGATGATCGAGCAGGCAGGCGAGCCGGCCCTCCAGCGCCCGCACGGCGTGCTCGGACAGCTCCGCCGTTCCGAACGTCGCGTAGGGCGCGCAGCGGATGCTGTCGCCGCCCGCCGCCGCGATCATGTAATGCACGGGCGGGATCTCCATGCCCATGATCGCCAGGATGGTGCAATAGGTCGGATGGGCGTGCACGACGGCGTTGACGTCGGGCCGCGACATCAGGATGTCGCGATGAAAGCGCCATTCGCTCGACGGCTTCTGGTCGGGCGCGTGCGAGCCGTCCATGGCCATGAAGACGATCTGGTCCGGACGCATGGCCTCATAGGGCACGCTGGTCGGCGTGACCAGGAGGCCGTCCACATGCCGGACGCTGATATTGCCCGATGTGCCCTGGTTGATGCCGAGCGCGTTCATGCGCCGGCAGGCGTCGATAATGGCCTGTCTCTTGCCGAGCTCGTCCGCTGTCATCGACATGTCGATTTCCTGTCGAGGGCTTATTGGACCGAGTTACGTCAAAGCAACATGACAGTGCAAGCGAAAGCGTCCCGGATCCCGTGACACTCCGGCCGAACGGGATAGCGACAGGTTAACAGATTGTCGCAGCTACTGGGGCAGGCCGATCCGGGCCGACCCGTTGATGCCGAACTGCACGGAATAGGCGGCGAGCAGCATGCCGAGAACGCGCGAGAGCCATAACAAAAGTTAAGGCTGGTGCGGAGGCGTTGAGATCGAACGGTGCAATCGCAAAGCAACCATTCCCGACGATTGCCGTTTCACTGTGCATCGATACACGAACAGAAGCAGCCGAAGCAATTGCACGAGCCCCGTTCCAGAATTGATCCGCACGATCCCGTTGCCTGCAGCCGTTGGGCACTTCGATTAGGGACAAACGTCAGAGAGCTCAAGGCGGCGATTCATCAATTCGGCAGCGCAGCGGATGCCGTGGCGTACGGCCTTCAGCAGTGGCGGCGTAGCGCCTCGCGCGGGCAGTGGCAGGGGCGCAGCGGCGCACCGCAGATCGGCATTCTCTCCGATTCCATGGTCGCGCGCGGCGAACAGCTCGCCGCCGTTTCGATGGTCTGCGTCAATGCGATCGGCCTCGTCGCCGGCGCCGTGCCGCGGATTCTGCCCGCGGCGCCGGAGGCTGACATCGATGCCTATCTGGACAGGCTCGACGGCCTCTTCGTCGGCGGCGGACAGACCAACGTCCATCCGTCCCGCTATGGACAAACGGTCGACGAGAAGCGTGACGGCCCGTTCGACGAATTCCGCGACGAGGTCGCGCTGCGCCTGATCCCGCGGGCGCTGGCGCGGGGCATCCCCGCTCTGTTCATCTGTCGCGGCTTCCAGGAGCTGAACGTCGCTTTCGGCGGCACGCTGGCGAAAGAGCCAGACGATTTGCCCGAGGAGCAACGCCATGGCACGCCCGACGCGGACAACGAGGATGCCCGCTATCGGCTGCGGCAGAAGGTGGCCTTGCGCAAGGGCGGCGTCCTGCAGCAGATCTGCGGCGCGGATTCGATTCTAGTGAATTCGCTGCACAGCTTCCTGATCGCCGATCTCGCACCGGGTCTCGTCGCGGAGGCCGTCGCCGACGACGGCTCGATCGAGGCCGTCAGCGTCGAGGGCGCCAGCGATTTTGCGCTCGGCACGCTTTTCCATCCCGATTATTGGGCGAGCTCCGACCACGCCTCGGCGCGCATTCTGGCGGCTTTTGGAGACGCGGTTCGCCGCCACGCCAAGGCACAAGGGGCGGCGTAGGCGATGCACCGCTACCGCTTCGGCATCGAGGAGGAATATTTTCTGGTCAACCGCCAGTCCGCGGCGCCGCGATCCGAGCTGCCCAAGCCCTACATGGCCGCGGCGCAGAAGCGCCTCGGCGAGCGGCTGACCACCGAGATCCTGCAATCGCAGATCGAGGTGGCGACGCCGCCGCTGACGTCTTCGACCGATGCGCTGGCCGAGCTCGCGCATTATCGCGCGGTGCTCACCGAGGTCGGCAAGGACCACGGCGTCGGCATCATCGCGGCCGGCACACACCCGCTGGCGCAGCCGCAGCAGCAGCGCATGACGCGCAAGCGTCGCTACAGCAAGGTCATCAGCGATCTCGGGATGGTCGGCCTCGGCAACCCGATCAGCGGACTGCACGTCCATGTCGAGGTCCCCGAGCCCGATTTGCGCGTCGAGATCATGCACCGCCTGGTGCCGTTCCTGCCGCTGCTGCTGGCGCTCTCGACCTCCTCACCGTTCTGGTGCGGCTACCCGACAGGATTGCTGGGCTACCGCAATGCCGCCAACGATGCCCTGCCCCGGACCGGCTTTCCCGAGATGTTTCGGAACCTTTCCGAATACGAGACCTACGTGAAGACCTTGGTCGATGCCGGCATCATCCCCAACGCCACCTATGTCTGGTGGGCGTTGCGGCCCTCGCTGCAGCATCCGACTCTCGAGCTGCGCATCACCGATTGCTGCACGGCGATCGCGGATTCGGTGGCGATCGCGGCGCTGTTCCGCGCGCTGGTCCGCCACGCCGTCCACCATCCCGAGCTGAACGCCACCTATTCGGCCGTGCACCGCGCGCTGGTGGAGGAGAATCGCTGGCGCGCCCAGCGCTACGGAACCGACGGCACCTATATCGACCTGGTCTCGTTCGAGCCGGTCTCGTTCAGAAGCTGGCTCGATTCGGTGATCGCCATGGTGGCACCCCACGTCGACCATCTCGGCATCGAAGACGACATCCAGCATCTGAAGTCGATCCCCAAGCGCGGCACGTCGGCCCACCTTCAGCTCGAATATTTTCGCGGCTTGCGCAAGTTCGGCCACTCGCCGCGGGAAGCAATCAGCGACGTGACGAAATGGCTGCGGACTTCCACCGAAGCCGGAGACTTCACCGCCCGGGGCGGCGAGCCGAAAGCGCAAGCGGTGCGGCAACCGCTGACCGACCCGGTCTGACGTCTCCGGCTGCGGTCGCATGGAACGAGGTTTCGACCGCCGACTTAGCTCAGCGTGATAGCAATGGACAATCGTGGAGACCAATCATGAGCGACAGCGGCATTAGCATGCTCCTGGGCCACGCCTCGGCCCAGATGCTCTGGCTCTGGTTCATCGGAGCGTTCGTGCTCGGCGGGGCGCTCGTTTACGGCGTGATGAAGGCGGGCAACTTGCGCCGCAGCGAGCGGGCGCAGCTCGATCGCAACACCGAGGCACGGCAGCGCCAGGAAGATCCCTACAAGCGCCCGACCTAGCTCTCGCGGGTGGCAGTTTGGAACTTTCGTTCATGGAGCGGCTTTGATCGCCCGAGGATTGAGGAGGGCGAGGCCTTCCCGTGTTACCTCATGAGGAGGACGTATGGCTAAACGAGCGAAGAAACGCACGACAAAGAAGACCGCGGCGCGCCGGCCGCGTCAGGCGCCGAAGATGCTCAGCGACCTGTTTCTGGAGACGCTGAAGGACATCTATTTCGCCGAGAACAAGATCATCAAGACCCTGCCCAAGATGGCCAAGGCCGCGAATTCCAAGGAGCTTACGGCCGCCTTCAACAAGCATTTGCGCGAGACCCAAGGGCAGGTCAAACGGCTCGACCAGATCTTCAAGATGCTGGGCAAGCCGGCGCGCGGCAAGCCCTGCGAGGCCATCAACGGCATTGCCGACGAGGGCGCCGAGATCATGAAGGAGTTCAAGGGCGCGCCGGCGCTCGATGCCGGACTGCTCGCGTCAGCGCAGTCGGTCGAGCATTACGAGATCTCCCGCTACGGCACGCTGCGCACCTGGGCCGAGGAGCTCGGCATGCAGGACGCCGCAAGGCTGCTCCAGGAGACGCTGGACGAGGAAGAGGCAACCGATCGCACGCTGACCGAGCTCGCCACCTCCGTGATCAACCTCGAAGCGGAACAAGAGTACCGCGCCGCAGCCTGAGCCCGCGCCCTGCCAATGAACGGAACGTCGCGGCCGCATGCCGCGGCGTTCGCTTGTCTTGATCGCACGGCGGCGCATGGCACGTGCGCGCCACCGTACTGGATTTCCTTGGAACCGGCCCCATATGCAGGCTTTCCCACCCCAGAGCCCGCATCATGCAACCCAAAAATCCCCTCGACTGGATGCTGTCCGAAGCCCTGGACTCGCTGACCCGCGCCGATCGGCTGCGCCAGCAGTTCGGCCGCCAGGAAGCCTGCTGGGAGCCGCCGATCGACGTGCTCGAGACCGAGCGTGAGCTCCTGATCCTGGTCGCGCTTCCCGGCGTCAATCCGGACAATGTCGAGACCGTCATCCATGACGGCGTGCTCGTCATCTCGGGTCAGCGCACCCTCCCGCCGGAGCTTCGCAACGCCCGCATCCATCGGCTCGAGCTGCCGCAAGGGCGTTTTGAGCGCCGCATTGCATTGCCCCTCGGCCGTTACGCCATCAGCCGCTTCGTGATGGACGGCTGCGTCGCACTGCGCCTCGCGAAATCCTGAGGTCGATCATGGCCACCGAACAGATGAACAACGAACAAAGCAATAACGACGTGAAGATCCCCGACGACGCGCTGATCATCGTCCCCGTGCGCGAGATGGTGCTGTTTCCCGGCGCGATCGCGCCGATCACGATCGGCCGGGCGAAGTCCATTGCCGCCGCGCAGCAGGCGCTGCGCGAGCAGCGGCCGATTGGCATCGTCCTGCAGCGCAGCCCCGAGACCAATGACCCCGGGCCGGACGACCTCTACAGGGTCGCAACCATCGCCAACATCGTGCGCTACATCACCGCGCCCGACGGCACCCATCACATCGTCTGCCAGGGCGTGCAGCGCGCGCGCATCCTCGACTTCCTGCCGGGGACGCCGTTCCCGGCCGCGCGCTTCCAGCAGATCCCCGAGCCGACCACGACCTCGCCCGAGATCGAGGCCCGCGCGCTGAACCTGCAGCGCCAGGCCATCGAGGCGATCGAGCTGCTGCCGCAGGCGCCGCCCGAGCTCGCCGCGATGTTCCAGGGCACCAGCGCGCCCGGCGCGCTGGCGGATCTGGCAACGTCGTTCATGGACATCAAGCCGCAGGACAAGCAGGAGGTGCTGGAGACCATCGACCTGGCTCTTCGCGTGGAGAAGGTGTCGAAGCACCTGGCCGAGCGGCTGGAGGTGCTGCGCATCAGCAACGAAATCGGCCAGCAGACCAAGGCCTCCTTCGACGAGCGGCAGCGCGAGGCGATCCTGCGCGAGCAGATGGCGACGATCCAGCGCCAACTGGGCGAAGGCGACGGCAAGCAGGCCGAGGTCACCGAGCTGACGGCTGCGATCGCCAAGGCCAACATGCCGCCGGAGGCGGAAGCGCATGCCAAGAAGGAGCTGCGCCGCTACGAGCGCATGCCGGAGGCCGCCGGCGAGGCCGGCATGGTCCGCACCTATCTGGACTGGCTGATCGAGCTGCCCTGGGCGCTGCCCGCGGAGAAGCCGATCGACATCAAGGAGGCGCGAGCCATCCTGGATGCCGACCATTTCGGCCTGGAGAAGATCAAGAGCCGGATCATCGAATATCTGGCGGTGCGCAAGCTCGCCCCGCAGGGCAAGGCGCCGATCCTGTGCTTCGTCGGCCCGCCCGGCGTCGGCAAGACCTCGCTCGGCCAATCCATCGCGCGCGCGATGGATCGCCCTTTCGTGCGCGTCAGCCTCGGCGGCGTGCATGACGAGGCCGAGATCCGCGGTCACCGCCGCACCTATATCGGCGCGTTGCCCGGCAACATCATCCAGGGCATCAAGAAGGCGGGCGCGCGGAATTGCGTCATGATGCTGGACGAGATCGACAAGATGGGCCGTGGCGTGCAGGGCGATCCGTCCGCCGCGATGCTGGAGGTGCTCGACCCCGAGCAGAACGGGACGTTCCGGGACAATTACCTCGGCGTGCCCTTCGACCTGTCGCGCGTCGTGTTCATCGCGACCGCCAACATGCTCGACCAGATCCCGGGTCCGCTGCTGGACCGCATGGAGCTGATCAGCCTCGCCGGCTACACCGAGGACGAGAAGCTGGAGATCGCGCGGCGCTATCTGGTACGGCGGCAGCTGGAGGCCAACGGCCTCTCGGCCGAGCAGGCCGAGATCGAGCCGGAGGCCTTGAAGCTGATCGTCAAGGGCTACACCCGCGAGGCCGGCGTGCGTAACCTCGAGCGCGAGATCGGCAAGGTGCTCCGCCATGCCGCGGTGCAGGTCGCCGAAGGCACGGCCGCGAAGGTCGTGGTGACGGCAAAGGACATCGCCACCGTCCTCGGCCAGCCGCGCTTCGAGGGCGAGATCGCACTGCGCACCAGCGTTCCGGGCGTTGCCACCGGCCTTGCCTGGACGCCGGTCGGCGGTGACATCCTGTTCATCGAAGCCACGCGCGTGCCCGGCAAGGGCGGGCTGATTTTGACCGGCCAGCTCGGCGACGTCATGCGCGAGAGCGTGCAGGCTGCGCTGACGCTGGTGAAGAGCCGGTCCTCTCAGCTCGGCATCGATCCGCAAGCGTTCGAGAAGAGCGACATCCACGTTCACGTCCCCGCGGGCGCAACACCGAAGGACGGGCCGAGCGCGGGCGTTGCGATGTTCACGGCGCTGACCTCCCTGCTCACCAACCGCACGGTGAGGAGTGACACCGCGATGACCGGCGAGATCTCGCTGCGCGGCCTGGTGCTGCCGGTCGGCGGCATCAAGGAGAAGGTGGTGGCTGCGGCTGCTGCCGGCCTGAAACGGGTGATGCTGCCGGCGCGCAACAAGCGGGACTATGACGACATCCCGAAGAGCGCGCGGGACACCCTCGAGTTCATCTGGCTGGAGCGCGTCGACGAAGCCATCGCCGCGGCGCTCGAGCCGGCTGAAGCCAAGGAAGCGGCGGAGTAAAGGCGATGAAGAAACTGCTGGAAAGAGCGAAGCGGTCGCGGAAGACGCAGCGGCTGCGCCAATTGCTCGATCGCGCGATCGACCGGATTCGCGATGGGCTCGCAGGACCCGAGCCGCGGCTTCAGCCTGCTACGGTCCGAGTGAAGCGCCGCAAGGGTTGAGCCCTCCGTCTCGAACCCTCGCGGCAGCCCCAGACAAAAGGCCCCCTCGTTCGAGGGGGCCTTTGCGTTGTTAGCCCACGGCGTCCTTGGCGGCCTTGACCGGGCGGGCGCGGACGATCTTCCGGGCCGGCTTGGCCTTGAACATCATCTCTTCACCCGTGAACGGGTTGGTGCCCTTGCGCGCCTTGGTCGCGGGCTTCTTGATGACCACGAACTTGGCGAAGCCCGGCACCAGGAACAGGCCGTTCTTCTTGAGCTCCTTGTGGCCGACGTCGGTCAGCGTCTCCATGACGTTCTTGACGTCACGCTTGGAAAGCTCGGTGGCGGTCGCAATCTTTTCGATCAATTGCGATTTGGACATCTGGGTCGGCATCGTGTCTCCTCTGATTCGTTGCCGGTTGCATATTAGACCAACCGTTGAAGGCCTATAGCCTTCTGCACAGTTTTGTCGCGAAATTACGGGCTTTTCTGGCCTGCTGTGACAAAAAACCCTGCTTTTTAGCTACTTCCGGAGCGGATGAAGCCTCGGGCAGCAGTTTTTGCCTTGTTTCAAAGGCCCGCACGCAACCTTGCTAGAACTGATTCGCCGCTTTCGACAAGCGACGACCGGCCTCTTTATGAGAGGCCGGTCGTGTTTCACCCTGAAAAATAAGGGTCGGATCGCTGGTCGCCGGTCTTCTTCCCCGTAAAAATGGGGAGAAAGTCAGTGGGCGATTGGCTAGACGCGCTCGATGATGATGGCCGGCGCCATGCCGCCGGCGGCGCACATGGTGACGAGACCGCGCTTGAGGTCGCGCCGTTCGAGCTCGTCGAGCACGGTGCCGATCAGGATCGAGCCGGTGGCGCCGATGGGATGGCCGAGCGCGATCGAGCCGCCGTTGACGTTGACCTTGGCCCGGTCGAGCTTGAGGTCGCGGATATATTTTTCCGCCACCACGGCGAAGGCCTCGTTGATCTCGAACAGGTCGATGTCGTCGATCGTGAGGCCCGCCTTGGCCAGCACCTTGCGCGTTGCCGGCACCGGTGCGTTCAGCATCAGGGTCGGCGAGTCCCCCATGTTGGCCATCGCGACCACGCGGGCCCGGGCTTTAAGGCCATGCGCCTTGGCGTAAGCGGGCGAGGCCAGCAGGATCGCGGCAGCGCCGTCGACGACGCCGGACGAGTTGCCGGCGTGATGCACGAAGTCGATGTCGAGATCAGGGTACTTCTGCAGGATCAGGCCGCGATAGGTCGTGCCCTTGTCGTCGAGCGCGTAGTCCGCGATGGCCGGAAACGCGGGCTTCAGGCTGCTGAGGCCTTCCATCGTGGTCTGCGGCCGTGGGTATTCTTCATGATCCAGCGCCAGACTGCCGTCCTCGCGGTGGACCGGCACGAGGCTGTTCTTGAAGTGGCCGTTCGCGATCGCATGCGCGGCGCGCTTCTGGCTCTCCAGCCCGAGCGCGTCGACGTCGCTTCGGGTGATGCCTTCCAGCGTCGCGATCGCATCGGCGCAGACGCCCTGATGCGACTGCGGATGCCGTGCCCGCAGACGCAGATTGCCGCCGTCCATCATCATCGGACCGCCGCCGCGGCGTCCCTCCATCGACATCATCTCGCAGCCGCCGGCGATGACGAGATCCTCGGCACCGGCCATGATCGAGCTCGCCGCCATGTTGACGCTGGTGATGCCGCTTCCGCAAAAACGATCCAGCGTCACCGCGCTGGCACGCACGTCGTAGCCGGCATCGAGCGCCGACATGCGGCCGAGATCGCCGCTTTGCGTTGCCACCTGCGCGCTGCAGCCCCAGACGATATCATCGACGTCGGAGGTATCGATGCCGGTGCGGTCGGCGAGTGCGCGCAGCACGGTCGCCCCGAGCTGCTGCGGATGAATGCCCGACAGGGCTCCCTTGCCGGCCTTGCCGATGCCCCGCGGCGTGCGGCAGGCATCAATGATCAGCGCGTCAGGCATTGGCGTCGTCCTCTTGTTTATGGGTGTTGAGAACGGTTTTGAATAAGGGGGAGAAGAGAGTCAATGTGCGGCGCTACACGGTTTCTCCCGCCCCTCACTCAGATTTTCCGCTACACGAAAGCCTCAGCGACGTCATGGCCGGGCTTGTCCCGGCCATCCACGCTTGGCTCCGGGCAGGAAGAACGTGGATGCCCGGGACAAGCCCGGGCATGACGATCTCTCAGATGGCTCGACATGGAAGAAAGCCGCTACACCCCCGCCGCGTTCTTCGCGATCACGTTGCGGTAGAAGCTGGCGCTGAGTTTTGCCGTGCGGACCTGGGTGTCGAAATTGACGTGGTACAGCCCGAAACGCTTGTTAAGGCCGTACACCCACTCGAAATTGTCCATCAGGCTCCAGAGGAAATAGCCGTGCACCGGCACGCCTTCGTCGGTGGCGCGCTGGAGCTGGGCGAGATAGTTGCGCAGATACATGATGCGATCGGTGTCGTAGATCTTGCCGTCGGGCGACACCACATCGTCGCCGGAGGTGCCGTTCTCGCTGATATAGATCGCATCCGTCTTCCAGATCTTCGCCGCCAGCTTCGGCACCCAGTAGATCGTCTCGGGCCCGACGCGCAGCCAGTCCGAATTCATGTGCGGGAACGATTTCGGGATCGGCAGCGGCTTGAAGCCCGCGCCCTGGTCGGACGCCACCACGTAGTTCTGCGGCGCATAGATGTTGAGACCGAGAAAATCGACCGGCGAAGAGATGATCTTGAGCTCCGCATCGGTGTATTTCGGCGCGTTGGACCCGGCGTATTTCAGGAAGGCGTCGGTATAGCGGCCCGTCATGATGACGTTGAGATAGCCGGCATTCATCTCGCGCAGCGCGGTCTCCGCGGCCCGCACGTTTTCCGGCGTGTCGAAGGCAGGCGCGCAGGCATCGATGTTCTCCGCCGGCCCCACCCTGGTGCCGCGGCGGCCATGGGCTCGCACCGCCTGCACCGCGAGCCCGTGCGCCAGCGCACTGTTGTGCCTGATCTGATTGACATCGGCTTGCGGCAGCTTCAAGCCCGGCGCGTCGATGCCGACGCCGTAACCGAAATAGACGAAGCGCCCGCTCTCGTTCAACGTGAACACGTTCCTGACGCGGTCGGTGAGGTGCGCGGCGATATAGGCCGCGTAGTCGCCGAAGATCTTGCAGGTCTCGGTCGAACGCCAACCGCCGAACCGGTCCTGGAGCGATTGGGGCAGGTCCCAATGATAGAGGGTCAGCCACGGCTCGATGCCGTTCTTCAGCAGCTCGTCGACGAGACGGTTGTAGAAGTCGAGCCCCTTCGGATTGGGCTTGCCGTCGCCGTCCGGGAACAGCCGCGGCCAGGCCACCGAGAAGCGATAGGCCTTGCAGCCGAGCTCCTTGATGAGGGCGATGTCCTCCTTGTAGCGGTGATAGTGCTCGTTGGCGCGGTCGCCGTTGGTGCCGTCCTCGATCTTGCCGGGGATGCGGACGAACTTGTCCCAGATCGAGGCCCCTCGCCCGTCCTCCTCGACCGCACCCTCGACCTGATAGGACGAGGTCGCCGTGCCCCAGAGAAAGCCCGCCGGAAAACCGGCTGCATTGCGCGGCGGCCGCGCCGGCTTGGCTTCGGCGACAAGCGGACTCGCAATCCCGGCTGCGGACAATCCCGCCAGCTTGGCAAACCGGCGGCGCGAGACCCCCTCCGTCATTGATGCTGCTCCACTTCTTTTCGTTTCGGGCCGGCACAATGGACAGTTCCGGGCGATTTGAGAAGCGGGTGCAGGAGGTCCCAGATCCGCCACCGCAGGCGCGGCAGCACAATGCTTCCCTTGCCGAGATGAACGCCTATTGAGTTCAAACCGGATTCTAGCTTCGGCCTGCTCCGATTGAACCGACCACAATCTGCATCAGCCACGCGATGCCCGCGTCTTTCATAGCCGCTTTGGTCGCGATGGCCCGGATCGTATCCGGTTTGCGCGCGAAAGGCAGCTCGACCAACACGAGGCCGAAACGGCTGGCGTGCTGCTCCACCAGTCGGCGCGGCAATGCGGCGATCAAATCAGACCCGGAAAGCTGGGCAAGCGCCATCATGAAATTCGGAACAGTCAAAGCGATGCGGCGTTCGAGGCCGCGCTTTGCCAACATCTCATCAACGAAACCGCGCGGTTCCCCACTGAGAGAGACCAGCAGGTGCTGTGATCGCGCGAACGCAGCATGGGTTGGCGCTTTTGCGAAGGGATGTCCCTTGCGCATGGCCAGCACGAACTCCTCCTCGTAAAGCCTGCGCGCCTCGAAACGCGGTGATACCGCCGGCAGCGGCAGCATTGCGATATCGAGCTCGCGTCGTTCGAGCATGTCTAGGCTTTGCTGCCAAGGATCTCCGATTGCGCCACCGCGCGGCGCAGGCATCAGGTGGATCAGCCCGATATCAATGTGGGGCGCCGCAGTCGCGATCGATTGCAACAGCGGACCGATCGCTGAGACCAGTACGGCATCGGGAGCGCCAATCGTAAATCGACGGCCACTTTGCTCCGGGTCGAACGGTGTGGCCGAGCCGATCAGCTGTTCGACGCGCGCGATGATCTCGGCCACCGGCTCTCCAAGCTCCAAGGCCCGCTCCGTTGGAACGACCCCCTTCGGGGTCCGCAGAAACAGCGGATCGTTCAGTAGAAGACGGAGCCGGCCAAGCGCATGGCTGACAGCCGACGGCGTCAGGCTCAGCCGAGCGGCTGCACGCGCGACATGGCGCTCTTCCAGGACCACGCGGAAGAGCACGAGGAGATTCAGATCAATCCTGGATAGATCAATTTGGTTCAGCATGTTGCTGAAATCATATCGCTGGATTCATTAGGATCAAGGCTTCATGCATGGGCCTCGTCGTTCGATCAGGAGCTGAGAAATGACCAACAAACCGTCCGGGCTGAACAGGTGGCCATGCGAGCAGGAAAAGATATCGCGGCGCTCGATGATGGCCGCTACCGCAGCAATTCCCCTGTCCGGTCAGCTTTCGGCCGATGCGGCCGCTGGAAGCGACGCGATAGCAGGCCTCGTCGAACGCGCCCGCGAGAAGAATGCCGCCTTCATGCGTGGCGATGTGGACCGCTGGTCCCAGCTTGTCCGCATCGCGCCCGATTTCACGCTGATGCAGCCCTTTGGCGGGCCTACGAGTCGGGGATTCGACGCTAGTCCCCAGCGTCTGGCTGCCCTCTCCCGATACTTCAGGGAAGGCCAAACCGAACTTGAGGTTTTGCAAACCTATGCATCCGACGCGCTCGTCGCTCTCGTCATGGTCGAGCGCCAGCGCGCCGAGGTGGGCGGGTTGCCGGCTCAAGACTGGTCGCTGCGCGTGACCGAAGTCTACCGCAAGGACGGCACGGATTGGCAACTCGTGCACCGTCATGCGGACCCGCTGGTCCGAAGCATCACCTTGCAACAGGCGGCGATACTCGCCCGGGGATGGCCGGAGGAAAAATGACGAAGCGCTGCAGATGAGCTGGATTCGGAGCCGGCCGGCGGCCAGTCGAGACGACGTGCGATTTCGTCGCGATGATCAGCGCGAGCGCTTCGGCAATTTCGGCAGCTTGTCGGGATTGAATGCCGGCGTCTGCCCTGGTGGTTCAGGTGGGGGCGGCTGTTGTTCCCTGAGGATGAGCGTTCCGTGGAGGATCATGCCCGGCGCCTGAGGTGCTGTCGCGGTGTAGGTCGCGATCTTGCCAGGGCAGCTTCCCTCGATCGTCAACGTCAGCTCTTGATCGTTGCCGAACACGGTGGCGCGTCCGTCGGTGTGACGCTTCGTCAATACGGTTGCGGTGAAGCGATCTCCATCGATTTGGCAGGTGCCGTGATAGGTCATCAGGCTGTCACGGCCCCAGATCTGGCCGTCTGCGACATGGACGATCCCGGTACCCTGGTCGATGGGCGTCTTGTACCAAGCGGCGTAGGTGCCGTCCTTCAGCATGGGAGCAGCCTCCCCTGGTATTCCCACGCCGACAATTGGCATCATTAGCGCCAACAAACGGTTAATGACCGGGCCCGTGCCAATCCGGCCTTTCCTTGCGCAGCTCGGCCTCGAGCTCCTCGATGATGCTGTGAAGCAGACACGCTGCAAGCGGATCGGTCACCTCGCGCTCCAGATGCCGGTACCGCGCAATCTGGAATTCCTGCTCTCTCAACTGCTGCTCAGTCATCACGGGCCCTCCGGCGAACCGACGCGGAGACGGCCGGAGAGTTTCGTTACAATTTTCAGATCATTTGCGATGGTTTCCAATCGGTTAAAGGCGCAAGCGGGCTGCGGATTGCCCGAAAAGGCTGCCGCGGGACCGGCGACACCAGCCTGAGCGCGGCGGTTGACGTCCAGACCGTTGCTTCCAATTGCGTGCGCGGCGGGCTTCTGCTAGCTTGAGGTACGTGCCTCATTTCACCTCGCCGGCCGGGTCGGTGACCCGCCTCTGCCGCAACGATGCGGGTAGCGGCTGATTGCCGTGCCGCTGGGGGTGAGGCATGCGCCCAATCTGGGCTCAAGCAGAGTTGGCCATCAAAAAGGGCCGACCGCCTTAGGGGAGGAATGATATGCAGCGTCTCTTGGTTGCAGGTGTGTCTGTTGCCTTCGCGATCGCAGCGGGTGTCGGCCCGACGGATGCGGCGGACAAGAAGGTTCTGGCCTTCGTCGTCAACGGGGCGTCCGACTTCTGGAAGATCGCCGAGGCCGGGATGAAGAAGGCGCAAGGCGAGCTGCCCAACTACGAGCTCCAGTTCAAATATCCGGAACAGGCTGCGGCCGCCGTGCAGCAGCGCGTGATGGACGACCTCGTCGCCGCCGGTGCCGCCGGCATCATGGTCAGCGCGGTCGATCCAAAGAACCAGACCGAGCATCTCAACAAGGTTGCGTCCCAGACGGTGCTGTTCACCACCGACAGCGACGCGCCGAAATCCAAGCGCGTGGCCTATATCGGCTCCTCCAACACCGACCTCGGCAAGGAGGCAGGAAAGCTGATGGTCAAGGCGCTGCCGAACGGCGGCAAATGCGTCGGCTTCGTCGGCCTACCCGGCGCCGACAACGCACGCGAGCGCATCGAAGGCGTGAAGGAGACGCTCAAAGGCTCGAAGGTCGAGCTCGTCGACGTTCGCGGCGACGAGATCGACCAGACCCGCGCCAAGCGCAACGTCGAGGACATCCTCGCCGCCATGCCCGATGTGAGCTGCCTCGTCGGCTTCTACTCCTACAACACACCGCGGATCTACGAGGTGCTCAAGGAGGCCGGCAAGCTCGGCAAGATCAAGATCATCGGCTTCGACGAGGATCCGATTACGCTCGGTGGCGTCAAGGAAGGCAGCATCGTCGGCACGGTGGTGCAGCAGCCGTTCGAATGGGGCTATCAGGGCATGAAGCTGATGGCGAACTACATCGGCGGCAACAAGTCCGGCATTCCGGCTAACGGTATCATCATCGTGCCCGGCAAGGTCATCGAAAAGGCGAATGTCGACGAGTTCATGGCCTCGATGAAGCAGATGCTGAAGAAATAGGAGAGATCCGCGCTGCCCGCCGTGCAGCCTGCCATGCCAGAACCGTTTCTCGAACTGGTCGACATCAGCAAGAGCTATCCAGGCGTGGTCGCTCTCGACCACGTCGGTCTCCAAGTGTCGCCCGGCGAGGTCGTTGCGCTGATCGGCGAGAACGGCGCCGGCAAGTCGACGCTGATGCGCGTGCTCGGCGGGGTCGTGGAGCCCAGCGGCGGCTTTATTCGTGTCGATGGCGCCGCGCGATCTTCGCTCACCGTGGCGGATGCGATCAAGGCGGGCATCGCCTTCGTCCATCAGGAACTGAACCTGTTCGACAATCTCGATGTCGCCGGCAACGTCTTCATCGGCCGCGAGCCCGTGCACGGCGGGCCCTTGCGGCTGATCGACCGCAAACGGATGTATGCCGATGTCGCGCCGCTGCTGGAGCGGCTGGGCTGCGATTTCGCGGCCGATGCGCCGCTCGCCGACCTGTCGCTGGCGCAGCGCCAGCTGGTCGAGATCATGAAGGCGCTTTCGCTCGACGCTCGTCTCGTCATCATGGACGAGCCGACCTCGAGCCTGACGCTCGCCGAGACGGACCGCCTGATGCGCACCGTGGCCGGCCTGAAAGCCCACGGCGTCAGCATCATCTTCATCACGCATCGGCTCAACGAGGTGATGCAGTGCGCCGACCGTGCGGTCGTGCTGCGCGACGGTCGCGTGGTCGGCGCGCTGACGCGTGCGGAGCTCTCTCCGGCGGCGATGATCCGCTTGATGATCGGCCGCGACCTGAAATCGCTCTACGTTCCGCCGGCCGCGCCGCCCGGCGACAGCGTGCTGGAGATCGTCGATGCCGTCACCGACACCTATCCCGGCCGCGCCGTGAGCCTGTCGGTCCGCCGCGGCGAGATCCTCGGGCTTGCCGGCCTCGTCGGGTCCGGCCGCACCGAGCTCGCCCGCGCCGTCTTCGGCATCGATCCACTGCGTGGCGGCACGATACGACTCGATGGCGAGCCGATCCGTATCGCAAGCCCACGGGCCGCCATCGAACAAGGCATCTATCTCGTTCCGGAGGACCGCAAGGGCGCAGGCCTGCTGCTCGACGTCTCGATCGCCGAAAACATCTCGCTGCCGGATCTGGCGTCCTATATGGCGCTTCTGGCTGGTAGATACGGATCGCGAGAACGAGAACGCGGTGCGTCAGCGGGAGCGCCTAAAAATCCGCGCGCCCGACGTCAAGACCGCCGTCGGCTCGCTGTCGGGAGGCAACCAGCAGAAGGTCGTGCTCGCCAAATGGCTGTCGATGCGGCCGAAGGTGCTGATTGTCGACGAGCCGACGCGTGGGGTCGACGTCGGAGCCAAGCAGGAAATCTACGGCATGCTGCGCCGCCTGACCGATGCCGGGGTGGCGATCCTGATGATCTCCAGCGACATGGAGGAGGTGATCGGGGTCAGCGACCGGCTCGCGGTGATGCATGAAGGCGCGATCTCGGGCTTCCTTGATCGCAGCCAGTTCAGTGAGCACAATGTGCTGCAGCTTGCCGTTGGCCACACAATCACGGCGGAGGGACCTTGAGCAAGAAAGACCTGAGCCTTCTCGTTCTGATTCTGATGGTCGGGACCGTTGTCGCCCTGATCAATCCGAGATTCCTGTACGTCGGCAATCTCTCGAACACCGCCAACCAGATCGGGTTGTTCGGCATCTTCTCCATCGCCGAAGCCTTCATCATCATCATCGGCGGGATCGAGCTGTCGGTGGGTTCGGTGATCGCACTGCTGGGCGTCCTGTTCATCGACCTGATCGTCAATCACGACGTCAACTGGGTCGTAGCCCTCGCGATGATCGTCGCGGCCGGGCTCGTGATCGGCCTGGTTCATGGCACGCTGGTGACCAGGATGCGGATCCAGGCTTTCGTGGTCACGCTGTGCGGCCTCCTGATCTACCGCGGCGCGGCGCGCTATTACACCGAGGACGCGACGGCGGGCTTCGGCTTCGGCGCGAGCTTTCCGATGTTGGAATGGCTGGCCGCCGGCCGCACCAACGTGCTCGGATTCCCGCTGCCGCACAGCGTGGTGGCGCTCGCCGTGGTGGCCGTGATCGCCTCGGTGGTGCTTCACCGCTCGGTGTTCGGCCGCTATCTCCTTGCCGTCGGCAAGAACGAGGAAGCGGCACGGTACTCCGGCATTCGCACCAACCGCGTGATCATCTCGGCCTATGTCATCTGTGGCGGGCTGACTGCGTTTTCGGCGATCCTGATCGCGATGTACACCCGTTCCATTTCGCCGGCGGTGCACGGCTCGTTCTACGAGCTCTACGCCATCGCCGCCGCCGTGCTCGGCGGCTGCTCCTTGCGCGGCGGCGAAGGCTCGATCATCGGCGTCGTGCTCGGCACCGTGCTGCTCCAGGTGCTGCAGAATCTCGTCAACCTGCTGGGCATTCCGAGCTCGCTCAATTTCGCGGTGATGGGAACGGTGATCCTGGTCGGCGTGCTCGGCGATCAATATCTGGTGCAGCGACGCCACCGCGCGAGTGCGGCCAAAGGCCGGGAGCAGGCGAGCGTCGCTGCGGCTCCGCTCGAGCGCGTGAAGGTGGAGTGAAAATCTAGAACGTCACCCGCAACCCCGCGTAAAACGCGCGCGGCCTTGCCGGGCTCAGCGAGCGCGGGTCGGTGAAATCCGCGCCGCCATTGGTGAAGTTGGGCAAGGCGTCGCGGTCGAAGAACTGGCCGTAGGTCACGTAACGCTTGTCGAAGATGTTGTCGACGCGGCCGTAGAGCTGGACGTTCTTCGCGATCTGATAGGAGGTGTGGAGATTGAACACCGTATAGGACGGCAGCTTCGCGAACTGGTTGGACTCGTCGCCGACCAGATACTGGCTGGAGACGAACAGCGCGTTGCCGCCGACCTTCCAGACGTCGGTCACGGCATAGTCGACGCCGACCTTGACGCGGTGGCGCGGGACTGCCGGGATCTGGTTTCCGGGCCTGACCTGAATGGTCTCGGAGGTATCGTCGGCAAACGGGCTTTCCGAGCCGAGCTCGAGCGGATCAAGGAAGCGGGCATCGACGAACGCGTAACTCGCCTGGAACTGCAGCGTCGGAGACTTGATGTTGACTTCGGCTTCGAGCCCCTGCCGCCGTGTGCGGCCTACGTTCGAAAAATAGCCGAAACCAGTCCGGCCAACGACCGGCACCGCCATGATGTCGTCGTGGTTGGTGGCGCGAAAGCCGCCGATCTTCCATCCGAGGGTGCCGATGTTCAACTCCTTGGTGCCCCGGAAACCGGCCTCCACGGTCTTGGAGACGACCTGCTTCAACGGTGGATCCGCAACCAGGAAGGCCGCGATGAGACAGGGCCTGGCGGGATCGGCGCAGCCGAGCTCGAGCGGTGTCGGCACGCGGTTGGCCTCGGAATAGCCGGCATAGGCGGTCAATTCCGGCGTGATCCTGTAGGTGCCGCCGATGATCGGATTGAAACGCGTGAAGGTGTGATCGCCGTTGAGCGCAGTCCCAAGCTGATCTTCCAACGTGATCCGCGCCGCATTGAAGCGGCCGCCCCCCGTGATGGCGAAGGCTTCCGTGACGTTGAACGTATCCAACGCGTAGAGGCCGTTATACTGATTGACGGTCCGCAGCGAGACCGGGCCGGCGACGGGGTCCGCCACAGGAGTCGGTCCCAGGAAAACGCCGCTGCCGCTGACGACGTAGTTCTCTCCCATCGAGCCGATTTCGGAGGAGGCGTTGTAGCGCGTGACGCTGGCGTCATAGGTTGCGCCCACCACGAAGCGGTTGTCATGACCGAACAACTGGTCGGTGTTGGTGGCCTGCCCCGACACGCCGAACGTGGTCGAACGGATCGAGCCGCGGTCGATCGCGCCGAGGATCGTGCCCGGCGCAAATGGGTTGGCAAGCTGCACGCCGCCCGCGCCGTAGGCGGGTGAGGTGTCGTCGCCAAAGCAGAGCAGCGCCGGATCTGCAGCGCACTCCTCCACATCGGTCGGGTTGCCGTCGACCACCTTTTGCTCGTACCTGCGCACACGCGCGATGCCTTCGAGCGTCCAGGTCGGCGTCGCGTCGACCTTGCCGGTCAGGTTGAGATAGCCGACGCGATTGGAGGTGGTCTGCGGCGTGGTGTAGGTCGCGCCCCAATATCTGTCGAGCAGCTCGGCCGGGACCGTGGCGCTGGCGCCGAAATCGTTCTTGGCCACGCCCATATTGGCGTGGAATTCGCTGTCGCCGGCCCTGTAGCCGACATCGCCGTAGAAGCGCCGCACGGTCGATTGGGAAAAATTGCGGAAGCCGTTGTCGCGCAGTCCTTCGAGCGCACCGTAGACGGCGAAGTTCTGGTCGACCTGCTTGCCCCATTGCGCCGAGCCCTGGATGCGGCCGAACGATCCGCCCATGAGGTCGAGCTCGGCGCCCTGATAGGTGAAGCCGTCCTTCATTTGCAAGTTGATCGCGCCGCCGAGTGCATTGAGGCCGAAGGCCGGATTGTTGGTCACCAGCGTCACCGACCTGATCGCGGCCGTCGGAATCAGGTCCCAATTGACGGCGTCCGAGAAGGCCTCGTTGATGCGGACGCCGTTCTGGTACACCGCAAGGCCTTGCGGCGTGCCCGTCACGGGCGAAGCGACGAAGCCGCGGAATTCGACATCCGGCTGGAACGGATTGCCGGTGACTTCGCTGATGTTGATGCCGGCGATGTTGTCGCGCAGCGCGTCCGTGACGTTCAGCGAACCGGTGCGCCTGATCTGGTTGGCATCGACGGCATTGATCGCCGACGGAACCTTGTCGACATCGAGACCCCGGCCGGTGCCCGGCGAGGTCGGATAGACGTAAAGGCGTGTCCTCGGCGCGGCCGATCCCGGCGCCCCCACGCGCGCAACAGGTCGCGACGGCGCCGCGCGCCGCGCCGAAGGTGGTGCGGTCACCTCGACCGGCGGCAGGTTCTGGACGTTGGTCTCCTCGTCCGGCGCGGCCCCGGCAGGGGTCGCATAGACCAAGCCCGATACCAGCCCGGTCGACACCGAAGCCATCAACAAAGCACGCTTGAACGAAACAACCTTGCCCATCCCCGCCTTCCCATCCGTGACCACCGAATGTTTTGATGTTCCGCCGATTGGTCGGGACGAGTTTATTCGGCCGCAATGGGGACGCCAGCCACAAAAGGTCGGACCCTATCCACACCCATTTTCCCGACCAAATCGGGAATTTTTCCCGATCGCTTTGGATGCGATCAGGTTGCCGCTGTCGGCACCAGCGCTTCCACGGTCACACCGCCCTCACCCGAGACCACATTGAGCGTGCCGCCGAGCGCCAGGATCCGCTCGCGCATGCCGACGAGGCCGAAGCCGAGCTTCTGGCCTGGCTCCATGCCGCGGCCGTCGTCGCTGACCCGCACCCGGGCGCAGAAGCGGCCGCCGGCCTGCTCGACCGGCTCGATGACGACACTGACCGAGGTCGCGCCGGCGTGGCGGAACACATTGGTGAGCGCCTCCTGCACGATGCGATAGATGGTGAGATCGGCGGTCTCGCCGGTGGGGCCCAGCGCCGGCGAGATCGAGGTCTCGATCGCAACGTCGGGATGCGACTCCCGCCACAGCCGCGACAGGGATTCGAGCGCCTGGCGCAGGCCGAGCTCGGCAAGGCCCACGGGCCGAAGACGCTCCAGCACGCGGCGATTGAACTGCTGGAGTGCATTGATCTGCTCCAGCATGGCGCTGCCATGTTTGCGTACGGCATCGGCACTCGGCTCGCGTCCGTCCGCCTGCTTCGCCAACGCGCTCGCATGTGCGCGCAGCGAGAACAGATAGGGCCCGAACTCGTCATGCAATTCGCGCGCGATCTCCTTGCGCTCGATGTCCTGCAGCGACACCGCGCGCTCGGCGAGGCGCCGCTTGTCCTCGACCGCTTCACCAAGCGTCGCGGCAAGATGGTTGAGCCTGGTGCAGATCGCCGCGAGCTCCGGCGCGCCGCCCGGCGCGACGCGGGCCTCGTAATGTCCGCTTTCGAGCTTCCCCATGGCGTCCGCCAGCGACTGTAACGGTGCCAGGGCACGGCCGACCACCTTCATCATCAGGAAAAACAGCGCAAGCGCGATCACCGAGCCGACCTCGAGCTGGGTCACGATGCCGTCCCAGATCTCGGCGATCTCGTCGTCGGGATGCGAGGTGATCACGAGCGAGCCGGGCTTGCCGCGGATCGAGACCGGCACGCTGACCGCGGTCTGCTCCGGATGGACCAGGCTGACGAACCAGGCCGGCGGGGCACGCGTGTCGACATCGGAGCCAAGCCGGCGGGGCGTCAGCGGGTTCCCACCGGAATCGTGCAGCGCGATGCTGACATGGCGCAGGCGGCTGAGATCGCGCGCGATCTGGTTCAGCCTGGCATCAGGATCGGGTGCCTCGTTGAGATCGGCAACGATCATCTCGATGAATTCGCGCGCGAGGCGGATCACGCTCTGGTCCTCGGCCTGCACGCGCGGGCCGGCCTCGGCGATCTGCCGGCCGATATTGACCGCGAGCCCCAGCGCCAGCAGCAGCGCCAGCAAGAGATTGATGCGCCCGCGCAAGGAAAGATTCTGCCACATTGGTCTCGCTCGTGCCTCGCGAAGGGTTGGCGCCTGTCCGACGACGTTGACAGAGGCGAACCGCCCGATATCTAATCGGAAGCGTACAGCAATCCCAGCCGGGTTGCATGAGCCGACACGAGACGCGCGTCTTGCTTGGTCAGTCTCATGCGGCGCAGAACAGGCAAGCTCCAAGGGAACGGGCTGTTGCGGGGAACGCCTATGCGCATTCTGATCGTCGACGATCATCCCATCGTCGCCTCCGGCTGCCGTGCCGTGCTGGCCGACGAAGGCGAGATCGAAATCTTGGAAGCCGCCGATGCCGAGGACGGCGAGTGCGTCTTCATCGTCGAACGTCCCGACCTCTGCATCATCGACATCAATCTGCCGACCGTCTCCGGCTTCGAGCTCGCGCGCCGCATCCTCGAGCGCGCCCCTGAGGCCCGCATCATCATGTTCAGCATGAATGACGACCCCGCTTTCGCTGCGCGCGCGATCGAGTGCGGCGCCAAGGGCTACGTCTCCAAGACCGGCGACCCCGACGACCTCGTCGAGGCGATCCGCGCCGTCGGAAGCGGCGGCACCTATCTTCCGACCGCGATCGCGCGCAGCATCGCCTTCGCCGGGCCGACGCTGGCGCAAAGCCCGCTGTCGAAGCTGAACGCGCGCGAGATGGAGATTCTGCGGCTGCTCAGCGCCGGCAAGAGCCTGTCCGAGATCGCGTGGCTGGTGCAATCGTCCTACAAGACGGTGGCCAATACCTCGTCCATCATGCGCCAGAAGCTCGGGGTGAAGACCTCGGTGGAGCTGGTGCGGCTGGCGATCGACAGCGGTGTCGCCTAACCACGCCACGAATTCGGTCACACAAGCGTTGCAATCTTGGTGTGGTGAGACGCCACGGAGCTCTTAGGCATGACGATTCAGACTGTCTCGACCAACAAATCCCATGGCGGCGTGCAGGGCGTCTATCGCCATGCCAGCCAGGTGACCGGAACCGACATGGTGTTCTCGGTCTATATCCCGCCGCATGCGGACGGGGCCAAGCTGCCCGTGGTCTGGTATCTCTCCGGCCTTACGTGCACGCATGCCAACGTCACCGAGAAGGGCGAGTTCCGCAAGGCCTGTGCCGAGCTCGGCCTGATCTTCGTCGCGCCCGACACCTCACCGCGCGGGCCCGATGTGCCGGGCGATGCCAACAACGCCTATGATTTTGGCCTCGGGGCCGGCTTCTATGTGGACGCCACGCAAGAGCCGTTCGCGCGCAATTATCGCATGTGGAGCTACGTCACGGACGAGCTGCCGAAGCTGGTTGCGGAGAGCTTTCCGGTCGATGCCAAGCGGCAATCGGTGATGGGCCACTCGATGGGCGGCCACGGCGCGCTGACGGTGGCGCTGCGCAACCCGCACCGCTTTCGCGCAGCCAGCGCCTTTGCCCCGATCGTGGCGCCTTCGCTCGTGCCCTGGGGCATCAAGGCGCTGACCGGCTATCTCGGACCGAACAAGGAGGCCTGGCGCAATCACGACACGGTGGCGCTAATCGAGGACGGCGCCAAGTTCTCCGGCTTCCTAGTCGACGTCGGCGAGGCCGACAATTTCCTGAAGGAGCAGCTCAGGCCGGAGCTGCTCGAGGCCGCCTGCGCCAAGGCCGGCATCCCGCTGACGCTGCGGCGCCAGGCGGGCTACGACCACAGCTATTATTTCATCTCGACCTTCATGAGCGATCACCTGCACTGGCATGCGGAGAGGCTGAAGGGGTGATGTCTTTCTCCTTCTCCCCTTGCGGGAGAAGGTGGCGCGAAGCGCCGGATGAGGGGTTCTCTCCGCTCGCACGACCATTCGTGGGGATGGAAACCCCTCACCCGTCTCGCCGCTACGCGGCGAGCCACCCTCTCCCACAAGGGGAGAGGGAAAACCTCTTCACGGCTTCCCGTAGTTCGGCGCCAGCAGGCGGTTGCGGATGAGATAGCTCATCGTGCGCGACCAGGATTCATCCGTGTTGCCGCGCATGTCGGCGCTGGCGACCGCGACCATGTTGCCGGTCTTCACGTCGCGCAGATAGATGTTGAGATTGATGATCAGGTTGGAGACCTTCTGCACAAGGCCGGTGATCTCCAGATCGGCGCCGAGCTGGCCGGCGAGCTTGAGGTCGCAGCCGCCGCAGGCCTGCAGGTTCGCGCCACGGGCGGCCTCCCGTATCGGCGCGATGTCAAGCACCTGGAACCGGCCCGACTCTGCCAGCTCCTTGCGCAGCTGCTCGCTGATGCGCATGAGCCGCGCCTCTTCCGGCTTGGAGCCGTAGAACTCGCCCGGCAGGCTGGTGTCGACCAACTCGAAATCGAACACCGCGAGCTTCGGTGGATCGGCGAGCGCGCCCGCCCCCGTCGGCAGCAATGCTGCGGTTGCCAACAATGCTCGCATGATCGTGATTCCCGGCTTCGCGCGCGCGGGGACGAAATGCGGGGTTGCACGGCCTGACAAATTGGTCATGCTTGAAGCAGAGACAATTCTTCACCGGCGGTCAAGCCGGGGAGATCGTCTGGAGGAAACATGATCCGATGGTTGGCCGGCCTGATCGGCTTTGGTTTTGCCGCGACGAGCGCGCTTGCGGCCGATCCCGTCACGATCGGCGTCGGCTATCTCGCAATCGCCGGCACCCGATCAACGCTGTCGCTCGCCGAGCAGCCTGCCGAGAATGACGGCCTCGCCGGCGCGCGCCTTGCCATCGAGGACAACAACACCACCGGGAAATTCACCGGCCAGCGCTTCACGCTGGAGGAGCGCCGCATCAGGGAAGGCGAGGACGTGGCGCAGGCTGCGACCGCGCTCGCCGAGAAGAACGGCTTCATCATCGCCGACCTGCCCGCCGATGCGCTGTTGAAGGTCGCGGACGCCTTGCGCGACCGCGGCACGCTGCTGTTCAACGCCGGCGCGATCGACGAGCGGCTGCGCGAGACCGATTGCCGCGCCAACGTCATCCACACCGCGCCGACGCGTGCGATGCTCGCCGACGCGCTCGGCCAATATCTGGTGTGGAAGAAGTGGTCGCGCTGGCTGCTGGTGGTCGGCTCGCACGACGAGGACAAGCTGTTCGCGGATGCTATCAGGCGCACCGCGGCGCGGTTCGGCGCCAAGATCGTGCAGGAGCGAACCTTCGAGGACAAGGGCGGGGCGCGGCGCACCGATAGCGGCGTGGCGCAGATCCAGCGTCAGATCCCCGTCTTCACGCAGCAGGCACCGGCCTATGACGTGCTGGTCGCCGCCGACGAGAGCGAGGTGTTCGGCTCTTATCTGCCCTATCGCACCTGGGATCCGCGCCCGGTCGCCGGCTCGGCCGGCCTCGTGCCGCGCAGCTGGGACGCATCGCAGGATCAGTGGGGCGCGATCCAGATGCAGAACCGCTTCATCAAGCTGAATTTGCGCCGGATGACCGCGCGCGACATGCAGGCCTGGACGGCGGTGCGCATGATCGGCGAAGCCACCTCGCGCGCCAATTCCGGCGAGGTCAGGAAGGTCACCGATTTCATCAAGGGCCCGGATTTCTCGGTCGCCGCCTTCAAGGGCACGCGGCTGACCTTGCGCGACTGGAACCTGCAGCTGCGTCAGCCGATCCTCCTGGTCGACGGCCGCATGGTGGTGTCGGTGTCGCCGCAGGAAGGATTCCTGCACCAGGTCTCCGAGCTCGACACGCTCGGCTACGATCGCCCGGAGAGCAAATGCAAGCTGAAGTGAGGATGCAGATGTCGCGGATGTGGCGTGTTGGACTTCTCTCCGCATTGGCGCTGGCGGCAGCCCCAGCGCATGCGTTCATCGCCTATGTCTCGAACGAGAAGAGCAATACGGTCTCGGTGATCGATACCGACAGCTGGACCGTGACCAAGACCATCAAGGTCGGCCAGCGTCCGCGCGGCATCGACCTTACCCGCGACGGCAAGTTCGTGATGGTCGCGGTCGGCGACGACGACACCATCCAGGTAATCGACGCCAAGACGCAAACCGTGGTGGACAGCCTGCCCTCCGGACCCGACCCCGAGCTGTTCGCGCAGGATGCCGCCGGCAAGATGCTCTACGTCGCCAACGAGAACGACAACACGGTGACGGTGATCGACCTCGAGAAGCGCGCCCGGCTCGGCGACATCCAGGTCGGTGTCGAGCCCGAGGGCATGACCATCAGTCCGGACGGCAAGACGCTGATCAACACCTCGGAAACCACCAACATGGCGCATTTCATCGACACCGCCTCGCGCCAGATCGTCGCCAACGTGCTGGTGGACGCGCGGCCGCGCTACGCCGAGTACAAGCATGATTCTTCCGAGGTGTGGGTGTCCTCGGAGATCGGCGGCACTGTCTCGATCATCGACCCCAAAAAGCACGAGGTGATCGGCAAGGTCACGTTCGAGATTCCGGGCTTGCGCAAGGAGGCGATCCAGCCGGTCGGCATCGGCATGACCAGAGACGACAAAACCGCGTTCGTCGCGCTCGGCCCCGCCAACCGCATCGCCGTGGTCGACGTCGCCTCGCGCAAGGTGACGAAATATCTCCTGGTCGGGCAGCGGGTCTGGCACATGGCGTTCACGCCGGACGAGAAATATTTGCTCACCACCAACGGTGTGTCGAACGACGTCTCCGTCATCGACGTCGCCGCGCAGAAGGTGATCAAGACCATTCAGGTCGGCGAGCTGCCCTGGGGCGTTGCGATCGCGCCATGACCAGCCCCGCTCCGATCGCCGAAGCGCAGGAGACGCCGAGACCCGAAGGAGCCACGGTGCCGGCGTTGTCGATCGACGGCGTCAGCCATGCCTATGGTCCGCGGCGCGCATTGATGGACGTGTCCTTCAATGTGCAGCCCGCGAGCTTCACGGCGCTGCTGGGACTCAACGGCGCCGGCAAGAGCACGCTGTTCTCGCTGATCACGCGGCTGTTCGGCATCCAGTCCGGCCGCGTCGGCATTTTCGGGCACGACGTCAGCAAGAGCCCGGGCGAGGCGCTGCGGCTGCTCGGGGTCGTATTCCAGCCGCGCACGCTCGATCTTGATCTGTCGCTGACGCAGAACCTGCTCTACCACGCCGCCCTGCACGGCATTGGCCGCCGCGAGGCCTCGGCGCGCAGCGCCGAGCTGCTCGGCCGCATCGGCCTTGCCGATCGCGCTGCAAGCAAGGTGCGCGACCTCTCGGGCGGACAGATGCGGCGGCTGGAGATCGCCCGGGCGCTGCTGCACCAGCCGCGCCTCTTGCTGCTCGACGAGCCGACCGTCGGCCTCGACGTCAAGGCGCGTGCCGACATCATCAGCCACGTCCGCCAGCTCGTGACCGAGCAAGGCATCGGCGTGCTCTGGGCCACGCACCTGTTCGACGAGATCATGCCCGGCGACGATCTCGTGGTGCTGCACCAGGGCAAGGTGCTGGCGCAGGGGCCGATGAGCCGCGTCATCGCCGCAACAGGCGCGCAGGACGTCAACACCGCCTTCATGCGCCTGACCGGCGCACAAACCATGCCTGGAGGCGGCGCATGAGCAGCATCACGACGCGCGAGGCGCCGCGCGGCTTCTCGTTCGCCGAGTACATGACCTGCCTCAGCGGCATCGTCTGGCGCGAGGGCCTGCGCTTCCTGCATCAGCGCGAGCGCTTCGTCTCGGCGCTGGTGCGGCCTCTGGTGTGGCTGTTCATCTTTGCCGCCGGCTTCCGCCAGGTGCTCGGCATCTCCATCATCCCGCCCTACGAGACCTACATCCTCTACGAGGTCTATATAGCGCCGGGACTGATGGCGATGATCCAGCTCTTCAACGGCATGCAGTCCTCGCTCTCGATGGTCTATGACCGCGAGATGGGAAACATGCGCACGCTCCTGGTGAGCCCGCTGCCGCGGGGGTTCCTGTTGTTCTGCAAGCTGCTCGCGGGCACCGCGGTATCGCTGCTCCAGGTCTATGCGTTCCTGCTGATCGCCTGGCTCTGGGACATCACCCCGCCGCCCCAGGGCTATCTCACCGTGCTGCCGGCGCTGATCCTGTCGGGGCTGATGCTGGGCTCGCTCGGCATGCTGATCTCGTCGGGCATCAAACAGCTGGAGAACTTCGCCGGTGTCATGAACTTCGTGATCTTCCCGATGTTCTTCGCCTCCTCCGCGCTCTACCCGCTCTGGCGCGTGCAGGAGGGCAACCCCTATCTCTATTATCTGTGCGAGGCCAATCCGTTCACCCATGCGGTCGAGCTGATCCGTTTCGCGCTGTATGGCCAGATCAACTGGATCTCGCTGGCGGTGGTCGCTGCTTGCACAATCGTCTTCATGATCGGCGCGATCCTGGCCTATGATCCCTCGCGCGGGCTGGCGCGACGCGGGCCTGCGGGAGGCGAAGGATGATTGTTCGGGTTCTGGTCACCTCTCTACTGGTGCTCGCTGTCGCGAGCACGACGGCGCACGCCGCCGATCCGCGCTATCCGGACTGGCCGTGCACCCAGGCGAAGGTGCCCGAGATCTCGCTGGCGGCCGTGTGGGGCGGTCCGCCGCTCGACGACGTCCAGAACAGATGGAAGGACGACGCCAGGATCAGCGCGCTCGTTGCGAAACTGGCGGCGCGCAAGACGCCACTGGATGAGGCGGAAAAGCTGGTGAAGGAGTTTCTCGCGGGTTCCGCTGCCGACAAGACCGCGAACGCAAAGCTGCTGTTCGCCGGCCTGTTCGACACGCTCAACGCCCAGCGCTCCCAGGTCATGAACGGACTCGAGCGAGTCAGCCGCAAGCAGCGCGATGCCGCCGACAAGATCCGCGAGGAGGCAATTCAGCTCCAGGCCCTGCAAGGGGCCACACCGCGTGACGAGGCCAAGGTCCAGGCGCTCAGCAACGAGCTGATCTGGAAGACCCGGATCTTCGAGGACCGTAACAAGGTGGTGCGCTTCGTCTGCGAGGTTCCAACCTCGCTCGACCAGCGCCTGTTCGCGCTCGGACGCGTCATCCAGCAGGAAATGGAATAGCGTCAGTTACGCTGACCGCTCACGAAAAGTTCCCGCAATCGCCCCGGCAACGTTAACCTTTCGCCGCGCTATGTGCCGGAACCAAATCGATTTATGATGGCTTGTCGACGTGAACTCAAGACGTCGGGAGGCCTCGATGGGAACCACAAGAATCATGTTTGCGGGCGCTGCGGTCCTCAGCATGCTCGCAACCAGCGCCTTTGCTGACGACATGACCGGGATGATCACGCGGATCGATCGGCTCAACGGCACGATTTCGATCCAGCAGACCCAGAAGGGCACGGTCGGCGCCAGCACAGGCAGCGCCGGCGCGCTCCAGGAGTACAAGGCCAAGGATGCGGCGATGCTGGATGCCGTCCATGCCGGCGACAGGGTGAGCTATTCTGCGACCGAGACCAACGGTACGGGCACCTTGACGAAGCTGCAGAAGCAGAAGTAACGGCGCAGGCGCCTGATCTCTCCTGCTTGCATCAATGTTGCTCCGGCCGCGGCTCCGGCTGCGCCTCTTCCGTCGGCAGCTTCGCGCCCTCCCAGCCGTCGGTGCCGTCAGGATACCAGGCGATGTTGGCATAGCCGTAAGCGAGCGCACGCTTCGCCGCGTTCCAGGACATCCAGCAATCGGCGAGGCAATAGATCACCAGCAGCGCGGCCTTGTCGCCGCGTGAGGCGCGCGCGAGGCCACGCTGAAGATAATCGTCCATGGCGGGCGGCAAGTTGCCGTAGCCGGTGTCCGGCAGCCAGAAGCTGCCCGGAATGTTCCTGCGCGGCGCGTCACGCCACACCGTGCTCACAGGAAGGTTCTTTGGTTTCGGCGCGCGCGGCATCACGTCAACGAAGGTGCCGCTGTTCGCACGCCAGATCGCCTCCGCCTCGCCGGTCGTGAGCACGCGCGCGCCAGCGAGCGTCGCCGGCACCGGCGCGCGATAATTGTCGGTACGATATCCCTCGGGCTCGAACGGCTCCTGCTGCTGGGCCGACGCCGGGGCCACGAGCAAGGCAACGACGAACGCAGCGGCAAGCGGCCGGCTCATGGCGCCTTCTTGGCCGTCTCCGCGCCGAGCGGCCGGTTGTTCTCGTCCAGCAGCGGCACGCCGAAATCGAGCAGGATCTTGTTGATCTCGCCCTGGTTCTCCTGGATCACCCGGTTGAGCTGCCGCTTCCAGTTCTGGTCGGCGGGTCGCACGCCCATGCCGATGCGATAGACCAGCTTGGACCCGGTGGTCTCCTTGACCAGCGGCATGACGTGCAGCGAGGGGCCGGCTTTCTTCGCATAATAGCCGGCCATCGGTCCCCAGAGCACGCCGGCGTCGATCTTGCCGGCAGCGAGGTCGTCGATCATCGCCTGCGCGGAATTGTCGAAGCGCGTGTCGATCATCAGCTGATAGGGCTTTGCATCGCCCATCAGGCCTGCCAACGCCATATTGGTCGCCGGCGGCGTGCCGGCGACGATGCCGATATGCTTACCTTTCAGGCGTGCGTCCTCCAGCGTGTCGACGTCCTCGAGCCCGCTACCGGTCTTGGCAACCAGTGCATAGGTCGTGCGGTAATAGGGATTGGTGCCCTGCACGAGGTCGTCGCCCTGCGGGTAGCCCATGATGACGTCGCAGCGATGCGCACCCAACGTCATGCGCACGAAGCCGGCGGCCTGCGGGAAGAACACGTAGTCCAGCTTCTTCTGCAGCTTGTCCGCCAGAAACTCGGCGAGCTTGTTCTCGAAGCCCTCGCCCTTCTCGTTCGAGAACGGCAGGTTGCGCGGGTCGGCGCAGACGCGCAGCACCTTCGGGTCGACCAGCTCGAATGAGAGATCTCCGGTCTCGTTGGTCTGCGCGATGGCGAGATCGCCATAGGCACATGATGCGATCACGATCCAGAGTGAAAACCACCAGCGACGATGTCGTCCGGCCTGCGTCATCGCGCTTCCTCCTCGTTTTGTTTGAATGTAATCCATGCAACGCATGACGCGCCACGTGTGCCAACTTTTGCCGGCTTTGCTTTGTTGCAGTGCAATGAGGCCAATCCTTTGAACTGAGGCGGAAAAGTGTCTCGCATCGCTCTCGTGATCGCAGCCTTGTCCCTGGTAACAGCTACGCTAGCACGCGCCGGGGCGGGCGAATTGCCTGTGAGCGAAGTCGCGCCGGGAATCTTCGTACACTCCGGGGCCATAGCGCTGATGAGCCGCGAGAATGAAGGCGGCATCGCCAATATCGGCTTCATCATCGGAGGTGACGCGGTGGCCGTGATCGACACTGGCGGCAGCCTGCGCGAAGGCGAGGCGCTGCTGGCGGCGGTACGAGCGCGCACGCAAAAGCCGATCCGCTATGTCATCAACACCCATGGCCATCCCGACCATGTCTTCGGCAATGCTGCCTTCATGGGGGAGGGAACCAGCTTCGTCGGCCACAGCAAGCTGCCGCAGGCGCTGGCGAGCCGCGGGCCCTTCTATCTCGACAATTTCAGGCGCCTCATGGGCCCCGAGCTGATCGATCCCGTGAAGATCGTACCGCCGACCCTGCTCGTAACGGACACGCTCACGCTCGATCTGGGCTCGCGCCGCTTGACCTTGCGCGCTTGGCCGGCCGGGCACAGCGACAACGATCTGACCGTGTTCGACGAGAGCACCAAAACCCTGCTTGCCGGCGATCTCGTCTTTCTCGGCCACATTCCGGTGATGGACGGCAGCATTCGCGGCTGGCTCGCCACGCTGAAAGAGTTGGAGACGATCCCGGCGCTGCGCGTTGTTCCCGGTCACGGTCCTGTGAGCGACTGGCCAGCGGCGCTGAGCGATCAACGACGTTACCTGTCAACGCTGCTGTCCGACGTCCGCGCCCTGAACAAGAGGGGCGCGCCGATCCGCGCCGCTGCGGACAAGGCGGCGGCGGACGAGCGGCCGCACTGGCAGCTGTTCGAGGACTACAACGCCCGCAACGCAACTGCAGCATTTTCGGAAATTGAATGGGAATAGCGGGCGCGCTACGCTGGCAGGAGATCAGCGTCGCCTAAACCCACGAGCATGACCATGATGGGATGCACACGCCGCCTGCCCCTGATCGCCCTACTCCTCGGCATCGCCTTCGCCGCGCCGACGCAGGCGGACGAGGCCTCCGATCCCTGGCCGGGCCTGGTGCAGGACATCTTCAGCAACCGGCCGATGAACGACGGCGCCGAGGTCATCGGCATCGAGATGCCCTATCGCGCCGAGGATGCCGCCATCGTGCCGGTGACGCTGCGCAGCAAGCTGTCGCCCGGCGACAGCAGACGCATCCGTTCGATCACGCTGGTGATCGACCGCAATCCCGCGCCGATGGCCGCGAAGTTCGAACTCGGGCCGGAGGCCAATGTCACGGAAATCTCCACCCGTGTGCGCGTCAACAATTACACCGACGTGCACGCGGTCGCCGAGCTCAGCGACGGCCAGCTCTACGTCTCGAAAGTCTATGTGAAGGCCTCTGGCGGCTGCTCGGCGCCGGCTGCAAAGAACGTGGAGGAAGCCAAGAACCGGCTCGGCCAGATGCGCTACCGGCAATTCGCCCGTGAAGAGGGTCCGGCAAGCCGGCTGCGCGAAGCGCAGATCATGATCGGCCATCCCAACAATTCCGGCCTGCAGATGGACCAGGTCACGCAGCTCTATATCCCCGCCTTCTTCATCAACCAGCTCAGATTGACGCAGGACGACAGCCCCGTGCTGTCGATGGAAGGCGGCATCTCGATCTCGGAAGATCCCAACCTGCGCTTCACCTATGTCTCCAACGGCGCCAAGCGCTTTCGTGCGGAGGCCCGGGATACGGACGGGCATGTGTTCCGCAATGAATGGGATGTGGAGAAACCGGGGACTTAGTTTCGTCAGACTTGCGCTGAAGCCCCCTCTCCCCTTGCGGGAGAGGGTGGATCGCCGCGTAGCGGCGAGACGGGTGAGGGGTATGTTTCCGCGCCCACCTGCCTCTCATGCTGGAATATGCCGATAGAACCCTCATCCGGCGCTTCGCGCCACCTTCTCCCACAAGGGGAGAAGGAAGATCGCACCGTCTGTGCCGCGATAGCTAAAAACACCTCACCTCGGCTTCCGCCTGCGCGCGCCTTAAGTCATTCACCGCCGAGTTGGCCTGCTCCGAGGTGCGAAACTGCACGCCGAGATCGCCGCGCACTTGCGACATGCTGAGCGCGGTCTCGGCGGTAACATAGCGCTCGTAGGGTATGATCGAGGCGACCACGTCGATGGAGCAGGAACATTGCTCGATCGCGGAGCGCGTCTCGCCGTTGGCCTTCATGCAGCCATAGACGTATTCCGCGCGCGCCGCGGTGGGATAATCATTGGCCTCTTCGGCCCGTGCCACGCATACGCTGGCAGCGAGCGCCGTCAATGCGGCGACAATCGGTCGTAGCCGTCCGGCCAGATCCATGCGCGTCCTCCCGCTGGTTGCGACCAAGGCTATGCTATGCGTATTGTGCTGAAAAGCACTCTGTCAGAGGAAACGGCTCACAAGGTGATGACAGTTTTGGCGCGAATTTGGGCGCTCGCAACGGTGCTGGCGCTAGCCGCACCTGCCGGCGCTGCGGACACAATCCGCCTTGCGGTGCAGAAGACCGGAACATTCTCGTGGGAGCTGGCCGCGATCCGAAGCGCCGGCCTCGACAAGGAGGCCGGCCTGGCGCTGGAGGTCACCGAGCTCGCGAGCACCGAGGCCGGCAAGATCGCGATGCGCGCCGGCAGCGCCGACATCATCCTGTCGGACTGGCTGTGGGTGTCGCGCGAGCGCACGCTCGGTGCGAAGCTCACCTTCTATCCCTATTCCAGCGCGCTCGGCGCCGTGATGGTGCCGGCCTCATCGCCGATCAAGACGCTCGCCGACCTCAAGGGCCGCAAGCTCGCGGTCGCCGGCGGGGCGATCGACAAGAGCTGGCTGCTGCTGCAGGCGCGGATGAAGCAGGACGGCATCGACCTCAAGTCGGAAGCAACCATCGTCTACGGTGCCCCGCCGCTGATCGCCGCCAAGGCGCTGGACGGCGAGATGGATGCGAGCCTCAACTTCTGGAATTTCTGCGCCCAGCTCGAGGCCAAGGGTTTCAGGCGCCTGACCGGCATCGAGGACATCTTGCCGAAGCTGGGTGCCAAAGGCGCGGTCGCCGCGGTCGGCTATGTCTTCGATGAGAGCTGGGCCGCGAGCCATAAGGAGGCCGTCGCGCGCTTCATCGCGATGACCCGCAAGGCCAAGGAGTTGCTGGCGACCTCGGATGCGGCCTGGGACAAGGTCGCGCCGCTCACCGGCACGACGGATCCTGCCCTGCTCAGGACCTACCGCGAGCGCTACCGCGACGGCATTCCGCGCCGGAGCATCGATGACGAGGAAAAGGACGCGCGCGTGCTATACCGCGTGCTGGCCGAGATCGGCGGCCGCGACCTCGTCGGCCCCGCAGCCGAGCTCGATCCCGGCACCTTCTATCACGCAGTCCCCGGAGACTGAGGTGCTGCGCCTGCTGTCGTTCGCTCTGTTCCTCGCGATCTGGTGGATTGCCGCGCTCGTGGTCGGCGGCGCAAAGCTGCCTTCCCCGCCGGCGGTGCTTCAGGTGATGATCGCGGAAGCATCAAGCGGCGCGCTGTTCCTGCATCTCGGCGCCACGCTGGCGCGCGTCGCGCTCGCCTTCACCCTCGCGATGTCGCTCGGCAGTGCCATCGGCTATTTGATGGGCCGGGTGAAGCTCGCCGACCGGCTCGGTGATCCCTGGCTGATCCTGCTGCTCAACCTGCCCGCATTGGTCGTGATCGTGCTGGCCTATATCTGGGCTGGCCTCACCGAGGCCGCCGCGATCGCAGCGATCGCCATCAACAAGCTGCCGACCGCCATCGTCACCTTGCGCGAGGGCACGCGCGCGCTCGACCGTTCGCTCGACGAGATGGCGAGCGTGTTCGCAATGCCGCGCTGGCGCGCCTTCCGCCACGTCGTGCTGCCGCAACTGGCGCCCTATATCGCGGCCTCGGCCCGCTCCGGCCTGTCGCTGGTGTGGAAGATCGTGCTCGTCGCCGAGCTGCTGGGGCGGCCGAACGGCGTCGGCTTCGAGATCGGCGTCGCCTTCCAGCTGTTCGACACGCCGCGGCTGCTGGCCTATTCCCTCACCTTCGCCGCCGTCGTGCTCGTCATCGAAACCTTGCTGGTGCAGCCGTTCGAAGCCCGCGCAAACCGGTGGCGGCCCCGTGCGGCTTGAGGTCGATATCACGGGCAAGACTTTCAGGAGTGCCGCGGGCGGAACGCACGAGGTTCTGGCGCCCGTCAAGTTCGCGCTGCAATCGGGCGAGGTCGGCGTGCTGATCGGCCCCTCCGGCTGCGGCAAGAGCACGATGCTGCGCATCATTCTGGGACTGGACCACGATTTTGCTGGCAACGTCGCGCGACCGCCGGAGGCACGGATCGGCATGGTGTTCCAGGAGCCGCGCCTGCTGCCGTGGCGCTCGGTCGAGCAGAATGTACGGCTGGCTGCGCCCGATGTCGCTGATGCCAAGCTCGCCGAGCTCTTCAGGATTTTGGAGCTGGAAGCGCATCGCGACCACTATCCCGGTGAGCTCTCGCTGGGTTTGGCCCGGCGCGTGGCGCTCGCCCGCGCCTTTGCCGTCGAGCCGGATATTCTGGTGCTCGACGAACCGCTGGCATCGCTCGATGACGCTCTCGCCGGACGCTTGCGCGATGAAATTGCAACGCTCGTCGCGAGCCGGCCGGTGATGACGCTTTTGGTGACACACAGCCTGGACGATGCCGTGCGCCTGGGCGACCGGCTGTTCTTCCTATCGCCGCGACCAGCGCGGATCGTGGCCGAGGTGCCCATCGGCATCCCGCGCGACACACGCGGCGAAGCCGAAATTGCAGCGATAAAGGCCGGCCTCGCGCAACGAACTCAAGGCGACCGCACTGAGCGAGATGCCTCATAGCCGGTCGCCTGGCGGACGTGCTAGATTAGCGGGCGGCGGAGCTGATGATGACACGAACAGTCGCCTTCGCAACGCTTGGTCTTGCAGCGCTTAGCCTCGCACTCGTTGCGGTGACGGCGGGCGCGCAGGACATGATGCGTGGCGTCGACCTCACCTCCCCCGCGATGGTCTCGGCTGAAATGACGAGGCCGGAGGTCGAGGCCATGTTGGCCAAAGCGAGCCCAAAGCAGCCTGCCGATTTCACCGGCAAACGCCTGTCGGGTCTCGATCTGTCGGGGCTGGACCTGTCCAACACGGTTCTCCGCGCCGCGCGGCTCAACAAGACAATACTTCGAGACGCCCGGCTGGACGGTGCGATCCTCGATCAGGCGTGGCTGCTGGATGCGGATCTTACCGGCGCAAGCCTGAAGGGCGCCAATCTATTCGCCTCGCAAATGGCCCGCGCGCGTCTCGACGGTGCGAACCTGTCAGGAGCGCGCATCGCTGCCGACCTCACCGGCGCAAGCCTGGTCGGCGCCTCGATCGCGGACGCGAATCTCGGCGCCGATATGCGCAACCAGTCGATGGGACTGATGCGCGCGGTGCTGAGATCCGCCAAGCTGGAACGGCTGAACGCGCGCAACGCCGATTTGTCGCGCGTCGACCTCGAATTCGCAGTCCTCAGGGGCGCCGATCTGAGCGGCGCATCACTGAAAAACGCCCAACTCGGCGGAGCCGATCTGACCGGCGCCATCGTCATCGACGCCGATTTCGACGGCGCCGATCTCATCTCGGCGAAGCTGATCGCACCAAACGGGCTTGACCGCGCCAAGAATTTCGACAAGGCAAAGAACCGCGAGCGCCTGATCAAGGAATGACGGCGCCCTTTGGGAGGACTGGCTGATGCGTGGGGTTCTTGCTTTGATCGCGTTGTTGACGCTTGCCGGCGAAGCCGCCGCGCAGACCAAGGGCAAGGGCATAAGGCTCTGGAATCTCACGACGGAGACCATCTCCGGCTTCCAGCTCGCACCCGCCGGCAAGACCGACTGGGGTCCGAACCAGTGCCTGAATGACAAGGACAAGGAGGTCGACCACGACGAGCGGTTGCGCATCAACGGCGTCGAGCCCGGCCGCTACGACGCCAGGGTCAGTTACCCCAATGCACGGCAGTGCGTCGTCCGCGATATCGAGATCAAGGCGGATGCAGTGTTCTCGATTGCGGACAAGGATCTGAAGGACTGCACCAAGTAGCGTTCGAACCGATTCTGGCAGCTCACGCCTTGTCGTTCGGGTGCGGATATTCGCAGCGCCACTTCACCGCGTGCCACTTCGGATGCTCACCGACCCATTGCGCGATATAGGGCGGCGCGGCCATCGCGCATTGCCGCGGCGACCCGGAATAGTGGAACACCAGATGCCGCTCCTCGCAGGTCGCAGGCGAGAGCACCGCGCACACAGTCACCACCAGGTCAATCGGGTTCATGCCGGGATCCTCTCGCAAGGGGGCGATGGAGAGATTAGCACATGAAGCTACGCGCGAAGGAGGGGGAAGTTTCATAGCGCCGAAGCCTCGTCATGGCCGGGCTCGGCTATCCACGCCTTGCCTCGTGGAACAAAGAACGTGGATGCCCGGGCCGTCGCCTCGCCGAAGCGGCTTCGGCCGCGTAGCCGGGAGAAGCCCGAGCATGACGACCTTCCGTGTTAGAAGTTCACGCCGAACACCAATCGCGCCTGATGCCGCTCGAAATTGACGAGGTCGAGATTGCCGCCTGAGCCGGCCGGGCGCCCCCAGGCCTGCATGCTCCAGCTTGCGGTGAGCCGGGAACGCTCGGAGAGCTGGAAATAGGCGGTGGGGCCGACAAACAGGGCCTGGCCTGAGAACTCGCTAAGGCCGATGCCCTCATATTGCCGGAAGTAGCGCATCTCGCCGCCAAGCAGCACATTGGGCCGCACGCGAACCAGGCCGGCAAACGCGGCCCCGATCGTCGAGCTCTTCTCGGATGCCCCTCCAATCTCGAAGCGCGCCCATTCCGGCTGGTAGATCAGGTTGAGGGCGCCGATGGCGAAGTTCGGAATGAGTTCGCGGTCGAAGGCGAGCGTGAATTCGGTGCCGTACATCCGCCCTTTCGCGCCGCTGGTCTCGTCGATGCGGTCGCCGTGGAGCTCGGCCGCAATCGTGAAGCCGAATGGTGCGCGCTCGCGGTCGAGCAGGCGATAGCGCAGGTCAAGCGAGATGCCCTGGAAGTTGAACTGGCGGCGGTCGTCTATATCAGGGACGCCGGTGATGTGGTGCAAGCTGGCGGTGCCGCCGACCTCGACACGAAAATTCGGCAGCGGCACGACCTCGATCTCGACCTCATGTTCAAGGGCGCGATAAGCGCCCCCGCCTTTGCCGAAGCGCCCCGTCGTCTGGGTCTGGAATTCGCGCTCGCCGACATTGCCGATATCGGTGCCGATCATGAAGCCGAAGATGTGCTCGGTATCAAAACCTGCCTCGGCGCTGCTGCGCGCCGGCGCCAGCACGATCGCGCACACGATCACCGTCCAGAACTTGCAGGCTCTGCCGCCCATCCCGTGCCCCAAAGGCGCGCGCCGCTGTGATCCGGCAGCAGCGCTGACCGGGCGTCAGCGTAACACACTGCCGCAGAGCACGGTCGAAATTTTGCGGGAAAAGAATTGAAGCCCCTCCACGTGCGGCTTTCGCGCGATCCGCAAAGCATGGAGCACGGCGAGGCGCAGATCCGACACTGCCACGGCTCCGACGGCGTTTGCCATCGAAGCCGCGGCAGGTCGTCGGTCTTACTTGCGCGAGGCGCAGGCGTACATGTTGATTTCCATGCCGACCGGCACTTCCACGATCTTCGGAGCTTTCCAAGCCATTCGGGTCTCCCAAGGTATTGAGCGCGACATCGCGCGGCGAAAAACCTAGGGCTGCGTCGAGTGCAGTTCAAGCCTCGATTCGACTGCCGTCACGTCTGTGCCGATACTTCGCGGCCGCAATTTCTCTCTCGGACAAAGCAAGTTCCCTCCTGGTCAAACACGACCAGCGAGACACCGCCTTGTGCAATGCACCGCGCGTCCAATCGACAACGGTGCCGTCAGCAGTCCTTGTCGGCCATTTCGGCATTCGGCTTGGCGCCCGCGGCGCGCTGAGCCGCCGTCGGCTCGCTCTGCATTTGCCGCTGCGCATCCTCGGACGACGCCGGCGATTCACCGCTGGCCCTGTTCATCGTGCTGGTCGGCGGATGCTGGCTGCTATCGCTCGCCGAACCGGACGTGTGCGATTGCGCGGAGCCCACGGTGACAGGGCCAGAACCGGCATCCTTGTCGGCCTTGTCGGTGCTGGCGCTGCCGGTGTTGCAGGGACCGGCGACCGCAACCCCGGCGCTCAGCGTCAGGATTGCGCAGGCAGCAAGAAGGGAACGCTTCGTATTCATTTGCATCTCCTTTTCTCCCGCAGCGCAGCCCCGGCGCCGGCAGGACATGCGGAGAAACAGGCCGAGCAGCCCGATGTTCCCGAGCATCAGGCCGGAATGATCGCAAACGTTACGCCCGTCATGCCCGTTCCGCTTGCGGCGCTTCACCGGAGCAATCGTACGAGCGCGCGCCCGGCACGCGAACTCAGCTCCTTCGCATCCAGCGTTCCATCCTTGTCGGGATTGGCTGCGTTGAAACGCTGCTCGACCACCGACAGATATTCGTCGAGGGTGAGGGTCCCGTCGCGGTCAGGGTCTGCCGCGGCGAGTTCTTTCGCGCTCAACCGTCCACGCAATTCGCGCGCATCGAGCGTGCCGTCGCGATCGGGATCGAGCTTTGCGAACGAGGCGGCGGCCACCTTCTTCACCTCGGCAAGATCGAGCGTGCCGTCATTGTCGGTGTCGAACAACTTGACCGCATTGCCGGAGGCCGACCACGCCGGACCGGCCGAAAGTGCAATCACAAGTGCAAGGGCAATCGAGCGAGCCGAAATCATCGAGACCTCCCTGACATAGCCCCCAGATCAATGGGGCAGAGCCGAGATAAACCCGCAAGCGGCCCTCGGTTCAAGTCCGGACCTGCAACTTGCGCGCGCCACAACCGGTAGAGATGCATTGCCCTGCTCCCAATAGTGCTTCGCGTCGCGGAATTTCTCAGCGTCTGCGCACAAGTTGGAGTTGCCTTTGTCAGGTTTCCGTCAGGTGACCGCCGACGATATCGGCACGGCAGTTACGACTTTCGTATTGACGCGTTTTGGTTTCCGACGGAGTGTTGCAGCCGCAGCGTCAAAAGGCGCGCATTTTGGGAGGAACGGATGAAACGCTTTGCGATGGCCGCGAGCCTCGTCATGCTTGCGTCAACCTGTGCAAATGCACAAACCACCGAGCAGCTGGTCAAGGGTGCGACCGACACATCGAACGTTCTCAATTACGGAATGGGCTACAATCTCCAGCGCTTCTCGACGCTGAAGCAGATCAACAAGGATACGGTCAAGAATCTCGTCCCAATCTGGAATTACAGCTTCAATGACGATCGGAGCGAGGAATCACAGCCAATCGTCTATCAGGGCGTCATCTACGTCACCTCGCACAATGCCACGATGGCGGTCGATGCCAAGACCGGCAAGCAGATCTGGAAGAGCAAGATCGAATATCCGGCGGAGACGCCGCGAATCGTCTGCTGCGGCATCATTAACCGCGGCGTCGCGATTCACGAGGGCAAGCTGTTCCGTACGACGCTCGATGCCCACGTGGTTGCCATCGACGCCAAGAACGGCAAGGAGCTGTGGCGGCAGAAGGCAGCCGACATCAAGGAAGGCTATTCGATGACGGTGGCCCCGCTCGTTGCCGACGGCGTCGTCATCACCGGCATTTCCGGCGCCGAATTCGGCACCCGCGGCTTCATCGACGGCTGGGATCCGGCGACTGGCAAGCATCTCTGGCGAACCCACTCGATCCCCTCGCCGGACGAGCCCGGCGGCGACACCTGGAAGGGCGACACCTGGAAGCTCGGCGGCGGCTCGACCTGGATCACCGGCTCTTATGACCCCGAGCTGAACACGATCTATTGGGGCACCGGCAATCCCGGCCCGTTCAACTCGGCGGTGCGCCCCGGCGACAATCTCTACACCTGCTCCGTCCTGGCGTTGGATCCCAAGACCGGCAAGATCAAGTGGCACTACCAGTTCTCGCCGAACAATCCGTTCGACTACGACGCCGTGGCCGAGATGGTGCTCGCCGACGTGAACATCGAGGGCAAGCCGACCAAGACGCTGATGAATGCCAACCGCAACGGCTTCTTCTACGTGCTCGACCGCACCAACGGGAAGCTGCTCGCGGCTAATCCTTACGTGAAGGTGAATTGGGCGACCGGCATCGACATGAAGACCGGACGTCCGATCGAGACCGACATCTCGAAGGACGCACGCGAGGGCAAGAAGGTGACGGTCTATCCCTCGATCCTCGGCGGCAAGAACTGGGAGCCGATGTCGTTCAATCCGCAGACCGGCCTTGCCTATGCCAACACGCTCGCGTTCGGCGGCAGGTACAAGACCGAGCCCGTCACCTACAAGCAGGGCGAATGGTACCTCGGCATGGACCTGACCGACCTCTGGGAATACGGCGACGGGCCGCGCGGCCATCTCAAGGCTATCGATCCCATGACCGGCAAATCGAAATGGGAAGCGCCGAGCGACATTCCGCGCTTCTCCGGCGTGCTCTCGACGGCCGGAGGCGTCGTATTCTCTGGCGCGCTGACCGGCGAGTTCGAGGCTTTCGACGCCGACACCGGCAAGAAGCTCTGGCAGTTCCAGACCGGCTCCGGCATCGAGGGACAGCCGGTGACCTGGCAGCAGGACGGCGTGCAGTATGTCGCCGTGACGAGCGGCTATGGCGGCGTCTACTCGCTGTTCTCCGGCGACGAGCGGCTTGCCAACGTGCCGCCCGGCGGCTCGCTGTGGGTCTTTGCGGTCAAGCAGTAAACACGGGTACGATGCTGAAACTGATCTCTCACAAGACGGCGGCGATGATCGCCGCCGTCGCGGTGCTCTCGGTCGCGCATGCGGCGACCGTCCGCGCCGATGACACCACCGGCAATTCCATGCAGGCGCAGATCGACCATGGTAAGTCGACCTACGCCTCGAAATGCTCCCACTGCCACGGCCCCAATCTGATGAATTCCGGCACCGTCACGCCGGATCTGCGTGCCATTCCCGACGACAAGACGCGCTTCGTCACCACGGTGAAGAACGGCAAGAACAACAAGATGCCACCCTGGGCCGACATTCTCAGCGACGACGAGATCGGAAACCTCTGGGCGTTCGTCTCCAGCCGGAGGAAGCCATGAGGGGCCGGCGCGTTGCCTGGAGCGTTGCGGCCGTTCTGTCCGCGATGGCGTCGGTCGCTCTCGCAGCCGACGATCCTCTGAAGGTCTGTCTCGACGAGGACCGGCCGCCGCTCTCGGTGCATCGCCGCGACAAGCCGGATGCCGGCTTCGACGTGCTGCTGGCGCAGGCGATCGCCGAGCGGATGGGACGCCCGCTGAAGATCCAGTGGTTCGAGAGCAGGCTGGATGAGGATTCGAGCCCGCAGCTCGAGGCCAATGCGTTGCTCTCGGACGGGCGCTGCTCGCTGGTCGGCGGCTACGCGCTGACGCAGGATTCGCTTGTCGCACCCGGGATGAAGACGGCGCGCTTGCCGGGTTTCGCCGGCGCCACGCGCGACGATCGGCGGCGCCGCGTCCCGCTCGGCGTGCTCGCGCCGAGCCAGCCCTACATCTATTCGCCGATGACGGTGGTGCTGGGGCCAAAGGCCCGCGGGCGCAAGGTCGGCGACATCGGCGATCTCGCCGGCCTTCGTCTCGCCATCGAAAGCGGATCGCTCGGCGACGCCATCCTGATGACCTTCGACAAGGGGCGCCTGATCGACAACATCACCCATCTCGTCCCCGGCCGCGACGATCTCCTCGGCGGACTCGAGCGCGGCGACCATGACGCGACGCTGATCGATCTTGCCCGCTTCGACGCCCATCGCGCCGCGCACCCGGACACGGCGATCACGGCGTCCGGCTACTATTATCCGATCGGAGCCAATCGCGGCTATGTCGGGCTCGCCAGCGATGGCGCGCTGATCGCGGCCGTCAACAAGGCGCTGACGGAGCTCACGGCTTCGGGCAAGATCGCCGAATTCGGCAAGCAGGCCGGCCTCACCTATCTGCCGCCGCGCGAGCCCGCGATCCTCGGCGATGTCTGGACGAAGATCATCCAGCGGTGAGGCTCCCGCGGCCCGAACGCAGTGCGAGCCAATGCGCCAATCTGTCTCGCCTGCGGCCCATGGCAGCGACGGCCTGATGCAGTAGGTTCGGCAAAAATCAGGGAGAGAATCATGTCCGCCAAGCTCGATCGCCGCCACTTCATCGCCGCCGGTACCGGTGCACTGGCGATGCCGTTCGTCGCGCGCGGCGCATCGGCACAGGGCGGCTGGCCGGCGCGGCAGATTCGCATGATCTGCAGCTATCCCGCCGGCGGCCAGACCGACCTGCTCGCGCGCGCCTATGGCGAGTTCATCTCCAAGCAAGTCGGCAAGACCGTCGTGATCGAGAACAAGCCCGGCGCCTCCGGCGCGATCGGGACGGCGGAAGTCGCCCGCGCCGAGCCCGACGGCCACACCATCCTGTGCTCGATCTCGACCACCTACATCATGAACCGGGTGGTGATGAAAAATCCCGGCTACGACATGGACAAGGATCTGACGCTCGTCAGCGTCATTCCCGGCGCGGGCCTGTTGCTGGTCGCGAACCCGAAAACCGGGGTCAAGACGCTGGAGGATTTCGTCGCCTTCGCGCGCAAGAGCGGCAAGGTGAATTTCGGCACCTACAGCGCGGGCTCGGCCCCGCACATGACCGTCAACGAGCTCAACAAGCAGTATGGTCTCAACATCGAGCCGGTGCATTATCGCGGCGAGGCGCCGATGTGGACGGGAATGCTGGAAGGCACCCTCGATGCCGCGATGGGCAGCTACACGGCCGCGCAGTCGGTCCTGCAAAGCGACCGCGGCACGGTGTTCGCCGTGCATTCGAAGAAGGTCGATGCGATCCCCGCGATCAAGACCCTTCCCGAGCAGGGCGCGACGTCGAAATTCTTCACCGTGAGCGGATTTACCGGCTGGGCCGTGCCCAAGGCGACGCCGCAAGCCGTCGTCGACCGCCTGGCCGAGCTCTGCGTCGCCGCCAACACCGATCCGAAAGTGAAGGAGGTTCTCTCGACTTTCGTGCTCGAGCCCGCAATCGGCTTCAAGGAGACTAATGCGCTGTACCAGCGCGAGCTGCCGATCTGGATCGAGAGCGCGAAGTCGTTGGGCCTCGAGCCGGCCTGATCAGAAAGTTGGGCGCATCAGGAGGACGGCCTCGCCGGCCGCTTCTGGAAAAACCGCGTCTAATGCTCGCCCGAGCTCGCAGCGCCCTGCTGTGCCTTGTGGATCGAGGACGGCACCACGCCGAAGTATTTCCGGAACACCCGGCTGAAATGCGATGAGCTGGAGAACCCCCAGGAGAAGGCGACGTCGGTAATGGTCTTGCCGGCGTGGGCCTCGAGCTCCTGGCGGCAGTTCTGCAGCCGCGCCTGCCAGATGTAGTCGCTCACCGTGGTGCCGCGCTCCGAGAACAGCATGTGCAGATAGCGCTTGGAGCAACCGAGCTCGGCCGAGATCTGGTCGATGCACAGATCCGGGTCGCGCAAGTGCTCCCGGATGAAGAACTGGGCGCGCACATACATCGCTTCGGGCCCGACACGATCGAACATCGTGTCGGCTTCGCGCAGCGGCAGCAGCAACAGGTCGATCAGCGAATCGGCGACGCCGACCGCGCTGTTGGCCGACAGCTTTGCCGCCTCGTCGAAGGTGGCATGGACGAAATCGTGGGCGATCCGCCCGGTCCCCGTCTTCGCCGTCAATTTGCACGCCGGCATCCGCTGCGACGGGAATCCGCGGTCGCGCAGCAGCGCCTTCGGCACGATCACCACGTCGTGACGGGTAAAGGCCGGACTGATGATCGAATGCGGACAGGAGACGTCATAGGCGATGATGTCGCCCGGATTGATCTCGATGTGACGGCCTTCTTGTTCGAAATAAGACACGCCGTAGGTCTGGAAGTGGATTTTTATGTACGGGTGTTCATTGGCCTTGGCGCGCGCCAGCGTGTGCGCGATGCGATGCTGGCTGACCTCGATCTGGCAGAGCTTCAGGCGCGAGACCGTGGTGTAATCGATGCGACCTTCGAGCGAGGACGCTTCCAGCGGATCGACGTCGAAATGCCCGCACAGGCTCGTGAGCCCGTCGATCCAGCTCTGGATCTGCCGCTTCGGCGTCATTCCGGTCGTCGAGAGCGTGTGAATGGTGTCGGACATTAATCCAGCCACTGATTTGATCCGGAGGTTCGGCGCGAATCGCAACCAGCGCTGCCGGAGCCCTCAGCCGTGATTGCGTGACGTTTACCTCGCATTTGAGCGGTCTCTTGCAACGAGCGCCATCGTTCCATTGCCACTCTTGAAACTTAATCCTCCGCCTTAGTTGCAGCGCCGTCAAGGGGAACCTGAGCGCCGAGGCCGGCCTCGAGGGCGCACCGAAGCCGCTGAATTCGCTACTGCAAAATCAAAATCTTCACCTCCGTGCGCTGTCGAGCAAACCGCCTTCGCTCTTGGGCAAGTTTCCCGATGGCGAAGCCGTTAGGGATTGCGGCAGGAACAACAAGAACGGGCCGCTCCTGCACGTGGACCCGTAGCTCTCATCAGGAGGAGGAAACAGCACAGCATCGTTTCTGGTCCCCACGCGACCGCCCTGCACGAGCAGACGCCGGACGAGAAGCCCGGTGATTGAGCAATGCTTCGGAAACAATAAACGAGATCAACGGAGGAATGACTATGCGCAAGGTGCTACTGGCGACCTGTCTTGGTTCGGCGGCGGCTCTCGCCGTCGGCAGCGCTTCAGCAAATGACGAGCTGATCAAGATGTCGCAGAACCCGAAAGACTGGGTGATGCCGGCGGGCGACTACGCAAATACCCGCTATTCGAAGCTGAACCAGATCAACGCACAGAATGTCGGGAAACTCCAAGTTGCCTGGACCTTCTCGACCGGCGTGCTACGTGGTCACGAAGGTGGCCCGCTGATCATCGGCAACATGATGTACGTCCATACGCCGTTCCCGAACAAGGTCTACGCCATTGACCTTTCGCAAGAGAACAAGATCGTTTGGAAATACGAGCCGAAGCAGGATCCCAACGTCATCCCCGTTATGTGCTGCGACACCGTCAACCGCGGCCTGTCCTATGGCGACGGCAAGATCATCCTGCATCAGGCCGACACCAACCTCGTCGCGCTCGACGCCAAGACCGGCCAGGTGGCCTGGTCGGCGACCAACGGCAATCCCGCGAAGGGCGAGACCGGCACGTCGTCTGCGCTGGTCGTCAAGGACAAGGTCCTGGTCGGCATCTCCGGCGGCGAGTTCGGCGTGCAGTGCCATGTCACCGCATACGACCTCAAATCCGGCAAGCAGGTCTGGCGCGCCTATTCCACAGGCCCGGATGATCAGATCAAGGTCGATCCGGCGAAGACGACCTCGCTCGGCAAGCCGGTCGGCCCGGACTCTTCGCTGAAGAGCTGGCAGGGCGATCAGTGGAAGATCGGCGGCGGCTGCACCTGGGGCTGGATCTCCTACGATCCCGCTCTGAACCTCGTCTATTACGGGTCGGGCAATCCCTCGACCTGGAACCCGAAGCAGCGTCCCGGCGACAACAAATGGTCGATGGCGATCTTCGCCCGCGATGCCGACACCGGCATGGCGAAGTGGGTCTACCAGATGACGCCCCACGACGAATGGGACTATGACGGCGTCAACGAAATGATCCTCAGCGATCAGCAGATCAACGGTCAGAACCGCAAGCTGCTGACGCACTTCGACCGCAACGGCCTCGCCTACACGATGGACCGCGAGAGCGGCGAACTGCTGGTCGCCGAGAAGTACGACCCGAAGGTGAACTGGACCAGCGGCGTCGACATGGACAAGAACTCGCCGACCTACGGCCGTCCCAAGGTCGTCGCACAATACTCGACCGAGCACGGCGGAGAGGACAAGAACACAAAGGGCATCTGCCCGGCCGCGCTCGGCACCAAGGACCAGCAGCCGGCAGCCTACTCGCCGGACACGCAGCTGTTCTACGTTCCGACCAACCACGTCTGCATGGACTATGAGCCGTTCAAGGTGAGCTACACCGCGGGTCAGCCCTATGTGGGTGCGACGCTCTCGATGTATCCGCCGCAGGGCGAAAGCCACATGGGCAACTTCATCGCCTGGGACAACAAGACCGGCAAGATCGTCTGGTCGAACAAGGAGCAGTTCTCGGTCTGGTCGGGTGCGCTCGCAACCGCCGGGGGCGTGGTGTTCTACGGCACGCTCGAAGGCTACCTGAAGGCGGTCGACGCCAAGACCGGCAAGGAGCTCTACAAGTTCAAGACTCCCTCGGGCATCATCGGCAACGTCACCACCTATGAGAACAATGGCAAGCAATACATTGCCATTCTCTCCGGCGTGGGCGGCTGGGCCGGCATCGGACTGGCGGCAGGCCTGACCGACCCGACCGCAGGCCTCGGTGCGGTCGGCGGCTACGCGGCCCTCAGCAACTACACGGCGCTCGGCGGTACCCTGACCGTGTTCTCGCTGCCGAACTAAACCCGTCAGCATCGCTCCGGCGCGTGGATCGCTCCACGCGCCGGCTCGTCTCCACCGAATGCCGACCGAGGAACAATCTCTTGCGTCAAATCTGCTCTGTCATTGCTGTGATGATGATCTTCGTTGTGTCCGGAGGAAGCGCGGTCGCAGAGGGTCCGGGCGACCCGACCGCCGTGAAGAAGGAAGACGACGGAAAGTGGCTCGATAAGGACGGAAACCCGACCTACAAGATTTCGGCCGACGGCACCGTGGACTGGTTCACCTATTCCGGATACCGCCGCTATCATTCGGACTGTCACGTGTGTCACGGCCCCGACGGCATGGGATCGACATACGCGCCGGCGCTGAGGGATTCCGTGAAGTCGATGAGCTACGGTGACTTCCTCGGCGTGGTCGCCTCCGGCCGCAAGAACATCTCGGCCGCGCAGGAGAACGTCATGCCGGCCTTCGGCGACAACCCGAACGTCGCCTGCTACATGGACGATCTCTACGTCTATCTCCGCGCGCGCTCCACCGACGCCTTGGGCCGGCAGCGTCCTGCGAAAAAGGAGGAGAAGACGGAGGCCTATACCCAGGCTGAAGACGCCTGCATGGGCAAGAAATGAACGTTACGAGGGCTGCCAGGACTACTTCTTGGCGCCTGATGAGATTTGAGGAGCTACCGATGAAGACACGTGCCGCCGTTGCTTTCGAAGCCAAGAAGCCGCTCGAGATCGTCGAGGTCGATCTGGAAGGCCCGAAGGCCGGCGAAGTCCTGGTCGAGATCAAGGCGACGGGCATCTGCCATACCGACGCCTACACGCTCGACGGCTTCGACAGCGAGGGAATCTTCCCGTCGATCCTGGGACATGAGGGAGCCGGCATCATCCGCGAGATCGGCCCCGGCGTGACCTCGGTGAAACCGGGCGATCACGTCATCCCACTCTACACGCCGGAATGCCGGCAGTGCAAAAGCTGCCTCAGCCAGAAAACCAATCTCTGCACCGCGATCCGCGCGACGCAGGGCAAGGGCGTGATGCCCGACGGCACCAGCCGTTTCTCCTACAAGGGCAAGCCGATCTACCACTACATGGGTTGCTCGACCTTCTCGAACTTCACCGTGCTGCCCGAGATCGCGGTCGCCAAGATCCGCGAGGACGCGCCGTTCGACAAGAGCTGCTACATCGGCTGCGGCGTCACCACCGGCGTCGGCGCCGTCGTCAACACCGCCAAGGTGACGCCGGGCTCCAACGTGGTCGTGTTCGGCCTCGGCGGCATCGGCCTCAACGTCATCCAGGGTGCCAAGATGGCCGGCGCCGACAAGATCATCGGCGTCGACATCAACGATTCCAAGGAGGAATGGGGTCGCAGGTTCGGCATGACCGACTTCGTCAACCCGAAGAAGATCACCGGCGACATCGTTCAGCACCTCGTCGGCCTCACCGACGGCGGCGCCGACTACACCTTCGACTGCACCGGCAACACCACCGTGATGCGCCAGGCACTGGAGGCCTGCCATCGCGGCTGGGGCACCTCGATCATCATCGGCGTCGCCGAGGCCGGCAAGGAGATCGCCACCCGCCCGTTCCAGCTCGTCACCGGCCGCAACTGGCGCGGCACGGCCTTCGGCGGCGCGCGCGGGCGCACCGACGTGCCGAAGATCGTCGACTGGTACATGAACGGAAAGATCCAGATCGATCCGATGATCACCCACGTGCTCAAGCTCGAGGAGATCAATAAGGGCTTTGATCTCATGCACGAGGGCAAATCCATCCGTTCAGTCGTCGTGTTCTAGCTCGAAAACGTCACACCAAGGAGGATCGACCATGACTGTTGCACTCCATCCCTCGATTGACAACGGCATCAAGCAAGGCAGCGGCAGCTTCGCCGGCGGCACGCTGGCCTGCAAATGCAGCGACCATCCGGTGAAGGTCGGCATCAAGGGCGACGTCGCCCACAATCACGCCTGCGGCTGCACCAAGTGCTGGAAGCCGCAGGGCGCGACCTTCTCCGTCGTCGCCGTCGTGCCGCGACAGAACGTCACCGTGCTCGAGAACGGCGACAAGCTCCAGATCGTCGACCCCTCCGCGGTGATCCAGCGTTACGCCTGCAAGGCCTGCGGCACGCACATGTACGGCCGGATCGAGAACAAGAACCATCCGTTCTACGGCCTCGACTTCATCCATCCCGAACTGTTCCAGGAGCAGGGCTCGCAGGCGCCGCAATTCGCCGCCTTCGTTTCCTCCGTGATCGAATCGGGTGTGAAGCCCGAGCAGATGGCCGGCATCCGTTCGCGGCTGAAGGAGATCGGCCTCGAGCCCTATGACTGCCTGTCCCCGCCCCTGATGGACGCGATCGCGACCCATGTCGCGAAGGCCAAAGCCGCTTAGGAAGACTGCCTGGACGCCCGCCTGAACTGGCCGGCCGCCGGATCTTGGCTACACCATCTGCAGCTCGCTGGCGTTCGTTGCCGCCAGCGAGCCTCACGGGTCCCCGCTGCCGGGACCACCGCGGCGCGATGCCGCCGCTTCTGCACCACGCGTGGGTGAGGACCATCGGCTCCTCAGTCCTGGTCTCTGAATGACTGCGCAGGACCGTCCGCTTCCTGCTTGAAGTTCGCGGTGCTCTGCGTTCTCCCTCCCTCGACTGAGGCCTACTGCTTCGTCCGTTCGGTGCAGCCGGCGGACGAAGCTTTTTTCGTTGCGTCCATTTGATACGCAACGTGGCGGATGACGCGCCCTGCTTTTGACAAACCGTCGATGCAATCTTTTCCCGGTGAGAACACTCGGCTGTGAACGCCGGGTCGGCGCGATCTCTGCTAAGGTCGCGCCGTCACGATGCCGCACGACGTACAATCAATTAAGAAGAAAACGGGAGGTATCGAGCACATCCAGACATCGCTAGCTGCGTTCCTGCCTCCTTCCGGGATTTGCCCGCGCGGGACCACGGCGGGATGTGGCGAGACGACGCACGAGCGGTCGCCGACCGGCGTCGGCGGACTTTGAATTTGGCATGCTTATGAAGAGCGAGGCACGATCATGATCAAGGTGAAGATCAACGGCCAGGAACAGAGCTGGGACGGTGACCCGGATCTCCCGCTACTCTGGTTCCTGCGTGACGAGGCCGGTCTCACCGGCACCAAATACGGCTGCGGCCAGGCCCTGTGCGGCTCCTGCACGGTCATCGTCGACAAGCAAGCGGTGCGCGCCTGCATCACGTCCGTCAACGACGTCGCCGGACGCGAGGTCACCACGATCGAAGGCCTGCATCCGAACGGCGATCACCCGGTGCAGAAGGCGTGGCGTCAGGTCAACGTGCCCCAATGCGGCTTCTGCCAGGCCGGCCAGATCATGCAGGCCGCGGCGCTTCTGATGGAGAATCCCAAACCCTCGCACGACCAGATCCGCGAGGCGATGTCCGGCAACATCTGCCGTTGCGGCTGCTATCAGCGCATCGAGAATGCCGTCCATCTCGCATCGACGGGAGTGTGACATGAACTTCATCGACAATCCCCGCAAGCTTCGCGGCTTCGAAAAGCACATCAAGGTCGAGAAGGTGTCGCGCCGCAGCATCCTGAAGGGGCTCGGCGTCACCGGCAGCTTCGTGCTCGCCGCCCCCGTGATGTCGCGCCAGGCGCTCGCCTATGAGACCGGCGCCGGCAAGATGCCGCATGGCGTCGTGGTCGATCCGCGCGTGTTCGTTTCGGTGGGCGCGGATGGCATCGTCACCATCGTCGGGCATCGTTCGGAAATGGGCACCGGCGTGCGCACCAGCCTGCCGCTGATCGTGGCCGAGGAGATGGAGGCCGACTGGTCCAGGGTCAAGGTGCGGCAAGCCCATGGCGACGAGGTCAAGTTCGGCAACCAGGACACCGACGGCTCGCGCAGCACGCGGCATTATCTGATCCCGATGCGCCAGATCGGCGCTTCGGCTCGCACAATGCTGGAGCAGGCCGCGGCCAAGCGCTGGGGCGTGCCGGCGACCGAGGTCAAGGCGGTCAACCACGAGGTCGTGCACAGCGCCAGCGGGCGCAAGCTCGGCTTCGGCGAGCTCGCTGCCGACGCCGCCAAGGAATCGGTGCCCAGCATCGAGGGCCTCAAGCTGAAGGACCCCAAGAACTTCCGTTATCTCGGCAAGGGCCAGATCGGCATTGTCGATCTCCACGATATCACCACCGGCAAGGCGAACTACGGCGCCGACGTGCGGCTGCCCGGCATGAAATATGCCGTGATCGCCCGTCCGCCGGTGACCGGCGGCAAACTGGTCAAGTTCGAGCCGGCGGAGGCGCTGAAGGTCCCCGGTGTCGAGAAGGTGATGCAGGTGCGCGGCTGGCCGTGGCCCTCGAAATTCCAGCCGCTCGGCGGCGTCGCGGTGATCGCGCGCAACACAGGCGCGGCGATCAAGGGCCGCGACGCGCTGAAGCTGACCTGGGACGACGGTCCCAACGGCAAGTACGACTCCGTCGCCTACCGCAAGGAGCTCGAGGAGGCCTCGCGCAAGCCGGGGCTCGTGCTGCGCAAGGAGGGCGATGCGGACGCTGCCCTGAAGAGCGCCGACAAGGTGATCGTCGGCGAATACTACCTTCCGCATCTCGCCCATGTCGCCATGGAGACGCCGGTGGCGGTCGCGGACGTCAAGGGCGACAAGGCCGAGATCTGGGCGCCGGTTCAGAGCCCCGGCGGCACCCGCGAGGACGTCGCCAAGACGCTCGGCATTCCCGAGGCCAACGTCACGGTCAACGTGACGCTGCTCGGCGGCGGGTTCGGACGCAAGTCGAAATGCGACTTTGCGCTCGAAGCCGCGCTGCTCTCGAAGGAGCTCGGCGCGCCGGTGAAGGTGCAGTGGACGCGGGAGGACGACATCCACAACGGCTTCCTGCACACCGTCTCGGTCGAGCGGATCGAGGCCGGCCTCGACAAGAGCGGCAAGGTGATCGCCTGGCGCCACCGCAGCGTGGCTCCCAGCATCGCCTCGACCTTTGCCGCCGGCACGGTGCATCAGGCGCCGTTCGAGATCGGCATGGGCCTGGTCGATATGCCGTTCGAGATCGCGAACATCTCGTGCGAGAACCCGGAAGCCGCGGCGTTCACCCGCATCGGCTGGTTCCGCGCGGTCTCGAACATCCCGCGCGCCTTCGCCGTCCAGTCGATGGTCGGCGAGATCGCGCAGGCAACGGGCCGCGACCAGAAAGACATGCTGCTCGAGCTGATCGGCTCGCCTCGCATCGTCAAGCCCAACGTGAAGGACCTCTGGAATTACGGCGAGCCCCAGGACAGCTACCCGATCGACACCGCGCGCCTGCGCAAGGTGGTCGAGCTGGTCGCCGAGAAGGGCGAATGGGGACGAAAGGTGCCGAAGGGCCACGGTCTCGGCATCGCCGTGCACCGCAGCTTCGTCAGCTACATCGCGACCATCGTCGAGGTCGCCGTCGACGACAAGGGCAAGCTGACGGTGCCGCGGGTCGACACGGCGATCGATTGCGGCACCTATGTCAACCCCGAGCGCATCGCTTCGCAGATCGAGGGCGCGGCGATCATGGGGCTCAGTCTCGCCAAATACGGCGAGATCACCTTCAAGGACGGCAAGGTGCAGCAGAAGAATTTTGACGACTTCCAGGTCGTCAGGATGGACGACTCGCCTGTGGTGACCAACGTTTACATCGTGCCGCCCGGACCCGACACGCCGCCGAGCGGCGTCGGCGAGCCCGGCGTTCCTCCGTTCGCGCCAGCCCTGATCAACGCGATCTTCGCAGCGACGGGAAAACGCATCCGCGCGCTTCCGATCGGCAAGCAATTGGAGGCGTGAGACGGAACCGAAGTGCGAGGCGGAACACAAGCCGCCTCGCGCCGTTTCCATCGATCTGACAGGAGCAGATCGATGACCAACATCTCAAGGGCGCTCGCAGTCTCGCTGTCGGGCGCCTTTCTTTTGACCGCCGCGGGCGCATTCGCCCAGAGCAACACGACGCCGCCGACCACCGCGACGCGCCCCACCGGCCCCGACCAGACTTCGCTGCCGAACGCCAACGCCCCACCCGCCTCCGCCACCCAGACCACCGGGCAGCACAATCCGGATCCCAAGATTCGCGAGATGAACCAGAAGGAGAAGGACAAGGTCGAGCGCGAGGGGAAGTAGTCCTCGCACCACATGCCCTCATGGCCGGGCTTGTCCCGGCGATCCACGGCCTTGCCGCGGCACGAAGACGTGGATGCCCGGGACAAGCCCGGGCATGACGACGAGTGCATGGCGCGTTCGACGCCCATCGCAAACAAATGCGGCGGATGTTGCCATCCGCCGCATTCGCCACCCCCCGCTGCTCCGCTTCTTTCGATCCGCCCGCGGAGCTATTTCTTCAGCGCGAAGACCCAGACGACGCCGCCCTGCGGCACGTTGGCTTCGATGCCGATATTGTTGGTCACGAGCGCATCCTGGATGCGCTGCGCGTCGACGCCCCAGCCCGACTGGATCGCGATGTACTGCGTGCCGTCGATCTCATATGACACCGGCATGCCGACGATGCCGGAGTTGGTCTTCTGCTCCCACAGCAGTTCGCCCGTCTTGGCGTGGAAGGCGCGGAAATAGCGGTCGTTGGTCCCGCCGACGAAGACGAGATCGCCCGCAGTCGCCGTGACCGATCCGAACAGATGCGACTTGGGGAAGTTGTGCTGCCAGACCTTCTTTCCGGTTGCGGGATCCCAGGCCTGCAGCTCGCCAAAATGATCCGCACCCGGCTTTACCTTCAGGCCGATGTCTTCCGGCTTGGTGCCGAGCCAGAGCTCGCCCGGCTTGAGTGGCACTTTCTCGCCGGTAAAGCCGCCGCAGAAATTCTCGTTGGCAGGCACGTAGACGAGGCCGGTCCTCTGGCTGTAGGCCGCCGATGGCCAATCCTTGCCGCCCCACAGCGAGGGACAGAACTCGACGCGCTTGCCGATCACCGGCTTGTGCGCTGGATCCACGATCGGCTTGCCGGTCTCGTCGATGCCCTTCCAGACGTCAGTGAAGACGAACGGCCATCCGGCGACGTAATTGATCTTGGTCGGAGTCCGCTCCAGCACCCAGAAGATCGCGTCGCGGCCGGGATGGACCAGGCTCTTGATGGTGCGGCCGTTGCGTTGCAAATCGATCAGCATCGGCGCGTCGACCTCATCCCAATCCCAGGAATCGTTCTGGTGGTATTGGTGATAGGCCTTGATCTTGCCAGTGTCGGGATCGAGCGCGAGCACCGATGCTGTGTAGAGATTGTCGCCGGGATGCGAGTCGCCGGGCCATGGCGCGGCATTGCCGACACCCCAATAGATCGTCCTGGTCTCCTTGTCGTAATTGCCTGTCATCCAGGCCGACCCGCCGCCGTTTTTCCAGTCGTCGCCTTGCCAGGTGTCATGACCGGGCTCGCCTTCACCGGGGATGGTGTAGGTCCGCCACAACTCTTTTCCCTCCTTGGCATCATAAGCAACGATATAGCCACGCACGCCGAACTCGCCGCCGGAGCCGCCGACAATGACCTTACCGTCGACGATCAAGGGCATCAGGGTGAGGTACTGCCCCTTCCTGTAGTCCTGCACCTTCGTGTCCCACAGCACCTTGCCGGTCTTGGCATCGAGCGCGACCACGTGGTCGTCCGTGGTGGCGAGGTAGAGCTTGTCCTCCCACAGACCAACGCCGCGGTTGGTCGGATGCAGCTGGAACAGATCGTCAGGAAGCTGCCGCTTGTAGCGCCAGTATTCGTCGCCGGTCTTCGCATTCAGCGCGATCACCTGGCCCATTGGGGTCGTCACGAACATCACGCCATTGTTGACGATCGGCGGGGCCTGATGGCCTTCGACCACGCCAGTGGAAAAGGTCCAGACCGGTGTGAGGTTCTTCACGTTGGAGGTGTTGATCTGATCGAGCGGGCTATAGCCGTGCCCGTCATAGGTGCGCCGGTAAAGCATCCAGTTGTGGGGCTCGGGGTTTTCCAGCCGCTGCGCGGTGACCGGAGAATAACTCTCGATCGGACCCGATAGGGCGGCGGTTGAGGCAAGACACGTGAAGGCGACCAAGCCGGACAGTAACCATTGCTTCCTGATCATGGAAGTTTTCATGGACGTTCCCCTTTTCATCCGCTTGAATTCTTGTTGTGAATTCTTGTCGTTCGTTCCGTCGCCCGCCCTTCGGCGGAAGCGGCTAGTCGTGAGGCGGGCCCAGCCCGCAACCGTCCATCATCCTGGCTGTGTGCCACCTACCTTTCCCATGAAATTGCCGGCGACGCTGAGCGAACCATCAGCGAGCGCCAGCGGCAGCGCTGCTAGCCGCCGCGGCGCCGGCCCGAACACGACCTGCGCGCCCGCGCGGGGATCGAATTCGGAGTTGTGGCACATGCACTTGAAAACCTCCTTGTCGCCGACATCGCTCTTCACCCAGGCGGTGACGGGACAGCCGGCATGCGAGCAGATCGCCGAATAGGCGATGATGCCGTCGACGGCGCGCGCGCGGGTCTTCTCGTCGAGGTCGGCGGGATCGAGCTTGATGATCAGGATTTCGTTGAGCCGCGAGGCGCTGCGCACCACCGATGTGGTGGGGTCCTTCGGCCAGGCATGGATCGGCGGTCCACCGACCCGTAGATCAGCCGCAGTGATGAGCTTTCCCTCCTGGTCACCTTCGGAGAAGACGAGCAGATCGCCTTTCTGCGGCCGCTCATCCGAGCCGGGCGGATCCTCACCTGCGCGGGCCCTGGTTGAACAGCCGAGACACGCCGTCGTGGCCATCGCACCGAGCAGCAGGGATCGCCGTGTCTGTTCGGTGCCCGCTTCGACGTCGGGTTCCGTAGCATTTTCGGAAGATGATGAATGGGTATCGAACGATGCGCGAGCCATGCCTGCTAGCAGGCGCTGGAACTCTGCCGAAAACAAGGCGAAGACTTGGCGCCGCAGTGCATCAATATGGCTTTGCTCGCGTTGATTGCGTAGGAGTAAATGCGTTCAAGCGCGTTTTCGCGATTTCTACATCGCGTTGCGCGAATGGCATGATGATTTCGCAGATCAGATCCGATGATGGAGGAATTGCTGCGACGCCACGATGCGATGCGGAATCCCACGCAGGCATCGTGTCCTTCACGACCTGAGCACGTGACGCGGCGAAGCGATGCGGCCCGCAAGTGTTGCCGACGCCATCTCAAAGCTGTCAGCGATACGACGCGCCTTGTCGATGAACAGCGCAGCCGCCGCCGGCGGGCAGACCTCGCGCGCGGTCTGCTCGAACAGATCGAGCCAGCGATCGAAATGGCCGCCGGCCAGGCTGAGCGGCAGGTGTGCCCGCATCGGCGAGCCATGATAGCGGCCGCTCATCAGCACGACCGACGACCAGAAATCCCTGAGCTTGGCGAGATGCTCGTCCCAATTCTGCACGACGCCGAAGACGGGCCCCAACAGCGCGTCCTCGCGCACGCGTCCGTAGAAGCGGGTGACGAGTTCTCCAATCATCTCCTCGGTGATCCCGGTGCGCTCGATCGCATCCTGGGTCAACAGGCTCCGGCGCGCGGCCGCAGCTTCCCGCTCGGCCTTCAGTCGATCCGACATGTCCTTTGCTATCCGTTCCGTTATCCCCGCAGGCCGCCCGTTCGACATTGTCGGGCCTATCGCACGCGGCGTCTTTGTCGCAGCGCAAATTGCGGGATCTGGCGGCGGACGCTGGGCGCCCGCCGCCAATGCCTTCGTCAGGCGGAATAAGTGTAAAAGCCCTGCCCGGTCTTGCGGCCGAGATGGCCGGCATCGACCATCTCTTTCAGCAGCGGCGCTGGCCGATATTTAGGATCGTTGAAGCCCTTGTAAAAGACCTCCATCACCGAAAGCATGGTGTCGAGCCCGACGAGATCGGCAAGTGCGAGCGGCCCGATCGGATGGTTGCAGCCGAGCTTCATGCCCGCGTCGATCTCTTCCGCCGTCGCGATGCCCTCCTGGAGCGCGAAGATCGCCTCGTTGATCATCGGACACAGGATGCGGTTGACGGCGAAGCCCGGGCTGTTCTTGGCCGTGATCGCCACTTTGCCGACGCGCTTGGCGAAATCCAGCGCCTTGGCATGGGTGTCGTCCGAGGTCTGCAGGCCGCGGATGAGTTCGAGCAGCGCCATCACCGGCACCGGGTTGAAGAAGTGCATGCCGATGAAGCGGTCGGGACGGTCGGTCGCGGCGGCGAGCTTGGTGATTGAGATCGAGGAGGTGTTGGTCGCGACCAGCGTGCGCGGCGACAGGGTGGCGCAGAGATCCTTCAGGATCTTGACCTTGAGCTCCTCGTTCTCGGTCGCGGCCTCGATGACGAGGTCGCAATCCGACAGCTTCGCCCGGTCCGTGGTGCCGGTGATGCGCTTGAGCGTCGCCTCGCGGTCGGCCGCCGACATCTTCTCTTTTTTGACCAGCCGCTCGAGGCTTCCGCCGACGGTCGAAAGGCCGCGGTTCACCGCCGCATCGGAAATATCGACCATTACGACCGAGAGGCCGGCGGCCGCGCAGACCTGCGCGATGCCGTTCCCCATGGTCCCTGCCCCGATGATGCCAACGGTCTGGATCATTGCGTCACATCCTTCATCCTTGCGGGCGCGCCAGTCGCAGCCCGGCTCCATTGTTCCTGCATTAGGGTCTAGCACCGCCATTGGGCCGGCGCGACCCGATCCTGTTCCTTAGCGCATCCGAGGCCGGAAGAAAGCCGCCCGCGGGGCCGCCAGGCGCCTCGATTGTCGGTCCCTGGCCGCGTCTATCGATCATCCTGAGCCCTTCTCCAACGGCTCCGGCGGGGTTGCCCACCCCCTGGCCCCTTGATTATGGCAGCGGCAGCAGCGAGAAGGGCGGCGCGGGGCTACCGCGGAACAGGGGCTTGCCCGAGACCGGATGAACGATTTCGCACGATCCATCGGTGCCGCCTTTGCGCTGATCGGCGACGCCGACACCGAGCTATTGGGCATCGTCGCCCTGTCGTTGCGGGTCAGCCTGACAGCCAGCATCCTGGCGCTCCTGATCGGCGCCCCCTTTGGAGCCCTGCTTGCGATCACCCGCTTCCGGGGACGCCAAATCATCATCATTCTGACCAATGCCCTGCTCGGGCTTCCGCCGGTCGTGGTCGGGCTCGCGCTCTATCTTCTGCTGTCGCGGTCCGGCCCGTTCGGGGCGGCGGGCTTGTTGTTCACGCCGGCCGCCATGGTGATCGCGCAGACGCTGCTGGCGACGCCGATCGTGGTGGCGCTGGTGCACCGGCCGGCAAGCCTGTTGTGGGCGGAGTATGGCGACCTGGCGCGGATCGACGGGCTGTCGGCCCTGCGCAGCATGGCCCTGCTGTTCGCGCTCGGCCGGACCTCGTTGCTGACGGCCTTTCTCGCCGCGTTCGGGCGCGCCATTGCGGAAGTCGGTGCCATCATCATCGTCGGTGGCAACATCCGCGGCTTCACCCGCACGATGACGACGGCGATCGCGCTGGAAACCAGCAAAGGCGAGCTGCCGCTGGCGCTCGGACTCGGGCTGATCCTGCTCGCTCTCAGCGTCGCGGTCTCGACCGTCGCCTTCGTCCTAGTTGGGCGCGTTGGGGAAAAATAGCTGCTCGCCACCGACCTTGTACCCGGCGATCGCTTGCTGCCCTTGCGGCGAAACCAGCCAGTCGACGAAAGCCTGTCCCTCCTTTGCCTTCACGTTCGGATGCTTTGCAGGATTGACCAGCATGACGCCGTACTGGTTGAAGAGCCGCTTGTCACCCTCGGTCAGGATGGCGAGTTCGCCACGGTTCTTGAACGACAGCCAGGTGCCGCGGTCCGACAGGAGGTAGGCATTCGACGACGAGGCCATGTTCAGCGCCGGGCCCATGCCCTGGCCGATCTCCCGGTACCAAATGTCCTTGCCGGCACTGAGGTCGACGCCAGCCTCCTTCCATAGTCTCAGCTCGGCCGCATGCGTGCCGGACTTGTCGCCGCGCGAGATGAACGGCGCCTTTGCGGTCGCAATCTTGCGCAGCGCCTCGGCCGCGTCCTTGCTGCCCGAGATCTGCGCCGGATCGCTCTTGGGGCCGATGATGACGAAGTCGTTGTACATGACGTCGAAGCGCTTCACGCCCTGCCCTTCGGACATGAACCTGTCCTCCGCGGGCCTGTCGTGGACGAACACCACGTCGGCATCGCCGCGCCGCCCGATGTCCAGCGCCTGGCCGGTGCCGACGGCGACGACCTTCACGCCGATGCCTTCGGCCTTAGAGAACAGCGGCAGCAGATGACCGAACAACCCCGACTGTTCCGTCGAGGTGGTTGAAGCCACGGTGATGGTGCGATCCTGTGCGGATGCGATGGTGGACCAGAGCAGAACCGCGATGGTGACAAGCTTCCTCATGCGACGTCCTCGGCCAGACAATGACGGCTCTGAATAGCGGCTCGCAAGGATGGCGGGAACCCCAAGCTTCGGATCGCAACGAGAGTTGATGCGGGCGGTGCACCTCGCAGAAAAAGCGCGCCGGCGCGCGCTAGGCACGCCTGCAAAACAAGAAGTGAAAAAACAACCCCATGCACAGTAGCGATGGGGTTGAAAGGCTTGAGCATTTCGGTGTTGCCGAAGACACGCTTGCGGCGTCGGGCAAAACAGGGGTATTATTGCATCATCGGCTGCTGTGCGGGTTGCGTAACTCGGGCGGATGCGCGCTGGATGCGCGGATGTTCTGCAATTGGTCCACCCTACATTGACACGGATGTGACGGCCGGGGCAGGTTTTCACATTGCTGACGAATCAGCGATTGCTTCACGCCGAGCACCTCTTGGACAACTCCCAGTGCTTTCGAGACTGATATCGTTGCTGCGCCGCATCCCTGCGGTGAATTGGGCGTTTTCCCGACTCCGGCCTGTGCCGCACAGCGGCAACATTGAGGTCGCGCCGACCGCCACGGACGCTTCGCCCGCCATCATCGAAGACGTCGAGGTCCCGGCTCAAGCTCCAAGCGCCGAGATCTGCACCGCCCCGGTGCGCGACGACGCTGCCCCCGCCACCAAGGCTCTGGTCGCGGAGAACGATGCGGCTGTGTCTGTCGTCGCGGAGAATCCGTCCGACGAAATCCGTATCAGCGGGGACTCCTCTCCGGAGACCGTGGCGGAAATCGAGGCGCCCGCGACGCCGCCAGTCTCCGAGGAGGTGCTGACTGCATCGGTCGGTGCGGAGAGTGGGCCAGTTGCAGCCTCTGATCTCGCCATCGTTGACGACGATGCATCGCCTGCTGAGATTCCTGCAGAGATCGACTCCGCCGTCATAGAGGAGGTTGTGATTTCGTCAGCGGACGTCGCGACCGCCTTGACTGATGTCCCTGATGTCATCATCGAGGCGGCCTCCTCGCCCGACGTTTCCGCCGCCGTCGATCCGGTCGCTGTCGAAGAAGTCGAGCTTCTCCGCGCCGAGGCCGATAGCGTCACGACTGATGCCTCTGAAGCCAGCGCCGACAGCGAACCGGCGCCCGTTGTCGAAAGCCCGCAAGTCCCTACAAACGATGTTCCGCTCGCTGCGGCAACTAACGACTCATTGAGCGGCGTCACCGCCATCGAGCCGGTTCAGCCTCTCGCGTCTCCCCCTTCCGAGATCCGCAACGTCCCGAAAGTTCGCGCGAGAGCCGCAGAGCCCGCCGACCGCGCGGCGCTGATCCGGCAGCGCTGGGCGGAGAGCGGAATCAGGATGTGGAATCCGCGGCTGCACGGCACCGGCGAAGCCGCGCTGAACATCCAGGGAAGCATCGGGCTGCTGCCCCCGGCACCCGGCGAGACAATGCCGCGCTACGACAAGCTGGAATTCAGGATGCTCGGCGGACAGATCGTCTGTGAGGGCGTGATCGTCGAGGCACCGGTTCAGGCGAGCCATCGGAGCTTCACGCAGCTTGCCGAGCCGCGGACCAGCGAGCGCGTCCGCGAACCGGCGCGCGAGCGCCAGGCCGTCCTCGCCTGATCCGACCGTGGCCATGTGCTAGGCTGATGTCGCGCATGGGCGATAGCAGGCGGTAGCTGCAGCGATTTCGGGCGACCTGTGCCTGAGACGTGCGCACGCTGCGGCCGGATATCCTTAACGGGACCTCACCAATGCACGCGATCGGAAAATCGTAAGGCAGCGCGCAACCAGTGCTGGCCTGCCCGGGCCAGAATTGATCTAACGGGCCCTTTACCCCTGCCGTGCAAGATTGCCCACGTTTTTCAGGGGATCTGGGGCTCGTATTGCAATGCCTGTTGCCGATTTGAAATCTCATCTTGCCGCCGCGATGCGATTGTTTCGCGTTCCCGCCGACAATCCGGACCTGACGCGGGCGCAGTTCGACGCCTTCTCCAAGCAGATCCCGCTGCTCTACTTCATCCTCATCAGCAACACGATTGCGGTCGCCTACACCTATGTGAACGTGGCGCCGGACTGGCTGACGATGATCGTGCCGGCCGTGTTGACGGTGCTCGCGGCCTTACGGACTTTCTGGTGGCTGCGCCAGCGCCGGCTGGTGCGCAGCGATGCCGACATCCTGCGCAATCTGCGCGCCACCAACTGGCTGACCCTGCCGATCGGTGCCGGCTTCACCGCCTGGTCCTTCGCGCTCTACCCCTACGGCGATCCCTTCGCCAAGAGCCAGGTCGCGTTCTACATGGCGGTCACCGTGATCGGCTGCATCTTCTCGCTGATGCATCTGCGCTCGGCGGCGCTGATCGTGACGCTGATCGTCGACGTGCCCTATGTGCTGTTCTTCTTCGCCACGGGCGAGCCGACGCTGAAGGCGATCGCGGTCAACAACCTCCTGGTTTCCGCCGCGATGGTGACGGTGCTGTTCATCTACTATCGCGACTTCGCCGATCTCGTCGCCAGCCGCAAGTCGCTGCTCTCGCAACAGGCGGCGACGCAGGCGCTCTCTGACGAGAACTTCCGCCTTGCCAATCTCGATTCACTCACCGAGCTGCCGAACCGCCGCCGCTTCTTCGCCGAGCTGTCGAGCGCCTTCACCGATGCCGAACGCAGGAAAGTTCGGATCGCGGTCGGCATCATCGATCTCGACGGTTTCAAGCCGATCAACGACAATTACGGCCATTCGGTCGGAGACCGCGTCCTGATCGAGGCCGGCCGGCGCATCCGCGAGGTCTGCGAGGGCTTTGGTCCGCAGCGGGTCGAATTCGCCCGATTAGGCGGCGACGAGTTTGGCCTTGTCGTTTGCGGCGACCCCGACGATGCGGACCTGCTGCGGCTGGGCCAGCGCATTGGCGACCAGGTCAGGCTTCCCTACCAGCTCGACACCGCCCATACCGGGCTGTCCTGCTCGATCGGCTTTGCCTCGTTTCCCCAATCGGCAACGACCGCGGAAGCACTCTATGAGTGCGCCGACTATTCACTTTATCACGCCAAGCGCCATCTGCGCGGCCGCACCGTGATCTTCTCGAGCGAGCTCGAGGCCGAGATCCGCAGTCGCGGAGTCATCGAGAATCTGCTGCGCACCGCCGATTTCAGCACCGAGATGGACCTGGTGTTCCAGCCGATCGTCGATGCCATGAGCGAGCACACCGCCGGCTTCGAGGTTCTGGCGCGCTGGCGCAGCGCCCGCCTCGGCCTGGTCTCCCCGGCCGATTTCATTCCGGCCGCCGAGCGCATCGGACTGATCCGGCCGCTGACGCAAGCGCTGCTCGTGCGCGCGCTCGCCATCGCCAGGACATGGCCCGATCACATCCGCCTGTCGTTCAATCTCTCAGCCCACGATGTCTGTGCGGCGGAGGGCATCCTGCCGCTGATCTCGATCATCGAGAAGAGCGGGCTGCCGCCGCGCCGGATCGATTTCGAGATCACCGAGACCGCCGTCACCTTCGACTTCGTCCGCGCACAGCAATCGATCGCAACGCTGAAGGCAATGGGCTGCGGCATTTCGCTGGACGATTTCGGCACCGGCTATTCGTCGTTGAGCCACGTGCACCGGCTGCCGCTCGACAAGATCAAGGTCGACCGCAGCTTCGTTTCCGACATCAACGAGAATCCCGTCAGCCACAAGATCATCAAATCGCTCACCGGTCTCTGCGACGACATGGAGATCGCCTGCGTCGTCGAGGGCGTCGAGACGCGTGCTCAGCTCGACACCCTGCGCCGCCTGGGATGCGACTTCATCCAGGGTTACTATTTCGCCAAGCCCATGCCGGCCGATGCGATTGGCGACCATCTTGCGAAGGAGAGCCGGCGCCTCGACGGCACCGGGACCAAGGTCGTGGCCTAAAGCGCGATGCGCGCTTTAGGTTATTGTTTGAGCATAATCTTTTCGGAAAACCGCTACGCACTTTTCCGGATCATGCTCTAAAGCCTCTCCGCCAGACTCGGCAGATCGAGCCCCTTGTCGCGCGCGCACTCGATCGCGATGTCGTAGCCTGCATCGGCGTGGCGCATGACGCCGGTGGCGGGATCGTTCCACAGCACGCGCTCGATCCGCTTCGCAGCCTCGGGCGTGCCGTCGGCGACGATCACCATGCCCGCGTGCTGCGAATAGCCGATGCCGACGCCGCCGCCATGATGCAGCGACACCCAGGTCGCTCCGCTGGCGCAATTGAGCAGCGCATTGAGCAGCGGCCAATCGGACACCGCATCCGATCCGTCCTTCATCGCCTCGGTCTCGCGGTTAGGGCTCGCCACCGAGCCGCTGTCGAGATGATCGCGGCCGATCACGATCGGCGCTTTCAATTCGCCACGCGCCACCATCTCGTTGAAGGCAAGACCGAGGCGATGGCGATCGCCGAGGCCGACCCAGCAGATGCGTGCCGGCAGGCCCTGGAATTTGATGCGCGCCTTTGCCATGTCGAGCCAATTGTGCAGATGCTTGTCGTCAGGCATCAGCTCCTTGACCTTGGCATCGGTCTTGAAGATGTCCTCGGGATCGCCCGACAGCGCGGCCCAGCGGAATGGCCCGACGCCGCGACAGAACAGGGGGCGGATATAGGCGGGCACGAAGCCGGGGAAATCGAAGGCGTTCTTCAGGCCCATGTCCTGTGCCATCTGGCGGATGTTGTTGCCGTAGTCGAGCGTCGGAATACCCTGGGCATGGAAATCCAGCATGGCCTGGACATGCTCGACCATCGACGTCTTCGAGGCGCGCTCCACTGCCTTCGGATCGGACGCGCGCTTGGCTTCCCATTCGGCAAGCGTCCAGCCCTTCGGCAAGTAGCCGTTGATGGGATCGTGCGCGCTGGTCTGGTCGGTGACGATGTCGGGCTTGACGCCGCGGCGCACCAGCTCAGGGAAGATCTCCGCGGCGTTGCCGAGCAGGCCGACCGAGACCGCCTTGTTCGTCTTCGCGGCGTCCGCCATGATCGCGAGCGCTTCATCAAGCGTTGCGGCTTGCCGGTCGAGATAACCGGTCCGCAGGCGCATCTCGATGCGGCTCGGCTGGCATTCGACCGCAAGCATCGAAGCGCCGGCCATGGTCGCCGCCAGCGGCTGCGCGCCGCCCATGCCTCCCAAGCCGGCCGTGAGAATCCATTTACCGGCGAGGCTGCCGCCGTAATGACGCCGACCGACCTCGACGAAGGTTTCATAGGTGCCCTGCACGATGCCCTGGCTGCCGATATAGATCCAGGAGCCCGCCGTCATCTGGCCGTACATCATCAGGCCCTGGCGATCGAGCTCGTTGAAATGATCGAGCGTCGCCCAATGCGGCACGATGTTGGAATTCGCGATCAGCACGCGCGGTGCATCGGCATGGGTGCGGAATACGCCGACCGGCTTGCCTGATTGCACCAGCAGCGTCTGGTCGGCTTCCAGCTTGCGCAAGGCCGCAACGATCCGGTCAAAACTCTCCCAGTCGCGCGCGGCGCGGCCGATGCCGCCATAGACGACGAGCTCGCTCGGGCGTTCCGCAACGTCAGGATCGAGATTGTTCATCAGCATGCGCAGCGGCGCTTCCGTGAGCCAGCTCTTGGCGCTGATGTCGCTGCCGCGGGGAGCGCTGATGGTGCGGTCATTGTCCAGTCGGCGGTTCATGTGGGCCTCTTCAGACGAGTCTCGGAAACGGATCGGCGGGAAGCTGGGCGAGCGCGGCAGCTGGAAGCGCATCGGCTTCGATCAATGCAGCGGCCTTGGCCAGATCACCGGCCATGTAGCGATCGGCGCCCAGTGCGGGCACCTGCTCACGCAACGCGGCAATGACGGCGACCAGCGGCGCACTGGTTGCGTGCGGCGCGCGCAGCGTGATGCCCTGAGCGGCGACCAGAAGCTCGATGCCGAGGATGGCGGCGAGATTGTCGGCCATGTCGGACAGGCGCCGCGCAGCATGCGCGGCCATCGAGACATGATCTTCCTGATTGGCGCTGGTCGGCGTCGAATCGATCGAGCAGGCGAGCGCACGCTGCTTGTTCTCGGCATAGAGCGCGGCCGCCGTCACCTCGGCGATCATGAAGCCGGAATTGAGGCCGGGATCGGGGGTGAGGAACGGCGGCAGTCCGAAATTGAGCGCGGGATCGACCAGCGTCGCGATGCGCCGCTCGCTGATCGCGCCGATCTCCGACAGCGCCAGCGCGATGGCATCTGCGGCAAACGCCACCGGCTCGGCGTGGAAATTGCCGCCGGAGACGATCTCTCCGGTCTCGACCAGCACCAGCGGATTGTCGGTGACGGCATTGGCCTCCACGATCAGCGTGCGCGCGGCCTGCGTGATCAGATCGAGCGCAGCACCGGCAACCTGTGGCTGGCAGCGCAGGCAATAGGGATCCTGCACGCGCTCATCACCCTCGAGATGCGACATACGGATGTCGCTGCCGTCGAGCAACGCATTCAGCGTCGCAGCCGCCGCGATCTGGCCGGCATGGCCACGCAGCGCCTGGATTTCGGGCCGGAACGGTGCCGTCGACGCCATCGCCGCGTCCACCGACAGCGCACCGGTCACGAGCGCGGCGCGGGCGAGGCGAAATGCGCGCAACACGCCCGAGAGGGCGTAGGCGGTCGAGAATTGCGTGCCGTTGATCAGCGCGAGGCCTTCCTTGGGCCCAAGGGTCAAGGGCGTGAGGCCGGCGGCCGCGAGTGCCTCGCTGCCGGACACGATCTTGCCATCGATGATCGCCTGCCCTTGGCCGATCATCACGGCCGTCATATGCGCAAGCGGTGCCAGATCGCCGGAGGCGCCGACCGAGCCCTGCTGCGGCACCAGCGGATAGACGCCACGGGCCAGCATGTCCTGCAACTGCTCGATCACCACGCGGCGCACGCCGGAAGCGCCGCGGCCGAGCGAGACGATCTTCAGCGCCATCATCATGCGGACGATGGGCTCCGGCGTCGGCTGGCCGACGCCGCAGCAATGCGAGACGATCAGGTTGCGCTGAAGCAGCGCGGTCTGGTCCGGCGGAATGCGCTTCGATGCGAGCTTCCCGAAGCCGGTGTTGATGCCGTAGACGGGGACGTCGGCCTGCGCGGCCTGCGCAACGATCAGCGCAGCCGTATCGACACGCGGCCAGAACGAAGGATCGAGCAAGACGGGAGCACCTTCGAGCACGCGCGCGAGATCGTCGAGGCTCACTGTTCCCGGCTTGACGACGATCGCCGTCTCCTGCTCCGTCACTGCCCCCTCCATACCCGCTTGTGCAGCGGATTGAAGCCGATGCGGTAGACCAGCTCGGCGGGCCGCTCGATCTCCCAGATCGCGAGGTCGCACCATTTGCCGGTTTCCAGTGTGCCGATCTCGTTCAGCAGGCCGAGCGCCCGCGCGCCTTCACGGGTAACGCCGGCGAGGCACTCGGCCACATTCATCCGGAACAATGTCGCGCCCATGTTCATCGCGAGCAGCAGCGAGGTCAGTGGCGAGCTGCCGGGATTGCAGTCGGTCGCCAGCGCCATGGGAACGTTGTGCTTGCGGAACGTCTCGACCGGCGGCTTCTGCGTCTCGCGAATGAAGTAGAACGCGCCCGGCAGCAGCACGGCCACCGTGCCGGCCCTCGCCATGGCGGCAGCACCGGCTTCATCTGTATGCTCGAGATGATCGGCCGAGAGTGCCGAGAATTTCGCGGCAAGCGCAGCGCCGCCGAGATTCGAGAGCTGGTCGGCATGGAGCTTGATCGGCAGTCCAAGTCCCCTCGCCGCTTCGAACACCCGCGCAGTCTGTTCGGCGGAGAATGCGATGCCCTCCATGAAGGCATCGACGGCATCGGCGAGGCCCGCGTTTGCGATCGCCGGCAGCATCTCCTTGCAGACGAGATCGATGTAACCATCCTTGTCGCCACCCGCCTCGACCGGCAGCGCATGCGCACCCAAGAACGACGTGCGGATCGTAACAGGCCGCTCACGGCCGAGGCTGCGCGCAGCCGCGAGCTGGCGCATCTCGGTTTCGGTGTCGAGGCCGTAGCCGGACTTGATCTCGACCGTGGTGGCACCCTCGCCGATCAACGCGTCGAGCCGCGGCAGCGCGCCTGCGACGAGCTCGGCTTCGCTGGCTTTGCGCGTTGCCGCCACGGTCGAGACGATGCCGCCCCCGGCGCGCGCGATCTCCTCATAGCTTGCCCCCTTCAGGCGCAGCTCGAATTCATGCGCGCGGTTGCCGCCATAGACCAGATGGGTATGGCAGTCGACGAGACCAGGCGTGATCCAGCGCCCCTTGCACTCGATCCGCTCGATCGCGTCTGCATCGGCGGGAAAATCCGCTTTCGCGCCCGCATAGGCGATGCGACCGCCGCGTGCGGCGATGACACCATGCTCGATCTCGCCAAGATCGGGACGATCGACCCGCATCGTCGCGAGGCGGGCATTGTGCCAGATCCGGTCGAAGCGCTCTGCCATGCGGGTATCCATTCGCCGTGGGGATGCTTGACTTATATGTCTAGACATATAATCGTAAGGCGGTTCTGTCCAGCCGGCGTGTAGATCATGACCCGACTGCATTTCGCTTCCGCGCTCCTGCCTTCCGGCTGGGCCAATGACGTGCAGGTGGTGATCGCCGCCGGCGCGATCGCCGCGGTGACGCCGGGCGTGGCGCCGTCCGCCGGCGACGAGCGCCATGCTATCGCGCTTCCCGGACTTGCGAGCCTGCACAGCCACGCCTTCCAGCGCGGCATGGCAGGCCTTGCCGAATTGCGCGGCGATTCCACCGACACGTTCTGGACCTGGCGCGAGACGATGTATCGCTTTGCGCTGGCGATGACGCCCGACGACGTCGCGGCTGTGGCGACGCTGCTCTATGTCGAGATGCTCGAGCAGGGTTTTACCCGCGTCGGCGAATTCCACTATCTGCACCACGACCGCGACGGCTCGCCCTACGCTGACCCCGCCGAGATGGCCACGCGGATTGCACAGGCGGCCGAAGCCTCGGGCATTGCGCTGACGTTGTTGCCGACTTTCTATGCGCATGGCTCGTTTGGAGGCGCAGCGCCGAATGCCGGGCAGCGCCGCTTCATCTGCTCGGTCGATCAGTTCGCCGCATTGATGACGGCCTCGCGCCAGGCGATCAGCGCCTTGCCCGGCGCCAATATCGGCATCGCTCCGCACAGTTTGCGCGCGGTCACGCCGGACGAGCTCGCCGCGATCCTTCCGCTCGCCGAGGGCGGGCCGGTGCACATCCATGCCGCCGAGCAGGTGAAGGAGGTCGAGGATTGCCTCGCCTGGTCGGGCCGGCGTCCGGTGCAATGGCTGCTGGAGCACGCGCCTGTCGATCGGCGCTGGTGCCTCATTCACGCGACCCACATGACGAGTGAGGAAGTGACGGCTTTCGCCAAGACGGGCGCGGTCGCCGGCCTTTGCCCGATCACGGAGGCGAGCCTCGGCGACGGCACTTTCTCGGCGCGGGAGTTTGTCGACGCCGGTGGCCTTTTCGGCGTCGGTACCGATTCCAACGTGTTGATCGGCGCCGCAGACGAGTTGCGCCAGCTCGAATACGGCCAGCGGCTCAAGCACCGCCAGCGCAACGTTCTCTCCGGCGGCGCCGGCCGCTCCACGGGACGCTCGCTGTTCGACGGGGCGCTCGCCGGCGGCGCGCGGGCGCTGGCGCAGCCGACGGTCGGCCTCACACCCGGCGCGCGCGCCGATATCGTCACGCTCGACACGGCGTATCCATCGCTGGCGGGACGCGCGCAGGATGCGGCCATCGACGGCTGGATTTTTTCTGCCGGCGGCGCCGCCATTGATTGCGTCTGGGCCGGGGGCAACAAGGTGGTCGAGCGCGGTCAGCATGGATTGCGCCAAGCCGCACGCGAACGCTTCAACGCATCGATGCGGAGGCTCGTGGCATGAGCCTCGTCACCGATGCCGACAGGCCGACGCTCTACAAGCGCATCCGCGCCGACATCGAGCAGCGCATCCTGACCGGCGAATGGCCGCCCGGCCATCGCATTCCCTTCGAGCACGAGCTGGTCGCGCGCTACGGCTGCTCGCGCATGACCGTGAACAAGGCACTGTCTGAGCTGGCGCAGGCCGATCTGATCGAGCGGCGGCGCCGCGCCGGCTCGTTCGTGCGCCGGCCGCAGCATCAGTCGGCGGTACTCAAGATCGCCGACATCCGCGCCGAGATCACCGCGCTTGGCCGCAGTTACGGCTACGAGCTGATCGGCCGCAAGCTGCGCGCGGCGACGGCCGCCGACCGCGACCGGCTCGGCGTGAAGAAGGCCAACAAAGTGGTCGCGATCACCTGCCGGCACAGCGCCGACAAGGTCCCGTTCGCGGTCGAGGACAGGCTGATCGATCTCTCGTCCGTTCCTGACGCCGCAACCGCGGATTTCTCGCGCGAGCCGCCCGGCTCCTGGCTGCTTCACCATGTCCCATGGACCGAGGCCGAGCACACGATCAGCGCCATCGTCGCGGACGACCGCGCGGCGGAAGCGCTCGCGATCGCCGTCGGCGCCCCCTGTCTCGTGATCGACCGCTATACCTGGCGCAGCGCACGCACGATCACCGCCGTGCGCCTGCTCTATCCCGGTGACTCTCACCGCCTTGTCGCGCGATTCAAGGGTGGCTGAGAGGATATGTCGGCACAAATCGTGCAACGCTTCGCGGAACCGCCCATATGGGCCGGCAGAGATCAACAGGACGTCAAACCATCGATCGGCAAGAGGACGATAATCATGCGTAGTTCGACAGTATTTGCGACAATCATTGCTCTCGCGGCCTCCACTCCGGCGCTCGCCCAGGACGTCAAGGTCGGCATCGGCATTTCCGGGTGGACCGGCTTCGCGCCGCTGACGCTGGCGAAGGAGGCCGGCATCTTCAAGAAAAACGGCCTCGACGTCACCATCAAGAAGATCCCGCAGAAGGACCGCCATCTCGCCATCGCCTCCGGCGACATCCAGTGTGCGGCGACCACGGTCGAGACCTGGATCTCCTGGAACGCCAACGGCGTCGCCACCAAGCAGATCTTCCAGCTCGACAAGAGCTATGGCGCCGACGGGATGGCCGTGCGCAACGACATCGCCGCGATCAAGGACCTGAAAGGCAAGACCGTCGCCGCCTCCGCGCCGGGCACCTCGCCCTACTTCGCGCTGGCCTGGATGCTGAAGAAGAACGGCCTCACCACGAAGGACGTGACGGTGGTGAACCTCGAGCCGGCGGCTGCGGCGCAGGCCTTCGTCTCCGGCCAGAACGATGCGGCTATGACCTATGAGCCATACTTGTCGACCGTGCGTGCCGCGCCCGACAAGGGCAAGATCATCGCCACCACGCTGGACTATCCGATGGTCATGGACACGTTCGGCTGCACGCCGAAGTTCCTCACCGACAATCCCAAGGCCGCCAAGGCGCTCGCCGACAGCTATTTCGAGGCGCTCGAGATGATCGCCAAGGACCAGGCCAAGTCCTACGAGATCATGGGCGCCGACGTGAAGCAGACCGGCGAGCAGTTCGGCAACTCGGCGAAATATCTGCGCTGGCAGGACAAGGCTGCAAACCAGAAATTCTTCGCGGGCGAGTTCCTGACCTTCAACAAGGAGGCCGCCGAGCTCCTGCTCGAGATTGGTATCATCAAGGCCGTGCCGAAGGTCGAGGACCTCTACGACGCGAGCTTCATCAAGTAACGTTCTCCAAGCTGCCGGTTCCGCCTCAAGCGGAGCCGGCGCACCATTCGGATACAGTTTGATGCGTCCCCTGGATCCCGTGACATCGAAGCAACGTGCGGCATATGGCCTGGCGTTCTTCGTGCTGTTCGTCGCCCTCTGGTCATGGGCGACGTTCGGCGGCCATGTGTCGAAGACCTTCCTCGCCAATCCGCTCACCATGGTGCAGGAAGGCCTCGAGCTGCTCACCAAACACGGTTTCCTGTTCGACATCGGCATGACGATCTGGCGCGTCGTCGGCGGCTTTGCGCTCGCGGCGGTCATTGCGGTGCCACTCGGCGTGCTGATGGGCGCCTACAAGCCGGTCGAAGCCTTCCTCGAACCCTTCGTCTCATTTGCACGCTATTTGCCCGCCTCGGCCTTCATCCCGCTGCTGATCCTGTGGGCCGGCATCGGCGAGCTGCAGAAGCTGCTCGTCATCTTCATCGGCTCGGTGTTCCAGGTCATCCTGATGGTCGCGGTGACGGTCGGCGCCACGCGGCGCGATCTGGTCGAGGCCGCCTACACGCTGGGCGCCAGCGACCGCGGCATCATCCGCCGGGTGCTGCTGCCTTCCTCCGCGCCGGAGATCGCAGAGATCCTGCGGCTGGTGCTGGGCTGGGCCTGGACCTACGTCATCGTCGCCGAGCTGATCGGCTCGTCCTCGGGCATCGGTCATATGATCACCGACAGCCAGGCGCTGCTCAACACCGGCCAGATCATCTTCGGCATCATCGTGATCGGCTTGATCGGCCTGATCTCGGACTTCCTGTTCAAGGCGTTCAATGCCTGGCTGTTTCCCTGGAAGCTCGCATGACCATTCTTAAGGTTGCGCAGGTCTCGCGCACCTTCCCCGCGCGTCACGGCAACGCGCCGACCAGGGCGCTGGAGCCGACCGATCTCACCATCGGCAACAACGACTTCGTCACCATCCTCGGTCCCTCCGGCTGCGGCAAGTCCACGCTGCTGCGCATCGTCGCCGGTCTCGACCGTCCGACCGGCGGCCGCGTCACGCTCGATGGACGCGAAGTGACCGGCCCGGGCGCCGATCGCGGCATGGTGTTCCAGTCCTACACGCTGTTCCCCTGGCTGACGGTGCGCGAGAACATCGCATTCGGCCTGCGCGAGCGCGGCGTGTCCGAGGCGGAGCGACACAAGATCGCCGATGCCTTCATCCGCCAGGTCGGCCTGTCCGGTTTCGAAAACCATTGGCCCAAGCAACTCTCCGGCGGCATGCAGCAGCGCACCGCGATCGCACGCGCGCTCGCCAACGACCCGAAGATCCTGTTGCTCGACGAGCCGTTCGGCGCGCTCGACAACCAGACCCGCGCCTTGATGCAGGAAATGCTGCTCGGGATCTGGGAGCGCGACCAGAAGACCGTGCTGTTCGTGACTCACGATATCGAGGAAGCCATCTTCCTCGGTAGCCGCGTCATCGTCATGAGCGCGCGCCCCGGCCGCATCAAGGCGGACATTCATGTAGACCTGCCGCATCCCCGCTCCTACAAGATCAAGACCACGCCGGAATTCGTCCAGCTGAAGGAACGGCTGGTCGAGGAGATCCGAACCGAGGCGCTGAAGGTTGCCGAACATGCCTGACGCTCGTGCCGACGGACATCGCGTTCTCGCCGACCTCCATGCACTGCGTGCCTTCGGCGCCTACAAGACCGGCGTGCACAAGCCGACCTTCTCCGAGCCGCACAAGCTGTCGCTGGAGTGGCTCGTCCAGAAGCTGCCCGAGGCCGAGCTCTCCGCGACGATTGACGGCATCGGCAATGTGTTCGGGACGAGCTCGAAGTCCGGACCGAAACTGCTGGCGGGCTCGCACCTGGAAAGCCAGAACTATGCCGGCTGGCTCGACGGCCCGCTCGGCGTCGTCTATGCGCTGGAGGCGGCGCGCGTGCTCAATGCCGACGCTTCGGTGAACGGCGCGGTCGAGGTCGCCGCCTGGTGCGACGAGGAGGGACATTTCGGTCATTTCCTCGGCTCGCGCTCCTATGTCGGACAGGTGACCGAGGCCGACATCGACGCCGCGCGCGACCGCACCAGCGGCCGCAGCATGCGCGATGCCCTTGCCGACATGGGGCTGGCGGGGCGCCCGCGCATCACCGCCGAGCCGGGACGGCACGTCGGTTATCTCGAGGCGCACATCGAGCAGGGCGACACGCTCGAAAGCGGTCGCCTGGCGATCGGCGTCGTGACATCCATCGTCGGCATCTGGCAGTACCAGATCAACTTCGTAGGCGAGCAGAATCATGCCGGCACCACGCGCATGGCGGTGCGCAAGGATGCGGGCCTGGCGCTGGCCAGGTTCTGCGTGGCGATCGACGAGCGTTTCCCCGCCGCCTGCGGCCCGCGCACGGTCTGGACCACCGGCCGCATCACGCTCGATCCGGGCGCACCGAGCATCATTCCCGGTGGCGCGGAGATGTTGTTCCAGATCCGCGACGACGACCCGTTTGTCATCGCGCGGCTGGAGCAACTGCTGCGGACCATGGCGGACGAAGCCAGCGCAAATGGTCCCTGCACCGTCACGGTGACGAAGCTGCGCACCGGCGCACCCGCGATGATGAACGCGGGCTTTCAGGACGCGATCGAGGCCGCGAGCAAGGCCGTCGCCGGCGGCCGTTCCATCCGCATGCCGAGCGGCGCCGGCCACGATGCGCAGATGCTGGCGACCGTCATGCCCGCCGGCATGCTGTTCGTGCCGTCGATCGGCGGCATCAGCCATCACTGGACCGAGAACACGGCGGATGCCGATATCGTGACGGGCGCAGAGGTGTTCGTCGAGGCGTGCCGGCGGATCCTCGGGGGCTAGGTCGAGGCATGCAGCCGTTGAGCGCCTGCCACGACCATTCGAGCAGGGCTCTGCCATAAAGCCGCGGCAATCCTCGGGCCTGTCGACCGTCTCCTCCCCTGCTTCCCCGGAGTTCCCATGTCTTCTGCCGACCGGCCGGCGACCCGCCTCGCCACCCGGCTTGCCTTCCTCGTTGCGGGCTTCGGCATCGCGTGCTGGGCGCCGCTGGTGCCGTTCGCGAAGGCGCGGCTCGCGGTCGATGACGGCGTTCTCGGGCTGCTGCTGCTCAGCCTCGGCATCGGCTCAGTGATCGCGATGCTGCTGACCGGCGTGCTCAGCGCGCGCTACGGCAGCAAACCGATTATCATCGCGGGCGGACTTGGTCTCACGTTGGTGCTGCCATTGCTGGCCATCGCGGCGTCGCCCGCGACGCTCGCGCTGGCGCTGTTCGTCTTCGGGGCCGCACTCGGCTCCATTGACGTCGCCATGAATATCCACGCCGTGGAAGTGGAGCGCGCCGCGCGACGCCCGCTGATGTCCGGCTTCCACGCCCTGTTCAGCATCGGCGGCTTCGCCGGTTCCGCGCTGATGACGGCGCTGCTCTCTCTGCAGCTCGGCGCGCTCGCCTCGACGTTGATCTGCTCCGTGCTGATGCTGATCGCGATGCTCGTGACCTGGCCGCGCCTGCTTCGATCGGTGCAGGTGCAGGAAGGCCCATTGTTCGTGCTGCCGCATGGATCGGTGCTGCTGCTGGCGCTGCTCGGCGCCATCACCTTCCTGGTCGAAGGCGCGATGCTCGATTGGGGCGCGCTGCTCGTGATCGGCGCCGGGCTCGTCAGCGAGGCCCAAGGCGGCATCGGCTACATCGTGTTCTCGATCGCGATGACGATCGGCCGGCTCAGCGGCGACGCGGTCGTTGCACGCATCGGAGACCGCACGACGTTACTGTGGGGCAGCCTCATCGCGATCGCCGGCTTCGTGGTGCTGCTCACCGCGCCCGTGGCAGCGGTCGCCATCGCCGGATTCCTGCTGATCGGGCTCGGCGCCTCGAACCTCGTGCCCGTGCTATTCCGCCGGGCGGCGCAACAAAAGGTGATGCCCACGGGACTTGCGGTCGCGGCGATCACGACGGCCGGCTATGCAGGCGTCCTGCTGGGCCCTGCCGGCGTCGGCTTCGTCGCACAGCTCGGCGGACTGCCGCTGGCATTCTGGCTGCTCGCCGCCTTGATGGGTCTCGTCACGTTGACGGCGGGGATCGTCACCGCGGAGCAGCGCCGGACCTTGCATGTCGATGCGTGAGCGGACTCGCGTCGGCTTTGACCGATGAGGAGGTGGACCGCCACAGCCGGCGAGCCACCTTCTTCAGGCTCTAGCCTCCGACTGCCGCAGCGCGCCGCGGCAGCTTCCAGCCCGGCCGGATGAAGTGGCAGGTGTAGCCGTCAGGATAACGTTCGAGATAATCCTGATGCTCGGGCTCGGCTTCCCAGAACTCGCGCGCGGGCGCGACCTCGGTCACCACCTTGCCGGGCCACAGGCCGGAGGCCTCGACGTCGGCGATGGTGTCTTCGGCAATCCGCTTCTGCTCCTCGCTGGTGTAGAAGATCGCCGACCGGTAGCTCGTGCCGATATCGTTGCCCTGGCGGTTGAGCGTGGTCGGATCATGGATCTGGAAGAAGAACTCCAGCATGGTCCGGAAGCTGGTCCTGGCCGGATCGAACACGATCTCGATCGCTTCGGCATGACCTTCGTGATTGCGGTAGGTGGCGTTCCTGACATGCCCACCGGTGTAACCGACGCGGGTGGAGATCACGCCCGGCTGCTTGCGGATCAGATCCTGCATGCCCCAGAAGCAGCCGCCGGCCAAAACTGCGCGTTCCGTCGTCATGTGATGTGCTCCCAATGATCACTCAAGCGTTCGCATCATATAGGCTTTCGGCCGCCCGGCCGAAAGCCGCGCCTTGACGCCCACCGGGTCGTCTGGACCGGATGGACCAGAAGCAGGCGCTCGCCCTAGACCAGCTTGGCGTCGAGCGTGATGGCGGCGTTGAGCACCTTGGACACCGGGCAGTTCTTCTCGGCCTCGCCGGCGAACCGGGCGAAGCCGGCATCGTCGAGATTAGGCACCTTCGCCCGCAGGGTCAGGGCGGATTTGCTGATCTTGAAACCCTTGCCCTCGGGCTCGAGCGTGACGGCGGCTTCGGTCGAGAGTTCGTCGGGCGTGAAACCCGCCATCTGCAGGCCGAAGGCGAGCGCCATGGTGAAACAGCCGGCATGGGCTGCGGCGATCAACTCTTCGGGATTGGTGCCCTTCTCGTTCTCGAAGCGGGTCTTGAACGAATAGGGCGTGCTGGCAAGCACGCCGGATTCGCTCGACAGATGGCCCGTGCCATCGCGACCAGTGCCCTTCCAGACTGCTGTTGCCTTGCGGATCATCTCCGTTCTCCTTGCTTGCCTAAACCGGATCGAACGCGCGGATCGGCGGCAGATTGCCGGTGAACTTCTCCACCTCGACGGCCGTCAACTGGCCGGTGCAGCCCTGCGCCAGGGACGAGGTGCCGACGTCGCGGGTCAGCACATTCGGATTGCCGTGAACGCAGAGCGGCGCCTCGTCTTCGGGATCCATCGGATCGTACCACGCGCCGGTCGGAAGCTGAACCACGCCTGATACGATGCCGTCGGTGATGCGGACCGCGGCGAGGCACGCGCCGCGCTCGTTGAACAGGCGGATGATGTCGCCGTCCTTGATGCCGCGCGCCTGTGCATCGACCGGGTTCATGCGCGCGACCTCACGGCCGCGATGCTTTGAGCCGAGCGAATGACCGCCGAAATCAAGCTGGCTGTGCAGGCGCGTCACCGGCTGGTTGGCGACGAGGAAGCACGGTGCCCCCGGCTTGGGAACATCGGTCTTGTCGAGCCAGACCGGATGTCCGGGACAATCCGCATCACCGTGCCCCGCGATCTTGGCCGAGTAGATCTCGATGCGTCCGCTCGGCGTCGGCAAAGCGTGATTGATGGGATCCTCGCGAAAGCGGCGTAGCCGGCCGCCGTCGTCGGGCTGCTGCGGCACGATCAGGCTGCCGCGCGCCCAGAATTCTTCGAAGCTCGGCGCTTCGAGGCCGCGCTTGGCAAGCGAGGCGCGGGTCGGCTCGTAGAGATGCTCCAGCCATTGCCGCGACGTGCGCCCTTCGGTGAAGGGCTCGCGCGCCCCGAGGCGTTCGGCGAGATCGGCGAAGATGTCGTAATCGTCACGCGCGAGCCCGAACGGCTCGGCGATCCGGTGCATCGCGACCATCAGGGGATCGTTGGTGGAATAGCCGATATCCTCGCGCTCCAGCGTCATCGTCGCGGGCAGCACGATGTCGGCGTGGCGGGCGGTGGCGGTCCAGGCGAGCTCGTGCACGACCAGCGTATCCAGCTTCGCGAAGGCCTTGCGCAGGCGGTTGATGTCCTGATGGTGATGGAAGGGATTGCCGCCGGCCCAGTAGACCAGACGAATGTCAGGATAGGTGCGCGTCTCGCCGTTGTAGCGATACGTGGTGCCGGGATTGAGCAGCATGTCGGCGATGCGCGCCACCGGAATGAAATCGGCAACGCCGTTGCGGCCCTGCCCCAGCGTCGGCCCCGGCACGTCGTTGACGCGGCGGCCGTAATAGCCGATCGCACCCAGCGAATAGGCATAGCCGCCGCCGGGAAGGCCGATCTGGCCGAGGGCCGCCGCCAGCACCATGCCCATCCACACCGGCTGCTCGCCATGCTCGGCGCGCTGCAGTGAATGGGAGACGGTGATGAGCGCGCGCTTTCCGGCGAGGCGCCGCGCCAGCTTGCGGATCGCATCCGCACTGACGCCGCAGATCGCGGCGGCCCATTCGGCGTGCTTGGCTTGCCCGTCGCTCTCGCCGGTCAGATAACGCAGGAAGATCGGCCAGCCCTCGGTGTAGCGATCGAGAAAGGCCTGGTCGTGCAGCTTCTCGCTCACCAGCGTATGGACGATGCCGAGCATCAAGGCGGTGTCGGTGCCGGGCACGCAACTCATCCATTCGGCGCCGGCCTCGACCGGCAGATCGTCGCGCAGCGGGCTGACCAGGATGAACTCGCAACCGCGCGCCCGCGCCGCGGCCATGGCGCCGCGCTCGACATGCTTGCTGATCGAGCCGCCCGCCACCATGGAGTTCTTCAGCGCCATGCCGCCGAACGCCAGCACGATGTCCGTCTCTGCCGCAATCTGCTCCCAGGTGACGTTGCGCTTGGTGATGTCCTCGTAGCCTGCCAGGATCTGCGGCAGCAGCACCGAGGACGCACCGGACGAATAGGTGTTGACCGAGCGCACATAGCCGCCCATCGCGATGTTGAGGAAGCGATGCACCTGGCTCTGGGCGTGATGGAAGCGCCCGGCACTCGACCAGCCATAGGAGCCGCCGAACACGGCGCCGGGTCCGCGGGTGTCGCGAATGCGGCCAAGCTCGTCGCCGAGGAGATCCAGCGCCTTCTCCCAGCTGACGGAGACGAACTCGTCGCGGCCGCGGCGATCGTCGGGGCCCGGCCCGCGCTCGAGCCAGCCGCGGCGGATGGCCGGCTGGGCGATGCGCGCCTGGTGGCGGAGCGCGCCGGGAAAATTGTCGATGATGCCGTTCGGATCGGGATCGCCCGCATAGGCTCTGACCTCCAGCCCGGCCGCGCCCTGACGCGCGGAGAACACGCCCCAATGCGAGGTGTGCGGCTTGAAGCCATCCGACAGGTCAAGACCGGGGTCGGGGAAGCCAATCGTATCGTCCATCTCTGATCCTTGTTCCGGCGGCGTCGGCATGGGTGGTAATATACCGATCCGCTGCGGACGTCGTCGAGATCAGAGTTGACGGGAACGCTGACCTGCCCCGCGCAAAGCCAGCCTCAGGGCTGTTGACACTCCCGAGCGTCGTCGAGATCGTCATAGCGCTCGTTTTGGCGCCGCCGCTGCATCATCCACGTGCGCAGCAATCGACCAGCAGATTCCAGATCCGCTGCGTCTCTTCTCTCTTATTCGCTTCCGACACCTTCTCGGCGCTCGACTGATCGAACGCGGCGATGGTGTGGTGTGGGCGAGGCACGATCCACCGCTCAGAAATCGGGTCGTACCATTTGCCGATATTCATCTCAGTCACGTCGGTCGACTCACAAATTGACAGGCTCGGGCGATGCGCCCCGCGCGGTCCTCATCGGAGCCCGTGTGGCGCCACCCGATTCACCAATCAGGAGATCGCATGATGGTTCCCGACCCGCTGCGTCAGCCTGGCCGGACCGGATGCAGCGTGCGCGGATGCCGCTCATGCAGCAGTCGCGCCAACTCCTCACGCTCGGTGTCGCGGCCCTTCATCGCGGTCTCGAACAGCGCCTCCTGGATGTCGCGAGGCATGTCGCCCCACACCTCCATCGCCGCACGTCCGAGCAGGCCCGCAAAATGATCCACTCCATCGTTCATTCGGCTCTCCCGATCTGCCTACGAAAATGGAACAGCGGCGGCCGCTCCGCGTTCCACTGCCATCATTGTGAAAAGGAGACGTCTTTTATGGGATTCTTCACCAAGGACATCCAGTCGATGGAAGACCTGCTGCTGCACGGGCTGCAGGACATCTATTACGCGGAACAGCAGATCCTGAAGGCGCTGCCGAAGATGATCGACAAGGCCACCAACAGGGATCTCGTCGCCGGGCTGAAGGCGCATCTGGAAGAGACCAACAAGCAGGTCGAGCGCCTCGACAAGGTCTTCGCCAAGCTCGGCAAGGAGCCGAGCGGCACGCATTGCCCGGCCATCGACGGCCTGATCAAGGAAGCCGACGAGACCGCCGGCGAGATCGAGGACAAGGCCGTGCTGGACGCCGCGATCGTCGCCAACGCACAGGCTGTCGAGCACTATGAAATGTGCCGATACGGCACGCTGATCGCCTGGGCGGAAGAGCTCGGCCACGACGACATCGTGCGCTTCCTCACCACCAATCTGAACGAAGAGAAGGCCGCCAACACCAAGCTGAATACGGTGGCCCTGCGGAAGGGCGTCAACGCCAAGGCGTCCGACGCCGCGTGATTGCCGCAGACTGATCAAGACGATGGCGGCGCCCACGGCGCGCCATCGTCCCTGCATGGCGACGGCTCATCTCCGCCGCGAACAGATCCATCAGGTCAAATGAACGGCTTGCCGCCGGTGACGGGCAACGTCGCCCCCGACGTGTAGCTCGACAGCGGATCGGCCAGCATGACATAGGCCGTCGCGAGCTCGGCCGGTTGGCCGGCGCGCTGCATCGGCACCTGCTTGCCGAAGTTCTTGACCCTGTCCTCCGACATGGTCGAGGGAATCAACGGCGTCCAGATCGGCCCCGGGGCCACCGCATTGACCCGGATGCCCTTCTCGGCCAGCATCTGCGCAAGCCCGCCGGTGAAATTCTGGATGGCGCCCTTGGTCGTGGCGTAGGCCAGCAGGCTCGGGTTCGGCATGTCGGAATTCACCGAGGCCGTGTTGATGATCGCGGAGCCCGGCCGCATGTGGGGGACGGCGGCCTTGGCCAGATAGAACATGGCGTGGATGTTGGTCTCGAACGTCCGCTGCCATTCCTCGTCGCTGATATCGGCGATGTCCTTGAACGTCGCCTGATGGGCGGCGTTGTTGACGAGGATGTCGATGCCGCCGAGCTCCTCGACAGTGCGAAGCACGATGGCGCGGCAATGCTCGGGATTGCTGATATCGCCCGGGATCAGGACGGCCTTGCGTCCCTCCCGCTCGACCAGCGCCTTGACCTCGGCCGCATCCTCGTCCTCGTTCAGATAGGAGATGACGATATCCGCGCCTTCACGCGCATAGGCAATCGCGACCGCGCGGCCGATGCCGCTGTCGCCGCCCGTGATGATGGCCTTCTTTCCGGCAAGACGGCCGGAGCCCTTGTAACTCTCCTCGCCATGATCCGGGCGCGGCCGCATGGCCCGCGTCGAGCCCGGCATCGGCTGCTGCTGCGCAGGATAAGGCGGCTTTGGATAATTGGTCATGGACAACTCCCGGCGTTTGCTGCGCTAACGGAGCGCTGCCGGAAGTGTTCCTCGCGTTGATTTCGTCATCGCACAGCGTGGCCGCACCCCAGAGATCCGATTACAGCGGCTTTGCGGAACTCTCGGCTAGAAAAACTCCCTGGGATCGCTCACCATGGCGTCACCTTTGAGGGCCATCTTGCGGAGAGCATCTTGAAACTCGCGGGTGTTTTAACTGCGCCAAGATATCTCCAGCAATCGGACACGGGCTTGACACCTGTAGCCAAATCGAACGAGCGGATTTTCGGACTCCTGAGCGCAGCCGGCGTGTTCTGCATCTGGTCCGGCTTTCTCGTCTTCTCGAGGGCCGGCATGCAATCCGGCCTGACACCCTTCGATTTGACCGCGCTTCGGTTCCTGGTCACCGGCGCCCTGGTTCTTCCGTTCGCCAAGGCCTGGTGGCCGCGCCACCTGCCGCTGCACGCAATCCTGTCGATGTCAATTTGTGGGCCCGGCGTAGTATACAGCATTTTGATGTACTTTGGATTGAAGGGGGCGTCGGCAGCATACGGGGGAGCGTTCGCCAACGGCTCGCTGCCGATCTTCACCATTCTGCTGGGATTGCTTTTCGCACGGCGCGTGCCGTCCTGGCGGCAACTCATTGCAGTTCTCATCCTGCTCGTCGGGGCGGTGCTCGTTGCCATTCCGGGCATGCGCGCCGGCGGCAACAGCGTGGCATCGGCCATTGGGTTCTTCCTCGCAGCGTGACGATGCCGCTTCCGTTCGGATTCGTCGCGTCTGTGCGCTCAGTGCTGCCGCTCGCTACCTACCTCGCAGACATTTCACGGGCGCCAGGCTGCGAGCATGTAGCGTATCGTCGAAACCTTCTGCAGGGCGGACCGCTAGATCAGATTGGTCATTCTCAGTAGAGCCTCGTACGGTATCCTTCTTCCATCGTCTTCTCGGCCTCTTCGACCGCGATGGCGACAGTCTGCTCGGCGATGATCCGGCCGAGCGTCGGGAAACTGTTGCGCTCGACCTGAGCAGCCGGATTCCAGAGCTTCGAGCGCATCAGCGCCTTGCCACAATGAAAATAGGTCTCCTCGACATGGATCTTCAGCCCGATAATTGGGACCACGTTCTGCACCGCGAGCGGCGTCAACAGCTCGGCATCCTGCGAGATCTCGGCGCGGCCATTGACGCGCAGGGTCTCGTTGATCCCCGGCACCAGGAAGATCAGGCCGATGCCAGGGGAAGCGATGATATTGCCGAAGGTGTCGACGCGGTTGTTGCCACGCCGGTCCGGGATCAGCAGCGTCTTGTCGTCGAGCACGGCGACGAAGCCCGGCGCGTCGCCGCGCGGGCTTGCATCGGCATGACCGTTGCCATCGCTGGTGGCAAGGACGAGGAACGGGGAAAGCGCGATGAAGTCGCGACAGAACCTGTCGAGATGGCTGAGAACCTTCTTCTCGGCGAGCGGGCTGAGCTGCCCGAAATGCGCGCGCAGATCCTCTTGCGTCTTGACCGGCGGCTTGCCGCCTGCACCCTGGCTGCCCATTCGCGAACCTCCCTTTTTGCGGTGAGTTTCCTTCTTTCGGCTAATTGGCCTCGATGCCGCACCAGCTCGCGGTGAACAGCGCAAGCGCCTTGGTGACGCGCTTGACCGAGGCGAGATCGACGCGCTCGTTGAAGCCGTGCGCGCCTTCCATCGTGGCGCCGAAGCAAAACGCAGGCACGCCAAAATCGAGACCATAGAAGCGCGCATCGGTCAGTGCGGTTGACGAGAAGCTGGTCAGCTTGCGGCCGAACACATGCTCGTAGACCGGAGCGAGAACCGCCTCGCTTTCCTGAATCTCCGTCGCCTCGTAGCCCGGCGACAGGAAGCCGGACCAGACGATCTCCGGCGGATTGTTGGCGAGGAATGGATGCGAGCGCGCCGCCTTGGCGACGAAATCCACGATCTCGGCCTGGGCGTCGGCGATCTTCCAGCCGGGCAGCACACCAATGCGGCAATCGACATCGCACCAGGCGGGCACACTGGAGGCCCAGTCACCGCCCTTGATGATTCCAGGATTGAAGTTGAGCGGATGCTCGACCGATTTGAACGAGGGGTGCGTCTTCGCGCGCTCGTTCCATTCGGCCTCGAGACCTTCGAGCTTCTGGATCAGGTGGATTGCAGCCTTGATCGCATTTGAGCCGGTGCCGGCGCGTGCGACATGGACTGGTATCCCGCGCACTTTCAGGCGGAACCAGATCACGCCGACCTGGGCACGCATCAGCTTCTCGTCGGTCGGTTCGGGCAGGATGCAGACATCGGCACGATAGCCGCGCTGAAGTGTGGAGAGCGCGCCGAGTCCGGTGCTCTCCTCCTCGATCACCGATTGCAGGTGGATGCGGCCCTTGGGCCTGTAGCCCGCGGCCTTGATCGCATCGAGCGCGTAGAGCGCCGAGATTGTACCGGACTTCATGTCGCCGGCGCCGCGACCATAGAGCCAACCGTTCTCGACCACCGGCTGAAACGGTGGCCGCTCCCACATGTCGAGCGGACCTGCCGGCACGACGTCGCAATGGCCCTGAAGGATCAGTGAGCGGCCCTCTTCCCTGGCCGGCCGGAAGGTGCCGACAACGGAGCGGGCACGCGAGAAGTCGGTCTCGACCGGCCCGTAGCCCGGCAGCGCCTTCAGATCGTCCTGGTTGATGACCCAATCATCGACCTCGTAGCCGCGATCGCGCAACAGCTTTGCGAACATGTCCTGACAGGGCGCCTCCGCCGCGCGCGTGCTCGGGATCGCCGTGAACGCGATCGTGGTGTCGATCTGCTCGTCGAAGGCGGCATCCACAGCGGCCTCGATGCGCTCGCGCGCGCCGGCTGGAAGGGGACGGCTGTCGGTCATGAACTCATCCTTGCTGTCGCTAGTGTGCCGGTCACGCTGGCAAAGCCCGGCTGGTCGAAGAAATCGCGGCCCGGGATCGCATCGAGCAGCTCGCGTGTGTAGGCGGCTTGAGGGGCCGTGAAAACGTCCGCGGTCGCGCCCTCTTCAACGATGCGCCCTTTCTGGAGCACGATGACGCGGTCGGCGATCTCGGCGGCGATCCGCAGGTCGTGGGTGATGAAGATCATGGCGAGCTTCATCTCCTGCCGGAGCTCGGCAAGCAGCGCCAGCACCTGAGCCTGGACGGAAACGTCAAGCGCCGACACGGCTTCGTCGGCGATGAGCACGCGCGGCTTGAGTGCCAGTGCGCGCGCAATACAGATGCGCTGGCGCTGGCCCCCAGAGAATTCGTGGGGATAACGATCGGCGGCGACGGCGTTGAGGCCAACTCGCACCAGCAGCTTTCTCGCCTGCTCCATCGCTTCCGTGCGCGACGTGCCAAAGGCCATTGGTCCGCGCGCAATGGCATCGCCGACCTTCTGGCGCGGATCGAGGCTCGCAAACGGATCCTGGAACACGATCTGGAGCTGTTTTCGCGCCTGGCGGAGCGCCTCGCCGCGGAGCTGGCGCAGATCCTGGCCGTTGAAGCGGATGGCACCGCCATCCGGCTCGGTCAGACGCACGATCATGCGCCCGAGCGTCGACTTGCCGGACCCGGATTCGCCGACGACGGCGAGCGTCTCGCCCTCGTACAAGGTCAGCGAGATGCCGTCGGCTGCGACGACCTCGCGCGGCGGCTGCAACAGGCCGCGCTTGACCCGGAATGTCTTCTCAAGACCGATGACTTCGAGCAGCGGTGTAGGATGGACCGCGGTGCGGCGGATCTCGTCGAGCCGCGCCTTCGGCACGGCATCGATCAACTCGCGGGTGTAGTCAGCCTTAGGACTGCGCAGGACTTCCTCGACCGTCCCCTGCTCCACCACCTTGCCGTGACGAAGCACCACGACGCGGTCGGCGACATCGGCAACGACGCCAAAATCATGGGTGATCAACAGCACGCCCATGCCGCGGTCGCGCCGGAGATCGTCGATCAGGCGCAGGATCTGACGCTGGGTGGTGACGTCGAGCGCTGTGGTCGGCTCGTCAGCGACCAGGAGCGCCGGACGGTTGGCCATCGCCATCGCGATCATGACGCGCTGGCGCTGGCCGCCGGACAGCTCGAATGGATAGCTCTTCTCAAGCAGCTTTGGATTTGGCAGGCCGACCTGCGTCAGGAGCTGCTGCACGCGTTCGTGCACCTCAATTGCCGACGGCATTGGCTTCTGATGGGTGAGGATCATCTCCTCGATCTGCCTGCCAACCCGCTTGAGCGGGTTCAGCGAGGACAACGGCTCCTGAAAGATCATCGCGGCTTCGCCGCCGCGCAGGCGGCGCAGCGCCTGCCGGTCGAGCTTTGCCGGATCTTGTCCTGCGACAGTCACGGCGCCCGCGGCAATATTGACGCTCTTCGGCAGCAGCGACAGCACCGCATGGGCGATCATCGACTTGCCCGAGCCGGACTCGCCGACGAGACAGACAACCTCGTTGGGCTTGACCTCGAAGGAGACGTTCTCGACCGCGAACGGGCGATCGCCGCCTTCGGGCAGCGCGATCGAGAGCCCCTCTACCGACAGAACGGGTGCCTTGGCTTGCACGGCCTCGCTCATGACCGACGCCTCGATACACGCGGATTGAGCACATCGGAGAGACCTTCGCCGAACAGGTTGATGGCAAGCACGGTGATGAGGATCGCGAGCCCCGGAAACACGCTCATCCACCAGGCATTCCGGATGACGGTGCGGCCGGCTCCGATCATGAAACCCCAGGACATCAGATTGGGATCGCCGAGGCCCATGAAGGACAACGCGCTTTCGAGCAGGATGGCGGTGGCGACCGTCAGGGAGGTCACGACCAGGATCGGCGAAATCGCATTGGGCAGGATATGGCCGAGCACGATCTGCAAGGTGCCCTCGCCCTGGCACAGCGCGGCTTCGACGAATTCACGATTGCGCAGGCGCAGGAACTCGGCGCGGGTGAGGCGCGCCAGCGGCGGCCAGCTCACGGCGCCGATGGTCAGGATGATCGTCAGCAGCGACGGGTTGAAGGTCGCGACCAAGAGGATCGCAAGCACGAAAGCGGGGATGGTCTGGAACAGCTCGGTCACCCGCATCAGCACGAGATCGACCTTGCCGCCGAAATAGCCGGAAATTGCGCCGATCGTAACGCCGATCACCATAGCCGCCATGGCCGAGGCGATGCCGATGACGAGCGACACGCGGGCACCATAGGCGACGCCGGCCGCAACGTCGCGGCCGAGCGTGTCGCCGCCGAGCAGCAGGCCGTCCTCGCCGGGCGGCGTGAACGGCGCGCTGACCATTTCCCAGGGCGAGACCGGAAAGACGGTGGGCGCGATGAGCGCGATGACGACCACGACAAGCAGCACGACGAGGCCGACCATGCCGCTAGGATGACGCAGGAAGGCGCGAACCGCATCCATCACGCAGCTCCTGTCGTCATGCGGGGATCGATCAGCCTGTAGATCAGGTCGGTCAGCAGATTGAGCACGATGACCACGATCGACAGAATGAGAAAAATGCCGAGCAGCACGGGATAATCACGCTGGAGCAGCGCATCGAAGGTCAGCCGGCCGAGGCCCGGCCAGGCGAACACCGTCTCGATGACCACGGCGCCGCCGACCAGCGCGCCGGCCTGCATGCCGGCCACGGTGACGACGGGCACCAGCGCGTTGCGCAGCATGTGGCCGACCACAATGCTGGGCCCGGAGAGGCCCTTGGCGCGCGCGGTCTTGATGAAGTCCTGCTGGGCGACCTCGATGATCGAGGACCGCATCAGCCGGGCATAGATCGCGAGATAGATCGCCGCCAGCGAGGTCACCGGCATGATCATGTGCTTGGCGATGTCGAGCGCATGCTCCAGCGGCGAGAGCTTGACGTTGATGGTCTCGTAACCGAACGGCGGCAGCCAGCCGAGTGTCACGGAGAAGACCAGCACCAGCATCAGCCCCAGCCAGAACACCGGCGTCGCATAAAGCACCAGCGACAGCACGGTGAAGACCGTATCGAGCACGCTGCCCGCCGCCAGCCCCGCGAGCGCGCCAAGGGTCGTGCCGATCAGCAGCGCGAGGCAGAAGGCCGTCACCGTCAACAGCAGCGTCGCCGGCAGCCGTTCCAGGATGAGATCGACCACCGCGCGGCGCTGGCGGTAGGAATAGCCGAGGTCGAGCCTGACGACGCGGCCGAGATAGCTTGCGAGCTGCACGGCGTAGGGCTTGTCGAGCCCATATTCCTTGCGCAGATCTTCCAGCAACTTCGGATCGGACGCGCCGGATTGGCCGGCCATGACCTGGGCGGGATCGCCAGGGGCGGCCCGCACCAGCACGAAGTTGAAAGTGGCGATGACGAGGATGACGGCGACGAGCTGGGCAATCCGGCTCAGTGCCATCAGCCCGATCGTCGCCGCGCTGCCGAGACGGATCACGATTTGTAGACCGACCCGAAGGTTTCGTGCGAGCCGATGCCGGTCGACACGATGTTCTTGAACGCCTTGTCGTAGATGATGGGATATTCGAGCTCCAGCGTCCAGGCGACCGGCACGTCCTCGATCAGGATCTGCTGCACCTTGGAATAAAGCTCCTGTCGCTTGGCCTCGTCGAGCGTGACGGCGGCCTCGTCGAACAGTCTGTCGACCTCAGGGTTGGAATAGCCTTCGGTATTCGAGAACAGGATGCCTTTCTTGATGTTCGACGACACGTAAGTGCGGGAGACGCCGAGCGCGGGATCGCCGAGCTGGTAGAGCAGGTTTTGGGTCATCTCATAGTCCCAGTTGCCGACCTTCTCGGCCCAGCCGGCCATGTCGGTGCCGACGAGGACGAGATCGATGCCGACGCGGGCAAAACTCTGGCGGAAGAACTCGCCGGCGCGCTGATAGGATTCGCCGTAAGGCGGCACGATGTATTTGATCTCAGCGCGCTTGCCGTTGGTGTCGGGCTTCAGCCCCATCTCGTCGAGCAGCGCCTTGGCCTTGTCGATCGAATAGTCGTAGCGCTTGACCTTGCCGTCGTAGAATTTCGTCTTGGACGAGATCGGGCCGGTCGCGACCTTGGCGCTGCCGAAATAGACCCGCTTGGCGAGCGCATCGCGGTCGATCAGGTGCATCACCGCCTGCCGGAAGCGCTTGTCGTTCATCGGCGCGATACGGTTGTTCATCTCGAGCCACTGGTGCGGCGCGAAATACTCATAGCCCTTGGTGGTGACTTCGAGGTTTTTCTGCGCCTTGAAGCGCTGCACGTCGAAGAACTCGACGTCGGTCCATTGCGCGAGTTGCACCGTGCCGTTCTCCAGCGCCAGCGCGCGCGATGCCGAATCCGGGATGATGCGGTAGATGATCTCATCCAGGTGCGGCTGGTCCTTCAGATAGTATCCTTCATGGCGCACCAGATGGACATGCGAGCCGCGCACCCATTCCTTCAGCTTGAATGGGCCGGTGCCGATCGCCTTGTCGTTCAGCGGGTTCTTGCGGTAGTCGGTGCCTTCATAGATGTGCTTTGGCACGATCGGCGCCGAGGTGCAGTCAAAGCAGCCGAGGAACGGCGCGAAGGGCTGCTTCAGCTTGAACACGACGGTGAGCGGATCTGGCGCCTCGGCCGAAGCGACGCGCGCAAAGTTCTGCCGCGCGCGCGGATGCGTCTCGGTCAACACCTTCATGCAGCTGAACACGACGTCCTCGGACGTCATCGGCTTGCCGTCGTGGAAGGTGATGTTGGGAAACAGCTTGAACGTATAGGTCAGCCCGTCCGGCGAAATCTCCCAGGACTGCGCCATCCCCGGCATCGGCTTGAGGTCAGCGCCATATTTGAGAAGGCTCTCGTAGATCTTGCCGCCGAGCGTCAGCGTCGGCTGCTGCTGGTTGAAGGCGGTGACCAGCAGCGGCGGCTCGGGCTGGATGATGGTGTTGAGCGTTCCACCGCGGGTCTGGCCGGCCGCGCGCGTGATGCCGAAGGGGATAGCGGCGCCGGCGGCCAGCATGGCCTGGGTGAATTCGCGTCTGTTCATCGAGCTCTCCGTGTCGCATATCGGCGTGAGAAGGACCTTGCCAGACGCCGTATTCGGGTTTGACGAATCTGACTGGCGCGAGCATTGTTGCCAAACGCCCTGTCCCGCGCTACCTGATCGGGGACAAGAACCATCGCGATCGGGCCATATCTGGCCCGGAAGATGCATAAGAGCCTTGCAGAAAAGGACTTGGATCGGGAGTTCACGACACGTGAAAGTCGTTACGCGGCGAGATGTGACTGGCGAATTGCGCACCTGCAGCAAACAGGAGGGCCCCGCAGCGGCCGCCCACTATGCCGGACAACTTCAGACGATCGCGCGGCCGGTCGCCGCGATGACCGCAACTTATCCGAACGAGAGCACCAGCACGCGGCACGCGCATCGGCGCGACCAGTTCATCCTGCAGATCACCGGCGTCACGGCGATGATGACCGAGCGCGGTCATTTCGTGGTTCCACCCGGGCATGGATTATGGATTCCGGCTGGCGTTGTACATCAGTCGCGCGCCTGGGGTGAAGTCGAGGCCCAGACGATCTATGTCACGCCTGATCGCGGACGAGGAACGTCGGAGACGTGCCGCCTGATTCGTGCATCCTCGCTCGTCGAAGCCCTGATGGACGAGGCGGTGCGGATGCCGCAGACCTACGACCAGGACGGACGCGACGGCAAGCTTCTCGAACTCCTGCTCGCCGAGATCTCACACATGCCGGAGGTGACGCTTCACGTGCAGGTGCCACCGGACCCCCGCCTTGCAACGATCTGCAAGGCAGTGCTTGGCGACCCCTCCTCGGACCTCACGCTCGACGACTGGGCAGACAAATGCAGCCTCAGCCGGCGAACGCTGACGAGGCTGTTCCGCCGCGAGACCGGTCAGAGCTTTTCAGTGTGGCGACAACGCGTGCGGCTCCTGGAAGCTTTGGCACGCCTGGGCGCAGGCGAACCCGTCACATGCGTAGCGCTGGACGTGGGCTATGACAGCCCGAGCGCATTCGCCGCCATGTTTAAGCGCGAGCTAGGCGCTGCACCGCGGCATTATCTTCGCTGGACAGATCAAGAAGTCGTGCTGCGCTAGTCGCTAGCGACGACGCCGGTTCGTCGAGATGAAAACCGCGCTGAGACAGCCATCTTGTAGTAATGGTGGTCGCGCCAGCGCGTGCCTTCGCCCGGAGCGGGGACCATCTTGCAGCAGAACCATGATGTGTCATCGCGCGCTGAAGCGTACAGGCGCCGTGATGGATCGCCTGGCGCCTGCCGGAGGTACCGGCGAGGCACGGTGCACCAGCGCGATCACCTCTCGTCGAGTTCAGCCGAGCCTGCCGAACCGGCGAGGCTTGCGGAGAGCACATTGCCTCGAGGTCGTTCACTCCGTAGACGATGTCGTCCGATTGATCCATAGTCTTGCAATCGAACGACTTGTGTTGCGCCTTCGCGTGCTTGCCGGCGCGGCGTCGAACTGCTGAAGCAGCGTCCGGTGGTTCGGCGACATCGGGGGTAGAATGACGAGACTTTTCCGGCGAATGCGATGGTGTCAGAGCGGAAGTCGGTCGAGGAGGCTACGATGTTCGTCGGATTTGAGAAATAGCGGCGCGCGACGGGCTGGAGGTACAGCAGTGATATGCGCCATGGTCCGACACGCAATTGTGCTGGCGGCGGCTTTTGCCGCTGCCTTAGCACCTGCCACATGCTTTGGCGAAAGCAGCAAGCCGTTGCCCGCCAAGGCGACGCAGGAATTGCCGGCCGAGCTGCTCGCGCTGCTCGAACAGAAGAAGATGCCGAAATATTCCCCTATCCTTGTGCGTCTTTTCAAGGACGAGGCAGAGCTCGAAGTCTGGAAGCAGGACACGGCCGGCCGTTTCCAATTGCTGAAGACCTATCCGATCTGCCGGTGGTCGGGCGATCTCGGGCCGAAATTGTACGAGGGCGACCGACAGGCTCCGGAAGGGTTTTATACAGTTACGCCTGAGTTGATGAACCCCAACTCCAATTTCTATCTCTCGATCAACCTCGGCTATCCGAACAGCTTCGACAGGGCAAACAAGCGAAACGGCAGCTTCCTCATGATCCACGGCGACTGCTGGTCGAGCGGTTGCTATGCCATGACGGACGAACAGATCAGCGAGATCTATTCGCTGGCGCGTGACTCATTCCGCGGCGGCCGAACATCGTTCCAGGTCCAAGCCTATCCGTTCCGCCTGACACCGGTGAATCTGGCGCGCCATCGAAACAATCCCAACCTGCCCTTCTGGGAAATGCTCAAGGTCGGCAACGATCATTTCGAGACGACACAGCTCGAACCCAAAGTGGATGTGTGTAACCGCCGCTATGTGTTCGATGCGCAACCTTCCCCGAATTCGCCGCACCCTCTCGTGTTCAATCCGATCGAGAAATGCCCTCCCTTTGTCGTCAATCCGGAAATCGCGCGAAGGGCGCTGGAAAAGCGGCGCGCCGACGAGCGCGCGTACGCGCAATTGCTTGAAGACAACGTGCCAGTTGCCCCGATCTACAGCGGATTCGACGGCGGAATGAACAAGGCTTTTCTCGCACGGTACCCGGGCAGGGTGACGCTTGCGAAAGTGATGCCATATGCATCCTACCTGCCGCAATTGCCACCGATCCCCTGGACCGACAATGATGGTTCGTTGACGAGCAAATGGTTTGGTACCTGGTCCTCCAGATCGTCTGTGTGTGATACGGCGCGTGCCGGCTTCCCATCGCGCCAGTGCTGAACACCTGTTGCAACTCAACAGTCCAGAGTGTTGTCTCGCTCCCATTGGGTCAGATGGCGTGCGTAGTCGTTCCACTCCTCATGCTTCAGCTTGAGATAGGCGGGTACGAACTCCCCGAGATGATCCCGCAGCACGCTTGAAATGTTCGAGCGCTCGCAAGGCATCGAGCAGATTCATCGGGAGCCGCTTGGCCGAGGTCACGGTGTGCCTGAAGGTCTCGCGGAACCTGCGGAGGCACGACCGATTGGCCGGGCGCATGAATTAGCAGCAATCGCTCTGTAGGTACGGCAATCGCTCTGGCGCAGCAGCAGACCTGATCCGCTAAATCATCGGGCGACATCCAAGCGGATGGAGAGAAACGATGATCTGGAAAAACATTGTCAGTCCTCGTGTGATCGCACCGGCTTCTGCGCGCTGGTCCGCAAAGTCTGTTTTTTTCTCGAAGGCGGCTGTGACCGTGTCCGACATCGCCAGCATTCTTCAGAACCTGTTTTTGGACCTACGCGATAGCTACCGGCCCGAGCTGCACTACATGCGTGGTCCTGGCCCGAAATGGCGGGCCAAGCATCAGCCTCGGCCAAAATTCGCTTCTGAAGGTGTATTGGCGGTGGTGCAGCACCGGACTGGGCAGCCCCAACGCAGTGGTCGAGCTGACGCCCTAGGTGAGAGTGGCCGATCGTCTTTTGAAGGTTCTCTGTCCAGAGAGAGCTCCGCGATTGCTAAGCGTCAGAACGTAAGCGGCTGCTCGTCCGCTCCCCTCAAGGCGGGCTTCGCCAGCTGCAGCGTTCGCGTCAGCTCCGGACCAGAAGCGAACTGAGGTCCTGCGAACGGTACGCATCAGGGATGCTGCCGTCGGCAAGCTTTGTCGCAGAAACAGACAAGGCGGGAAGGATTCGGGAAAGACGCCCAAGTTGTCCTGCCCAAGAACTTTACCAACTCTAGATCACGAGGTCCCGTCCTGCCCAAGTTCCCCCGCGGCCTTGCCGGCTCCGCATCCATAGTCGCCGCCATGAAGACGGTTGCCGGCCTTCCGCCAAAGTCACGTGCGAGCTTTGCCAATGGCCGATGCGTTCGCGGCACCTATACCCCATCGGACCAGGCGAAGGAGATCACGAAATCCTGTAGCTTCACCAAGCCTTCGCGCCTCCTGGCGCGCTTCTCGGTGGCGGAAGGCCCAGACACCAACTACCTGTTATTGCGCGGATTCAGCTTCCGGCTTGGCAGCGATGGCGAGCGCTCGGATATTTTAACCCAGAGTGCCCCGGTTCATTTCGCGAGGACCCCCGACCAGATGCTGGCTTTCCTTCGAGCACGTATTCCAGGACCCGACGGCAAGCCGGATCTGGAAATGGTCGAGACATTTTCAGTTGCCAATCCCGAGACGCTGCATCAGGCGAGCTACATCGCCGCGCATCCGCCTGCCGTAAGCTTTGCCTCAACAACCTATTGGGGCGTGCACGCGTTTCCCGCGACCAATTCAAGAGGCGAGACAAGGTTCATCAAGTTCAAGGTCACGCCAGTCGGCGAACAGGCGGCGAGGCGCAGGGCCGCAGCCAACGCAAAACCCACCGAGCTGCTGCACGACCTCGAATCCCGGATCGCGGCTCGCGATATGAGGTTCAGTGTGATGGCGCTGCTGGACCGTCCGGGCGACCCGGTCATGGACGTGACCGTCCGATGGCCCGATGAGGACGGACGCGAAGCGGTACGGCTGGGAACGATCGTGATCACTGGTGTCGAAGAAAATGATGCCTGCGACGAACCCATGTTCAATCCGGCAACTCTGGCCGAAGGAATCGGTCATCCGTTGGACGAGACGTTTGCGGTGCGTCGCGCCGCTTACGCTATCTCGCAGGCAACGCGTCGCTGAGCGAAAAGGCTTCTGCCGGGGCTCCGATCACTTCTTGCTTTCCAGTGCACCCCGCGCCTCGCGGCGCCACGTTCCCGGGCTGACGCCGACCACAGACGAAAACACCCTCGTGAAGTGGCTTTGATTGGCGAACCCGGCCGATATTGCAATTTCCGACAGCGACAGGTCGCGAACCGTCATCAGTTGCTTGGCCGCCTTCACACGCTGGCGCAGCAGCCACTGGTGCGGCGGCAGGCCGGTGGAGATACGAAACGCGCGCGAAAAGTGGCTGATCGAAAGATCGAACTCGGCCGCGATTTCCTGCAACGAAAGCTTTCCGCCGAGATCGGATTCCAGCCTTTCGCAGACGCGCTTGACCTGCCACGGCGCAAGACCGCCGCGGTTCGGTTCAGTGCAGGGACGTAGCCCGCCGTAGGCCTGGGCGACGTGTGCGGTGAGCGCGAGCATCATGTGATCGATGAAAAGCTGGTTCGTCTCGTCTGGCCGACGCAGCGCTTGTTGCAATGACGCGCCGATATGACGGACGACCGTGTCGTCATGGCCTACGCCGAGTTCACAGGCAAGCTGACCGACGCGCGGCATGCGGGGCTGCTCAGTGAGAGCGTCGAGCGCCGAGCGCGGCAAATAGAAAAACAGGGAGTGGAACGGCTTGTCGATCACGTAGCGCGGATCGCGCTTGAGATCGTACAGATAGGTCGCTCCCGCGGGAACATCCGCTTTCATCACGCACTTGCCATTTTCCCAGAGTTCGCAGTCGGGATAATCGTGAAGTTTGAGGCTGACGACGAAAGCATCCTCCGCGGTAAAGGAACCGGAAAGACCCGGCACTGGATTGTCATCCCGGGTTTCGGTGACCGCGAGCTCCACCCCGCGCAGCGAACTCGTTATCAGCGAGGGCGGCGCATCCTTCAGGTGCAAAAACCGCCCGAGCTTCCGGCCGAAGGCGCTCGCCTGGGTCATAGGATAACTCTCTCAGCGAAGTTGGACTGACAAGCGCCCGCACGTGATTTCGTGAACCATTATCTGACGCTAGCGCACGGTCGTCCAGTTTCGTCGTGGCAGTTTCGTGACACAAAGCTCGATGTCTGCTCGAGAACGTCAGCGATTTTGTCCATTCGCTGCCGCTTACGACGGCTCCCGGCGTCGATTGCCTATTTCGACAGCAGTTAACCGCCACCGTCCGCCGCGCTGATTGCGACTTTAATCGCGGCGCGGGCGCCTAGCATCAGCTTACAGCAGGATCAGGCAAAGCACGGGAGTTTTGAGAAAGACGCTGGGCCTGTACCCGCTTAGAACGCGCGCCGAACGCTCAACGATGCTCCTCGAAGCTAGGACAGGTTCATGAGCCAGCCAATCTTGCGCGATCATTCGCACCAACAAAACCAGTCAGACGCTTCCGGCGCGCAGCAGCGTTATTTGCAGGTTTCCGACCGCCGTCCTGCCGATGTTGAGATGGCACGCGTGCTTCACACCAAACCACTCAGCATGGCTTTGGACCCCTCTGGGAGCGCGATCGCTCACTGGAAACATGAGCCATTGCACGACGTCGTCGAGCCTATGAGCCATCACGTCATCATGGCTTACAACGGCTCGATGCAGCGCATGGAGCGTCGGACAGGCAGATCGGTTGCGATCGGAACGTTTCGGCCTGGTGTATTGATAATCATTCCGGAAGGATCAAGCTCACGATGGGATATTCCGAAACCTGTTGATGTCGTTCAGCTCTATCTTCCTCACGCAGTGCTCAAGCGCGTCGCTGACGAAGCCAACACCGCCACACCGATCGACCTCGTGGAGCGAACGGCGCATCACGACCCCATTACGTCCCGATTGATCTTGAGCGCGACGGATGTCCTGCAGAGCAATGAGGCGCTGGATACGCTGTTCAGGCACCAATTAATAGACCTCCTGGCCACGCGTCTTCTGGCTGCGCACACCGGCTCGCCAACGACGATCCAGCCAACAATGGGCGGGCTTTCGCCGAAGGTCCTGCTCCGTGCCACCGACCGCTTGCGCTCGGACAGCGATTCGGACGTCTCGCTCGCGGCGCTGGCTTCGGATGCCGGTCTATCGCGCTTTCATTTCTGCCGTGCCTTCAAGGAAAGCACCGGGCTTTCGCCTCATGCCTGGCTGCGCCAGTACCGGCTTGAGCAGGCCATGAGCATGCTGCGCGATAGCGATGAATCCGTCGTCTCGATCGCGGCGGCCCTCGGCTACTCCTCCCAGACCGCCTTCGCCGCGGCATTCAAGAAACTGACCGGCGAAACGCCAAGCGACTGGAGACGTCACAAGCGTTGACGGCATTCGTTCTACCGTAACAAGCTTTTCCCCACAGCGGGAAATGTCCACGACGCAGTCGCACTTATGGCCGACAGCGTCCATGGCTCTCCCCCACGGCATCACTGCGGTTCTAGCGGTGAGTGGGATATCGGCGGTGTTTGGAGCGGCGCGTTCTCGCACGATGACACTCATCGACCGGGCTCAACCTCGCGATGGGTATTCCCGGGTTCTTGAAACATGATGCTGTAATCCGCAGACAACAGTCGAGCGCGTTGTGCGGCACGGCATCCCTGCGATCTCTTGGACCGCGATCCAGCCGGTCATTGACGCGTTGTCGCCGATGGCAATGCCGCCGCACCGGCGAACACTTGCGCGGACATCGATACCGATGTCTCACTCGCGAGGCGGGCCTGTCGAGCTTCCACTTCTGCCGAGCCTTCGAGGAAAGCACCGGGATCTCGCCGCCCGTTCGGCTGCGCCACAGTACCGCTCGATCACCATGAACATGCTGCAAGTCGCCGACGCATGGTTTTTTGTCGATGGCGGCGGAGCTCGGCTACGCGGTCTCGTACGCCCTCGCCGTGGCGTTCAGCGATCGCCTGGGCGAAAGCCCTAGCGCAACGCCGCGTGCGTTAGCAGCAATTGCTCTGCAGGTACAGCAATCGCTCTGGCGCAGTCGCATCTTCGGTCCGCTAGATCATGAGGGTGCCCCACGCCCCAGCAGACGGAGACAACATGCTCAGGAAGAACTTGGTCGACCGGCTTGCAATCACTTCACGCCGAAAAGGCTTCGTGACCGCACTCGTGTACGGACTTTCTTTGGGAGTTCGCTTCACTTCAGCAGCGGGGGAGGAGGTGGAAATTCCAGCGCAGGCCGTGCAACGGACCAGTCCCGTGATTTCCATCATGTCCAAAGTAGGCGCCCAGCTCCCCTACCAGAACTGGGGCCCGAGCCCAGCTTTGCCCGTGACCCTTAACCGTGGCTGGGCATCCCCTTTCGGAGGCTGCCGCGCGGCTTGTGAAAACCCCATGCCGATGTCTTCGGAACCGAACTGCCTACCATAGGTCCGCCGGTCTTCTGTCCGCCTGTTCGCGTCGACGTCGATCGGAGGATGCTTGCCGCCAAAGAGAAGCGGCGGTGCACTACCGAGAAAATCAAGCCAAGGAGTAGATCACATGCGACTTGTTATCATAGGAGCCGGCTTCGCTGGCATGTACGCCGCACTTTCCGCAGCCCGCCTGCGCGATATCCAGGGCGTTTCGCCCGAGGAGCTCGAGATCGCGCTGGTCGCGCCAGAGCCAACGCTGGTGGTCCGGCCGCGGCTGTACGAACCGAAGCCCGAGACCCTGACGGCGCCGCTGCTGGATGTGCTCAAGGCCGTCGATGTTACTTACGTGCAAGGCAGCGCCGAAACCATCGACGCCAAATCCCGCACGGTGGGCATCGTCGCCACCAAGGGTGCGAAGAAGACCCTTTCCTACGACCGGCTGGTGGTGGCGACCGGCAGCCGGCTATTCCGTCCGAACATTCCGGGCCTCAGCGAGCACGGATTTAGCGTCGACTCGCTCGATGATGCAATTGCCCTCGACAAGCATTTGCACGGCCTGGCGAAACGGCCGGCGGCGAACGGGCGTGACACGGTTGTCGTTGCCGGCGGCGGTTTCACCGGCATCGAGGCGGCCACCGAGATGCCCTCGCGACTGCGCGGAATCCTCGGCAAGGACGCCAAGACGCGCGTCATCATCGTCGACCGCAACAAGGCGATCGCGCCTGATATGGGCGAAGGCCCCCGTCCTGTCATCGAAGAGGCCCTGCGCAAGCTCGGCGTGGAGACCCGGCTTGGCGCCGGCATTACATCGCTGGACGAATCCGGCGTCACGCTTTCCGACGGCGAGCACATCGAGGCCGAGACCGTGATCTGGGCGGCAGGTATTCGCGCGGCACCGTTGACCCAGCAGATCCCGGCCGAGCGCGACAATTTCGGCCGCCTACTGGTCGACCGGGATTTGCGCGTGCCATCAGTGCCAGGTGTCTTCGCTACCGGCGATGCCGCCAGGGCCGCAAGCGACGATATCGGCAATTACGCGCTGATGTCGTGTCAGCACGCCACGCGAATGGGCGCTTTTGCCGGCAACAACGCCGCCGCCGAACTGCTGGGCGTTCCGACCAAGCCCTATCACCAGAAGGGCTATGTCACCTGCCTCGACCTCGGCGAAGCCGGTGCGCTGTTCACCGTTGGCTGGGAACGCAAGGTGGCGATGGTCGGCGAGGTCGCCAAGAAGACCAAGCAGGAGATCAACACCGTCTGGATCTCTCCGCCGCAGCCCGAGCGTGCCGCCGCGCTGGCCGCTGCCGATCCGGAGCGTGTGACTGACGTGAGTGGCTTCTTCTAGATGCTTCACGCGAAACGGGGCCGCGCTTCTCGCTGGCTGCGCGGCCAACTCAACCGAGATCAGCCAGTACCTTGAACATGAAACAGGAGATCGAGCATGGACGTCGACACGAGCTTAGCCAACACCTCACACCGCAGTGGACCGGGGTCCAACGAATTGGTTCCGTCGCGCTACGCGGTGCAGGTCGGCGACATTGACGTGCTGGTCGTCAGCGACGGCGTGCTACCGCTCCCAACCGCAATGTTGGCACACAACATCGACCCGGCCGTCCGGGCGACCTGGCTGAAAGACATGTTCCTGCCGCCCGACGCCTACGATTGGGCGCTGAATGTGGTCGTGGTGCGTAGCGGCGACCGGACCATACTCGTCGATGCTGGGCTTGGGCTCGACCCGGACTTGCACTTGCCGCGCGCCGGGCAATTGATCAAGCGACTGGAGGCCGCCGGCATCGATCTTGCGTCCGTGACCGACGTGGTGCTGACCCACATGCACATGGACCACATCGGTGGGCTGCTCGTCGAAGGGGTCAAGGAACAGCTACGTCCGGACCTGCGGATCCACGTGGCGGCCGCCGAGGTCAAGTTCTGGGAGGCGCCCGATTTCTCCCACGTCGCCATGCCGCCGGGTTTCCCGGACGCGCTTCGATCGACCGCCAAGCGGTTCGTGAAAGAGTACCGCAGCCAGCTACGGCCGTTCGAGGAGCAGTACGAGGTGGCACCGGGATGATCGTCACTCGCACCGGCGGCCACACCCCCGGGCACAGCGTGGTCCGCGTGGCGTCCGGCGGCGACCGGCTGACGTTCGCCGGCGACCTCGTGTTCGCGGTCGGGTTCGAGCACCCCGACTGGTACAACGGCTTCGAACACGATCCCGAGGAGTCGGCCCGCGTTCGTATCAGTCTGTTGCGGGAACTGGCTGAGACCGGTGGACTGCTGGTGGCCACTCACCTGCCGTTCCCGTCCGTCGGACATGTGGCAGTCGACGGCGACGCCTTTCGCTGGGTGCCGGTCTTCTGGGACTACTGATCGTACAGTTCGATCGAGAGACGCCTCGTAAGCGCTTCATTCGATACGGGCCGCGCTACCAGCGCCGGAGCGCGGCCCGCTCACTCAAAATCCTTTTGGAGCTCGACCTCGATGAAACGCGAGACCGTGCGTGCTTCGCAGCTCAACGGCTGCGCCTTCTGCATGAACATGCATGTCGAGGAAGTCCCACACCACAGTGAGTGCGCGCTCCCGTTGATGACCCTGGCGCAACCTGAGTGTCCGCGCAAAGATGCTGCTGGCTTCACGGACCCTCCGCACGGCGATCGCGCCTCGCAGCCGCGCGATGGGAGAGTGTGATGAACGTCGTTGTCTTTGGTTCAACGGGGTCGACAGGACGGCTCGTCGTTGAGTCCGCCTTGTCCGCGGGTCACGTCGTCACCGCCTTTGTCCGTGACCCAAAGCGCATGCCCTTGACGCATCCGAATCTCAGAATCGTCAAGGGCGATGCAATGGATGCAGCCTCGGTGGCATCTGCGGTCCAAGGTGCGGATGCGGTGATCTGCACGTTGGGGATGGTACCTCAGGCGAAGGAGGATCTGGGTCGACGCCAGCCCGGTGTCCCGGTTTGCTCGGTGGGAACCAAGAACATTCTGGCCGCCATGCCTCCAGGCCAGGGCCGACTCATCGTTGAGAGCTCGGTGAGTGTCGGTGAGAGCTACCGCACCGGGAGTTTTGGCGCAGGCTTCATGGTCAAGCTCGCACTCAAGGAGGTGATGGCAGACAAGGAGGCGCAGGAGGCAGCTGTCCGGGAGAGTGACTGCGATTGGACGATCGTTCGACCGGCGACGCTGACATTCAAGCGTGCTCGCGGAAACCTGAAGGCCGGGACCGATCTGCGCTGGAATATCACCTCAACAGCCACCCGCGCGGACGTGGCCGAGTATTTGGTCAAGATCCTCGATGATCCCGCGACATACAAGAAGGCCATAACGGTGCGCAACTAGGTTTGGCGACGAATTGCGGTGAAACCGCGATCTCCGCCGGTGGCGGCCGGAAAGCGAGTGAATTGGCAGAGCTGTCAGCGACAACAACCGTTGCAGGAGGGTATCGTGGTGCATGTTAACAAGAAGGCGGTCGGCTTGGTGCTGTGCCTCGGCGCTGTCGTGCTTGTGGCTGGTGGCTGGGCGTATGCCCATTCGAACGAGACATTCACCGACAACGCCTATATTCGCGGCGAAATGACCTCGCTCGCGCCGAAGGCTGCAGGCTACGTCACGGCCGTGGAGGTTCAGGATAACCAGACCGTTCGTGCAGGCGACGTCCTATTCCGGATCGACGATCGCGACTACCGCGCACGCCTGGCGCAAGCCGAGGCCAATGTCGAAGCCGCCCAAGCCCGCCTCACCAATGTCGATGCGGAGATCCAACTCCAGCATGCCCTGATACGGCAGGCCGAAGCTCAAAGACTTGCGAGCGTGGCCGAGATGAATCTGGCGCGCAAGGCCTCCGATCGCCGCCGCGAACTGATCCGCACCAACGCGATCAGCCAGGCGCAGGTCGATGAAAGCGATGCGGCGTTATCGAGAACCGAGGCGGGCGTGTCGGCGGCGGCGGCAACGGTGGAGGCCCAGCGGGCACGCATCGCCGTCCTTGCCAGCCAGCGCGAAGCTGCACTTGCTGCAGTGGCGCAAGCGCACGCCGCACGCGATCTCGCCCAGATCGATCTCGACCACACCGTGGTGCATGCGCCGGTCGACGGCGTCGTCGGCAACCGCCAGGTTCGCGTCGGCCGGCTTGTCACGCCGGGCACCTCCTTGCTCGATATCGTTCCGGTCAAGAACGTGTGGGTGGTGGCGAACTTCAAGGAAAGCCAGATCGAACATATCCGGCCCGGTCAGCGCGCCCGCATCAAGGTGGACGGCTATCCGAACCAGACGATTGAAGGTGTGGTGGACAGCTTTGCGCCCGGCAGCGGTTCTGCGTTCACCCTGCTCCCCGCTGACAATGCGACGGGGAACTTCATTCGTGTCGTTCAACGGGTGCCTGTGAAAATCCGCTTCGACAGAAATCCATTGCCCGGCCGCGTCGTGCCTGGCCTGTCGGCGCGTGTTGAAATAGATCGAGGAAGCGGCACATGACCGCGATCGCCGACGCCACGCCAGGCTACGACAGGCGCGCGGCAGGAAGCATTCTTGTCGCAGGCATCGTGCTCGCCACTCTGACGGAGGCGATCGCAAGCACCGTCCTGTCGCTCGGACGCAACGACATCATTGGCGACACCCATGCGACTCCCGACGAGTTCGCCTGGCTGGACATCGGATACACCGCAACAAAGCTAGTCGGGTTCATGGCCGCCTCCTGGCTCATGACACGCACCAGTCCGCGCCGCCTGATGATCGGTTCGACGCTGGTCATGGGCACGGCCTGCGGAATCGCCGCCATCACGTATCGGTTAGATCTGCTGGTCGCACTCCGCATCATACAGGGCTTCTCCGGCGGCACCTTGCTTGTCGCGGGACAGTCGATCATTTTCCTCGCCTATCCGCGATCCTACCAGCCGATCCTTCAGGCTCTGTTTGCGATGGGGTCCGTGGTCGCTCCTGCGACCATCGCTCCGGCGCTCCAGGGATGGTTGATCGACAGCCAGTCGTGGGCATGGATCTTCTTCGGCGTTATTCCGGTAGCCCTCGCCGCTATCGGACTTCTGCTGATCGCAGACGGCCCCAGGCCCGTTGCGGCTGCGCGCCTTCCGTTCGACTGGGTCGGCTTCTTGCTGATCTCAGTCACATTCTTCTGCTTCACCTATGTTATCAACCAAGGCAGCCGATGGCGCTGGTTCGAGGAGCCTCGCATCGCGTGGCTGACCGTGATCGGCGCAGCCGCCTTGCTGGCGTTTCTCGGCCAACAGGCGATGGCCAAAAGCCAAGGCCTGTTCGATTTCACCTTGTTCCGGTCGAACGATTTTTCCTTCGCCTTTATCGTCAGTTTCGTCGCCGGTGCCGCCTTGTTCGGCAGCGCGTATCTGATCCCATCGTTTGCCGTGTCCGTTCTCGCGTTCACGCCAAGTGAGGCCGGCCAGCTCCTATTGCCGAGCGGCGCGCTTTTCGTCGGCGCGCTCCTCATTGCTGCCTTTCTCATGCAGGTCAGGGGCGCTCCCCCTATCGCCACGGTGCCGTTCGGAATCCTGATGATCATGGCCGCGATGTGGATGCTGTCCGGCTCGACCAGCGAAAGTGGCGCCGACGACATGATGGCCGCCATCCTGCTTCGCGGCTTTGGACTTGGCTTCCTCTTCCTGTCGATCACCCTTATCGCTTTCAGCGACCTCAACAACCGCAATCGAGCGTCCGGCATCGGTCTTTTCAACGCCGGGCGCCAGCTCGGTGGCCTCATGGGGGTAGCCGGGCTCCAGACCATGATCGACCACAATGTCACCACCAATGCCACGGTGCTTGGCGCGAGTGTCACCGCAGGCCTTTCCGCGGTCAGCGAGCGGCTGGGAACGACGAGTGCCATGCTCGCAGCACGAGGAATGGACAGCGTGGCCGCCGGCCGGACTGCGATGGGTCTGTTGGGTCGAGCCCTCACCGGTCAATCCACGGTGATCGCTTTCGACACCGCGTTCGCTGCCATCGCTCTTCTTTTCGTCATCGCTGCGCCGGTTCTGGTCACCATCAAGATCGCGTTTGCCCTGCACGCGAAGAAGCGCGCGGCGCAGTTAGCCCGAACCGAGGAGCCGTACATGACATACCCCGCGTCGAAACCCTCCCGCCAAGCCAATGCCGTGTCGAGGCCAGACCCTCGCGCCGAGATCGTGCTGGCGGTCAGCGAGGCCCTCGCCCATCCGAGCGGCGCGCCCGCTGACCTCGACAATATCTTGGATCGAAGCGGATACTCGACGGAAGACATTCTATCGGCATTCGAGAGCGTCGACGATCTCATTGTCGCGATCGCCGAACACAAAGCCTCCCTCATATCGCAGCCATTGGTGAGGAGAGCGCGCCCCGGCACCGTAGATGATGCACGCGAAACACTCATCGCGTTCGGACGCGTTGCCTGGAAGGAATACTCGACCACCCTGGTCGGATTCGTTCGGATGATGATGACCGAGGGTGCACGCAATCCTGCGCTGAAGAAGCGGGTGCACGAGGCGGGACAAGCGATTGTCACACTCAAGCTACGGGAGTTTCTGTCCGCAGCAAATGAGCGGGGGATCCTGTCGATATCGGACGCTCAGCTATACGCCGAGCAATTGCTGGGACTACTGAGAGAACCGCTCTACCAGGCGCTGATGCTGACTCCGGCAATCAGCCTCGAAGCCCCAGCCGCCGACCGCGTCAGAGCCAGTATCGAAAGCTTCATTCATGGATGTGGGAGCACGAGGAGCATGAAGCGATGAGCGCAGCCAATGATATTGGCCGGTCAAGATGGTCTGGCCCGAGCGAGAGCCCTTCAAGACTGAAGGTCGTCGGCGACGTCCCGGCGGACCTGGCGAACAGCATCGACGATAATGGGTCCCTGGTGACAGTCGACCCCGCCGACTGGATCGTCTGTTTCGTGCCCGGCCTTCGACGGCAATGGTGGCATCGCTTCGTCCATCACAGGCATAAGCATGTCTTTGCCATGCGGCCCACGAGCACGGGGAGTTGGCTGCTCGTTGAGCCGTGGTGGACGCGCATGATGGTGACGATCCTGCCACCGGCCGATGCCGTCAGATTTCTTCGGTGGGGTGCGACGGGCGATATCCTGCGGGTCCGCGAAGCGGTCCCGGGCAAGGCGAGCCAGCTTCGCGGTTGGTCGAACTGCGCGGTTCTCTCGGCGTTCTTGCTCGGCCGACCGAGCTGGACATGGACACCGCACGGTCTCTACCGGCAGCTACTGCGCGAAAGGTCAACGCGGCGCGAGAACGTGCAGCAACTTCTCGTCGACCAGTTCACCAAAGTCGTCAGCCATTACTCGTCCAACGCGCTGAGCGTCAGTGCCGACCAGCTTTCCTTGCCACTCAGGGAACTACTCATCATCATTGGGCGCAATCTCCTCGAAACGATGATGACGCCGTCGTTGCTGGAGGTCTGTTATACAGCCATACTTGAAGCGGACCGCTACCCCGATGCGACACGGGCCTACGCGCAACACGGACCTACGCCGGCCATCGCGGTCCTTACGAAAATTCTGGCAAAAGCGAAGCAGGCCGGAGAAATCGATCTAGCACATTGCGAAGCCGGCGCCCGTCAGTTTCTTGGGATGCTCCATGGAAACGTCCATCTGGAGGCCGTGCTTCAGCTCGGCGACGTACCAACGCTTTCCGACATCGATTTGCGCGCTCGCACCGCGGTGAAAGTCTTTCTCGACGGCGCCGAGCCTGACGAGAGGACAGGAATCGTTGCGCGAGCGGCATTGACGGCATGACTGGTGCCACTCGCAGCGACAATCCTACTGTGAGGTGGGGTTGCCATGGCCAGGACGCCTCCGCCTCGGCGGGTAAAGTAGATCACAATGCCGAGAATGGCCCCGCCGATTGGTCGCCAAAATCACCGTTTGAAAAACCGTTTCAGTTCGGTCGTCTCAAACGGTTCGCGAGGGCAAGTCCTTGAAGAACTTGGTGGGCGCACCAGGGCTCGAACCTGGGACCCGCTGATTAAGAGTCAGCCTTGGGTTGATGACTTGCTGGTCGCACGACCGGGCTTATCCGACTGAAAGTGGGCGTTCGTCGCACGATCAAAGTGCTGCATTTCACCGGCTAACATCCGCGCGGTCGGAGCATCCGCGGGGTAGACTATGGCATCTGGTTGGCGCCGTGTCTCTTGCAAGCTACCGTTAGAGCGGCTCACGCGGTGGATTGGAGCCTTTTCCGTTCCGATTGATCGAATCCTCGGGTACCCTCATTCTGCCGCGTCGGCGGAACTAGCGAGTTTGATAGATAGCTGCATGGAGAGCGGAGATGGGCCGGCTCGATAAGCAGATGGATCCGTTCCACCCTGCCGCGCATCTGACGACGGCGGATCGCGTCCCCGACAATCTTGGGCTTGAGCAAGTCGACACGTCGTCGTCCGTTGAACCGGCCCGAGAGAAAGCCGCCTCGTCACCCGCGCATTTTGGGTCGGGCCGGGCGGAAACGGGCCCTACCTATTGGATCGACCGAGCACGTCGCATCTGGCGGCGCCATCTCCAGCGCGATCAACTCCCCCGAACGACCGGGGGGTCTACGGGAAATTTCGAGCGCTGGTTGATCGCACTGCTGAGCGTCGGCTTGTTCGTGGGTTGCGTTTGCGCGATCATTGTCTTCATGCAGGTCAACGCGCGCAAATTGGAGATCGCAACACTGCAACGTGATATCATCGCACTCAAGCTACGCGTAGCCAGGCTCGATCAGATCGCAAGCACGAACGAGATGCGCGAAAAGGCAAGCAGTGGAATACCCAAACCGCCGTCGGAGATCCAACCCGACCAGGCTCCGCTCATCCTGTCACGTGAAGAGATTCAGCTTGTCCGAGACTATATCAAGCCTGCACCAGTTGCTGGCCCCGCGACTGAGACGACAAAGGTCGGCGATCCCGTCGTGGGAGAAACCGTTCCCTTTTCCTCTCCGATCACGGACAAGGTGCGGAAGCTGCTCGGCGCGAGATTTACCGTTCGCAATGGCGTTGTTGTCATCGTCCGCAGCGGCAGCCGTCACGCTGATGCTGTAATTGGGCCCAATTGACGAGAACTGGCCGCGATCGCAGTAGTCGATCGCCCTCTTAAGGCTGGTTGTTCGGTGTTCTTTCAATGAACCGCCGGCTGCCATTGAGAAGTTCGAGGTTATTGGCGATAACCGGGTTGCCTGGATCGAGCGAATAGGCCTTCTCGAACTTTCGGCGCGCCGCACTCAGATTGCCGCGCAGCATGTACGAATATCCCTGGTCATTCAGGACCTGCACGGTTTCGCCGCCCAGCCGGATCGCTTGGGCATAGGCCTGATCGGCGAGATCAAAGCGACGTATCCGATCATAGCTCGCCGCGAGTCCAACCCAGGCCGTCACGTCCTTCGGCGATTTCTCGACCGCATCCCTGAAATAGCGATTGGCTAACCCGTAGCTGCCGCGGTTGAAATGCTCCAAGCCCAGCCGTACCGGCTCGTCCGAGGGATAATATTTGACGTCCGTCGGCTCCTGCACGGGGTCCCCCCCAGGCGGCTCGACGGGAGCGACGACGGCAGCCTGCCTCAGCGTATGATCACACCCCGCAAGGCCGATCCCCAACCAGCAACAGGTCAGCATGAAGATGATACGTCGCATAACCCCTTGGTCCCCCGCACGTCGCAGCAACTTCACTGCGCCGTTCGCAAACAAAATCGCCAAAACCACGCACTAAAAATCGTTACCTGCCGCCTACGCCTACTCCACCAACCGGCACTGATACTCCAGCAGTCGATCCAGCCCCCAATCCTTCTATGTTGACGTTCTGGGTTGGGGCAGTCCGCACGCCCATTTGTTTCGTCGCATCGCCGATGTCGGGAAGCTGATCCACCGGCTGTTTCGTGTTGCCATAGCGAGTCACGGCGGCGCCCACGCGCCGCGCGTCGTACGTGATCCTGCGATCACCGACGTTTCGCGGCCATGGATGGATTGTGTGGGTGACCGCGTTGACCTCCTTGGCATTGCCGGCACTCATCGTGATGGTGTCTGAACGCTGGAAATAGCGGTCCACCTCGTCATGACCGGCCACCCCGTAACATCCCCCGAGCAGCAGCGGTGCGAACAGAGCCAGATACCTGATGGTCATCTCCCGCTTCCTTCTCAGTTGAGCGTCTTTACGACCGGCTGGTTCGCAACGGCCGGTGCCGGAATGGTCGCAGTGAGCTCGGGAGCGATGATGTGACCATAGGGTCCTTTAACGTCGCCGCCGGAGTTGACGTAGTCATTGTAACGCTTGCGCACTTCCATCTGGCCATTGAGGAAGAAATCGACGTCGTTGGCCGGAAGGCGGGAGTCGAGCGGCGACGCCAATTGCTGACCGGGTGCGGCCGGCGCGACCAGGCGCGGCGTCACGATGATGACGAGATCGGTTTCCTCCTGCTGGTACGACTTGCTGCTGAACAAGGCTCCAAGCACGGGCACCGAACCGATCCAGGGCAATTGCGAAACGTCCTGACGGTTGCGGGTTTGCAGCAAGCCGGCGATCGCAAAGCTCTGGCCGTCCCGCAGCTCCACCGTGGTCCGTGCATCGCGGCGGGTCAACGCCGGAACTGTCGTCCCCTGAATCGTCACTGCATTGGCGAAATCAAGCTCGCTGACCGACGGCTCCACCCGAAGGTTGATGACCCCCCGCGAGAGCACGGTGGGGACAAAGGCCAGTTCGACACCGAACTTCTTGTAGTCGATGGTGATGGTCGGAAAGCCGGCTGCGGTCGTGTTCGGAATCGGCACTGGAAACTCACCACCGGCCAGGAAGCGCGCTGCATCTCCGGAAAGCGTGGTCAAGTTCGGCTCGGCCAACCTGCGAGCCAATCCTTTGGTTTCCAGCGCAGAGATCAACAAGTCCACCGAACCGCCATTGCTGGTTCGGACGATGCTGGTCAACAAGCTTCCGAACGGGATCGGAGCTATGCCGCCCGCTGTGCCAAGAAGCGTACCAGCTGTTCCGAGTAACGGCAGGCTGCCGGTTGGGGGGGCACCGACAGCGCCGCCGCCAACGCCCAGGGGGCTATTGGCGGTGTTGATACCACCAATCGGTCGCCGGCCCGCCGTAGTGCTCAAATTGCCACGTCCCGTATTCGCGACGTTGGTCCCGTTGGCATTCGCTGCGTACAGGTTCACACCGAGGTCGCGGCCGGCATCCCGGGTGACCTCGAGAAAACGCACCTCCAGCATCACCTGCTGCGGCGCCGCGACACTCATCGCGTTGACGACAGTGCCCCCCTTCGCGACTGTGCTGGTGGCGATCGCCATGGCCCGCTCGGCCGTAACCGCATCGGCGGCCGTTCCGCTGAGCACCACCTGGCCCTCGGAAGCCGAGACGCGGATCCCGTGCCCGCCAGTGCTGCTGCGGATGTTCTGCTGGAGATTGCCGGTATCGATCACGACCTCGACGTCGAGGATGCCGATCTGCTTCATCGAGGAGTCGAGCAGGATGACGTTGGTGGTGCCGGTCTGCTTGCCCTGGACGTAGATCAGGTGATCGCTGAGCGACTTCACGTCCACAATGTCGGGCGAGCCGGCCACGATAGTTGCGAAAGCCGTATCGACCTTGAAGGTGCGTGACTTGTTGACCACCACCTTGACCCGTTGGACGTCGTTCATTTCGCTGACGAAGACGCCGCCGCCGGAGGAGCCCCGCCGGTCTGCCGCCATCGCGCGGTCAGCGGACGCAAAGGAGGCGAGCGCCGCGCCAAGACCCATCACGCTGAAGGCGAGAAGCTCCCTTATCTTACCTGAAATGCGATCGCCACCCATTCGAGTCCCCCAACTGCGATCCGCGGCTCCCCCGCAAATCTACGTGCTCGACATCCCCAACAGTTCCCCTCTGCGCACCACGCCGCAGAGCTTACAAGATGTCCGACTACAATTCGTTACTTCGCGTTTCCAAGATCATCGTCCTTGATGCTGCCTGCTTGCAAGAAGAGACGCTTCCCGCACAGCCTCAAGTGGCAAAGAAAACTTTCCAATGTTGCGGGCGCGCATCATGTCTCTCTGCAGCTCCGTTCAGAACTGCTGCAGCACGACCACGTTTGCGCGAGATTCCGTCGTGGCTCACGATCGAACGGCGTCGGCTCGTCGTCTCCAAACGGCACGTGGCCAGGCTCAGATTGCTTTGGCGCAGTTCGATTCCGAGGGGGTTTGTCCAGCTCGAGCGCCGACCCGAGGCGATGTCGGCCAAGATGGGTAAGGCACGTTGCCATATTTTGCCTAGAAGGGAATTTGCGTTGACGCGCTCGGTGCATTGAGCGTCGTACCCCATATCGGCATCAGCATGGTGAAGCCGGCTTGAGAAGCGGTCACTGTCAAATTGGTGCCGCTGGATGCCACGCTCAGCGTCGGCGTGAGACCGCCGCGATACAGGAACGGCGCGGCAGTCTGCTTTGCGGTTGTGGACATGGGATCGCCCCCGCAGATTGACGGCGACTGAGGCGGGCTTTGAAGCAAGGCGGGCGTGTAGCAGCTGATCATGACCGCTCGGGCCCCGGCGCTCGCGAGCGTCCGCAAGGACTGCATCGTGATCGCATAGCGTCCGAGATCGAAGATGGCGAAGATCAACATAAAAAGGGACACAAAGGCGAGGATGAACTCGAACGATGCGATGCCCCGCTGATCGAGCTTTCTCATCACTGCACCAAGCGGACAACTTGGGTGTAAGGGACGGTGACCGGATTACATCCATCCGTGCTCAGGAAGCCGCCACCGCCCATGGTGAGTGTCTGGGCGATCACTTGTGAACAGGTCGTATTGGTACTTTGTGTCGCTCCGTTCCAGGTCACGTCGACATGCGGGAAATACATCGCACCACCCAGCCTTACCGTACCGCCGGTGATGTTGACTTTATTACTGCTCTTGCTCGGCGCCTGATCATCAATCAGAACGCCGTTCAGATCGGAAGAGAAGGTGTTGGTGTAGGGAGCGGACAGCTCAACGCTGGCGCCGCCAGAGATGGAAATGCTCGAATCCCCGAGTAATACCAGAGTGACGCCTTCGCCCGTGCCTGCCGGTGGCCAGGGCCTACAGGCACTGCAAGTGATGGTTCCGCCATTGAATCTTATCGTGCCATTGTAGAAGAAGTACGTGCCCGGACTAAAATCTACCGCGTCCCCGGTCGTGCACGCTAGGTTGCGGTACAGGTTAGTGCTGCTCGGCGGGGTATTGGGCACCAACGTACCGCTGCATGCCAAGTCGTTTGGCCTCCCGCTCGAGGTCAAGCTGTTGAACGATTGGCTGTCCAATTTGCTGAGCGGATTGTTGGCGTACGGCATAAAGTAGTTGTACGTGACGCCGGGATTGGCGCAGGTGCTGGCTGGACTACAGCCGGTTACACCCAAGACGGCCCATCCCGAACCGGTGAAAGAGGCAGTGCTGGCAAACTGAACACTGGCATCCGACATTATCGGGCAACCCATGCCGTTGTTGCTGACGTTACCGGCAATCTTAAGCGCCCCTCCGCCGCCGTTCGGATCAGGTCCGAGCGCCAAGGCGCACACCTTGCTCGGCAGTTCGACCAGAGCGATGGCTTGGGCGGGGATGTTGACGGTCGTCAAACCCAGCACTGCCGACAAGTAGGCCGGCTGCTGCTGGCTGACCATGGCGCGAACGGCGTTACCGCCGCCTCCTGCGGGCGGCGTTGTGAACGCACCCGCACTGTAGCTGCCGATATCGATCTGCACGGCCCGCGAGATTCCTGCTGGAAGGCTTGTCGCACAGTTGGTGCCCGGATAGGCCGTGTCACCGGAGTTGCAGAACCCGTTCTGTGCCGCGAATTCCTTTGCTTGATAATCCACTGATGTATCGCAGAGCACACCAGCATTGTCGCATGCAAGTCGCAGGGCGCCCGAGTAGGCCGCTGCATCGGCGGCATTCTGCGCGTGCTGCCTGGTGACGTACCACGATCCCGCCTCGGCCCCGAGTGCGACCACGCCGATGAGCGGAATCAGCACGATGACTGTTGCGAATGCGGCCGAGCCTCGTCTGGAACGGAGCAGACTGCGCATGAGAACACCTACTGGAAACGTTCGGAGTAAGGCAGCGTGTACGTGCAACTGCTGGGGCACAGCACCGACGTCAACACAATCGGGGCCAAAGTGACGGTCGTCGAAAACGTAAAGTACTTGGGAGTCAAACCAAGGTTGCCGGAGTTGCAGGCTGTGCTTCCGCACATGACCTGGATGTTGCCGATGGTATGCCCGGCGACCGTTGTCTGCAGCGTCGACACCCAGGTCCCCGGGTTCGCCGGGTCGGGCGGACTCTTGTATTGAATGTATTGTCCGAATGAGCGCAAGGCCGACCACGCAGAGATAAACCGGAAGCCCGCGGCAGCGACGTCGGCAAGCGGCATCAGCAGGAACGACACCATGAAAATGTAAACGATGACTGTCTCAAACGCGACGGCGCCGCGCTGATCGGCGACGAAGGACCCTTTACGATACGCGCGCCTGCCTCCACGGGGACTTGCCACGTGCGATCGCGTCACCCGAGCCGCAGCGATCTGAACCATGTCCACCACAATCCGGCCACGCATAGCCGCTCACCAAACGTAAGGAATCACTCGCCAACGTGATGCTTCGTAACTCGAATACTCGGGGCAATTGCGCCGAAGCAGGTCTTCTTCGTAAAGGATTCGGCAGACCTGAATGCCTATATGCAGAACCAGGACCATCACCGTGACCGGTGTCAGGTATTGCAGCACGACGCCCAGCACCACGATTTCTTCGGCGACATAGAGCGGGTGCTTGATCCATCGATAGGGTCCGGTCTGGACCACCGAGCGCGCCTGCGGCACCAGGCTGAACGACCGACCCAGATGTCGGATGGTGACGAGCATCATGATCGTGCCGACCAGCACGCAAGCCGTCGATGCCAGGTTGGGCAGCGTGTCGTCGGTTTTGCCGAGGAAGCTGATCGACCACGGCAGATAGCTGCCGACGAAGGCAGCTATTCTTGGAAGCAGGCCATCGGCATGCGCCTTTGCCGGTGAGCGCGTCATGATCAACAGCGCCAGGAGCATGTAGAAGATGCCGAGGCAAAAGCTCGACAAGAGCGAGGGCCACGGATCGTGCAGCGACGCCCCAATCCTGACGGCGACGCAAAGAGCCAGCAACAAGAACCACAAGCTGCCAAGCAGCCGCATGATCCGGTCGTAAGATCCGCTCTTGGAGAGGGCAATTGTGCTCATGGCTACTTTCCGAAGCTGGCGAACGAACGCACGAGGTGAAGAACGGGACTTCCCCCCATGATGACGAACATGGCTGGGAGCAGGAACAGCACCATCGGAATGGTCAGCTTGGCGCCCAACTTGTGCGCCCTTTCTTCCAGCTTGGTGATGCGTTCCCGCCGCAGGTCGAGCGCGATACTGCGCAGCGCCTGGCCCAACGGCGTTCCGTACTGCAAGCTCTGGCTGATCATCGTGCCGAACCGGCGAAGACCATCCGAAGTGACCGCCAAATTCTCGAATGCTTCGACGCGGCTTGGCAGTATCCGGAGATCATCAAGGAGTCGGTGCAGCACCCAGGCCATGGCAGGATTGGTCGACTTCATTTCTTCGGCGACACGCCCCAGCCCGCTTTCCAGGCCCATTCCCGCCTCGCTGCACACGATCAGCAAATCGATCATATCCGGCGTGCCCAGCCGAATGGCAGCATCAAAGCGCCGCTTCATCACCGACAGAGCCAATCGCGGACCCAAGATTCCGATCACCACACCCATCAGCGTGAAGACCAGCACGTCGGCAGGTCTCCTTCCCGAAAGTTGCGCCAGAAGCAGCGCAATGACCGGCAGCGCGAACATGCTGACGATCTTGATGCCGATCCAGATCGGCAAGGTTCTATGATGATTGAATCCAGATGAGTGGAGGACCGTTCGTAGCTCCTCCAGATTCTCCTCGGCGTAGAAGCGCCGATAGCGCATGCCCAGCCACGAGAACCAACCGGTCAGGTCTTTGAAGGGGGCTGTACGGTAAGGGATACCCATCACGGCGTTTGAGACCCGCGTGTCCAATGCACGGACGTGTAGTTCGCGGATGATCAACATGAAGGCCGCCGTTCCAGCTACGACTGCGAGGGCCGCCAGCCCGAGACCAAAAGTCATAGTTCTGTTTCCCGCCTGACCATCCAACTTATCACCAGATGCCCGATGAGCACCGAGACTACCGCGTAAGCCAGAAGCTTGTTTCCGGTCGGGTCAGTGAACAGCAGATCGACGTTCTGCGGATTGGCCGCGTATAGCAATGCTCCGGCAATCAGGGGCGAGATCGTGAGTGCTCGCGAGGAAAAGATCACTTCTCCCGCCAGCGCCTTGGCGCGAGCAGCGAGCGCAACACGCTGACTCACCGTGTCGCCCAGCGTCTGCAAGGTCTCGGCCAAGCTGCCGCCGGACTTCAATTGAACCGCAAGTGTCACCGCAAACATCGCATACTCTGCCACTTGCGTTCGCCGATAGACGCCTTCGACGGCTTCCTCCGGAGGTCTTCCCAGATTCATTTCGCTGCACACGATTGCAAATTGTCCAGACGTCGGTTGCGGCATTTCGCGCGCGATGGTGCGAAATGCTTCGTGCACAGGCAGACCCGATCGAACCGTACTCGTCACCAGCTGAATGGCGTCAGGCAGCTGCCGGAAAAGTTGACTGGCGAACCGACGTTGCTGCCAGCCAAACAGACCTCGCACGACTACCACGGCGGCAACCGCAGCCGCGACAGACACGTAGAAAACGGAAAATCCCAGCAGGCGATTAGCGTAGAAGATCGCTGCTACGGCGATAGCGGCAGCAAGCAGCACATACGCCGGATGCCAGGCGTGAACCATCTCGGGCCTGTAATTGGCCAAACGGTGGAGAAGCAGATATCGGGAGCCGGTCTCCGCCCGGCGAATGGATGGCAGGCTGGCCGGATGGGAGGCCGGTAGAGCGACCGCCAGCCGGCGGTCCATGCGCCGCTCCCGGCCGTCGAGCCATAACGAGCCGACGGCTGCGCACATCGCGAGCACCAGAACAGCGACGATCACGGCCTCAGGTATCATATCTGCCTCACTGCCTCGGCCCAGGCGCGATCGAGCCCGAAATAGACGAGACGGCTCTTGAATTTCGGGACTGCAAGGGTGGCCCGGTAAGTGCCCGAGATCCGCCCATTGTCGTCCTCCTCCTGGTATTCGAATGTTGCGATGTCATTGGTGGTGATCACATCCGATTCCAGCCCCATCACCTCGCTGATCTGGATAATGCGACGTTGCCCATCGCGCATGCGTTCGACTTGCACGATGAGATCCAGTGCAGCGACGATCTGAGTTCGAATGGCTCGCGACGGCAGATTCACCTGCCCCATCTGCACCATGTTCTCGATGCGGGTCAGGGCGTCGCGAGCACTATTGGCATGGACCGTGGAGATCGAACCATCATGGCCGGTGTTCATCGCCTGCAGCATGTCAAACGCTTCGGCGCCGCGCACCTCGCCCACGACGATCCGGTCAGGACGCATGCGCAGCGCATTCCACAACAGATCGCGCTGTGTCACCTGCCCCGTGCCTTCAAGGCTGGGAGGCCGGGTCTCCAGGCTGATCACGTGCGGCTGCTGGAGCTGCAACTCCGCCGCATCCTCGATGGTGACGACGCGTTCGCTGTGATCGATGAACTGGCTCATGGCGTTGAGCAGCGTCGTCTTGCCGGACCCGGTGCCGCCGGAGACCAGGACATTGAGCCGACACCGGGCGGCAATCTCCAGCAATTGTCCGACGGCTGCGGTCATCGAGCCGTTTTCGATCAGTGCGGCGATATCCAGGCGGCGGCTCGGAAACTTTCTAATCGAGATGCAGGGGCTGTGGATCGCCAGCGGCGGGAAGATGATGTTGACGCGGCTGCCGTCGGACAAGCGGCAATCCACCATCGGACTGGATTCGTCGATGCGCCGTCCAACTTGCGCGGCAATTTTCTGGGCCACCGATGCGATGTGATCATTGTCGCGGAAGCGCACCGCGATCCGCTCCAGCTTGCCGGCTCGTTCGACATAAACGTTGCTCGGCCCGTTGATCATGATGTCGTTGATCGATTGATCGAGCAGAAGCGGACGCAGCGGCCCATAGCCGGTCATGTCGTCGGCAATCTCGTCCGCCAGTTGAAGCTGCTCGCGACCCGACAGTTCGAGCCGTTCCTCATTGGCGATGCCATGGATGATTTCCTCGATCTGGCGCCGAAGGACGTCACGCGAAACAGTTGCGGCCACCGATGGCTCAATCTGCTCGATGACGCGTTCGCGCAGTGAAGCTGGCATCACCGGCCGGTCAATCGAAGCCTCGTCGCGCCTTGAGGTTGATGCAGGCACGCTTGGCGTCGTTGCAGCCAAGCTCGGCGTCGATGCAGGCAAGCGAACCGGCGTTTCCTCGTCGCGCCTACCAAACTTTCTCATAGCCCCAGCAGCCTCCGCAGCCGTCCCTTCTGCTCGGCGCCAAGCCCCGTGATCTCCCGTACGATCGGCGCGAGATGGCGTCGCAGTGCAGATACGTGCTTCAGCGCGGGAATTCCGAGATTGACCGCCTGGGTCATGCCCTTCCCGAGATCGGGTACGACCATGTCAGGCTCTGTCCCCAACGCCTTGACCACCGCGGCCCTGGGAAGGCCCCCCGGGCGATTGGCACGGTTCAGCAAGGTGAAGACCCGATCCCTGCCGGCAATGTTGGTGACGGCGGCCCGCAGTGCGTGGGCATTGCGAAGTCCGGTCACCTCCGCCTCCAGCAGCACCAGCACGTGCCGGGAAAGAGAAATCACCGGATGGATGGATGACGGAAACGGGACCGGGACATCGACAACGATGTAGTTGAATCGTTGGCGGAGCAGACCAAGGACGTGCCTCACGCCCGCTTCGGTGATGTCGAGCTGAGCGTCCAGTTCCTCATCGGCGGAAATCAGGCTGACTCGCTCGTTGACTGCGATTGCGGCGCGCTCGAGGAACAACGTGTCCGCCCGCATCGGGTTCTCCAGGGCGATGCGCAGGCCTGGTCCGGGCTGAACACCCAGCATCACGGCTGTTTCGCCGCCTTGAAGATGAAGATCGAGCAGCGCGACCTTGGCCTTGGTGGTCTCCGCCAGTTGCAGCGCGAGATTGATGGCGATGCTCGTTGCGCCGGCACCGCCCTGCGCGCCGCAGATCGAGATCACATGCCCGCCTCGGTCGGTCGGCGCCGGCGCACGATCGCCAAGCAGCTTTGGGCGCAGTTGGTCCAGCACCATGTCCCGCGTGATCGGCCTCGGCAGGTACTCGGTCAGGCCGAGCTCCATGAGCGCGCGATAGAAGGTGATCTCCCTGCTTTCACCGATCAGAGCCACCCGGACATCGGGCGGACAGACGCCGGCCAGCCGCTCCAGTTCGGCAAATGGATCATCGATTCCACTGATGTCCGTCACCAGGGCGAATAGTTCGGTGTCCGTTTCGAGCATCCGTATGGCATTGCGGATCGTGCCCCGCTTGATCGAAATGTTGCTGCCTTCAAGGCCCTTGCGCAGAGCCGCGGCACTCAGTTCGTCATTGACGAAGCAGACGATGCGATTGCGGGCGACAACAGACGTCGCTTCTTCGGGCGTACTGATGGCCGCTATGTTAACGCTCATCAACGTTTCTCCAGCAACTTGCCTGCCTGAACCACCATCGTCGCCCCGCGGCGGGACACTTCCGACCCGTCGCAGTTGATCGGAACGTCGCCATCGGCAGATTCCTGTTTCCTGACCGAGTATTGCTTTATCTGACCACCGGAATGAACAACGACCGCTGCAGTCCGGCCAGCAATCGCATTTTGGCGGGCGATTTCCGGCGACACATCGCAGCTGGACATGGCGCCAGTGTCCGCCGTATCCCACTGCTCGACTGCGGCCCGCACCGCCAGGGAAAGCGTTCCGAGCTGCCTTGCGACCGTGATCTTCTTGACCTGGTCCGGGGCAAGCTCCAACGACACAGTCTGCGCTTGCTTGCCGGCCACCGAGCCGGCTACCGAGCTTACGGTTCGGCCACCCTGCATGATTTCCTGGTCAATCGCGATGACTCGAACGTTTCCTAGAACGGTCTCGCTCAGGGCCCGGCGCGCGGGATCTGCCTTCTCGAACACCTGGGTCAACAAGACATCAACATGATCACCCGGCCTGATCAGCCCCGACACGCCAGACTCCTCGTCCACCTTGATGCTGATCGCACGGCTATCCGGTGCCAGGACGCTGGCCAGGAAGCCACGATCCCGAGGTCGCAATACGTCCTGCAAGGTGATGGGACTGCCAGCGTCGACGAATTTGCGGACCAGAGAGCCGGGAAGTCCGGCCTTCGAGTCCGGTGTTTCCAGGATCGCCCCTGCGGGAAGGCGTTCAGGCGACACCGAGCGCACGGCGAAATCTTCTTCGCGGGCCAATGTACCTTTCGACAGCGGACGTGCCGCGACAAAATACCCGACAGTCGAAGGAGGCGCCGGCCCTTGCGCCGTAACCGTTACCGGAACCTGTTTCGGCAGGTTCATGTTGTAGGCGATCAGCCCGAATGCGGTGGTTGCGAGCAAGAGCACCAGGATGATCGAGAGGCGCAACGTGGATGACATGTCAAAATCCTCTGCTCGAGATGGTCCAGATGCCACCGCACGCTATGGCCACCCCGTAAGGCAGGGGCGCGTGTCGCACGTGGCGCCAGCGCTCGATCGCGTAGACGCGCCGTGCGAGCGACGAACCGACCGGCGCCAATTTCGGATATGGCAGGACGCGCATCACCAGATGCACCAGGGCAAGAACGCCCCCGGCCAGCGCGGTTACCGCCAGCAACTCAATCAAGCCCGTCGGCGGCAGGCCAATGGCCAAAGCTACCAGTAACTTGACGTCGCCTCCGCCAATCCCGCCACGCTGGTAGAGCGCGAGCAGCAGCAGGAACAGGAGCGTCGCGGCGATGAGGGATTCGGCAAGTTGCATTGGGCTGGCAAGCTGACGGGCGATCCCGAGCAGCGCCAGCAAGAGACAGACGTCATTTCGGATCGTGCGGGTCGCGACGTCGAGCGTTGCGACATACAGCAACAACGAGATTTCCAGTATCGAGACGATGGAAGAAACCCAGCTCATGCATGCCTCAGGGTGGTGGGAAGGCACAGCAACAATAAGAATGGAGAGAAATAACATTCGGAGGGGGACACATTCCGATGCCCCCCTCTGGCCGGACGGCCGTATCAGACTGCCGCAGTAAAAGCGGTGGTGATCGCGGTGATCCCGCCTGTCAGCGCGGTTCCGATCGCACCGCCGGCCCCAACGCCGAACACAGCTGACACTGCGCCGATGATGCAAACCGCGACGATGATGTACTCGAATGACACCACGCCGTCCTGGTCCGTCCGCAGACGCTTCAACGCTTCCTTGGTCTCGATGAAATGATGCAACATAGAGGAATCCCTTCTTTCAAGATGGATTTTTCAGACACCTTGGCAACTTCAGCGGCTGCGGATTTATCTCCGGCCCCGCCAGCGACAAACTATTCATTAAATACTTATTAGCGTCAACATTTAATATATAATTCCGATTTTAAATCGACGCACTGCGAAGCGAGCCGTCACAACAATCTCAGAATCGACAAAAGCGCCGTAAATCAAATAAGATAGCCGAACCAACAATCGGATCCTGGGCAGAGCGCTGGCTGGAGTCGGTAAGCAATCACCGGATTATTACGGATGAGCAGCGCTATAATAAGATTAATAGGTAATCATGTGAGGGCGACATAATCGACCGGATGCTGCGCCCCTGGCCCGCGCACATGGAGCAAATTCGCGACGTGCGAAGGCGCGACGCAGCACATCTGTCACGACGGGTGAGGTGATCCGTTCGGAAGATTCCGATCGCACTGATCGCTGCCTTGCAGCCGCATGATTCCCGTCAGTTGCACCGGTGTGCCGCAATCATAGAGGCTCCTGGACCCCACCTTGCGAGGCGGACCATCGCGGGATGGTGGTACGCTCTAGAGCGTAGCGCGCAGCCAGGACCCGTCATCATTGTTACGGGCTCGGTAGCCGGCGCATCTGCCCTGGGTGCGGAGAAAAGCAAAACAACCGATTATTTTATTAGTGTATATAATCATGATGACTCCATCACAAAATTAAAAAATATGTTGGGGAAAAGAAAACATGGGAGGTTGGAATGGAAGCTGCCCGCCGCTTTCGCGCAATGGCCTTGCTTTGCCGTCAGACTGCTGTACTCCAACCTGCGCGAAGCTGGAAATTGCTTGCAGAGGCAGAGTACTGGGAGCATCTGGCCGCCGCGGCCTTAGCTCATTGAGCTTCAGTCGGGCGTTCTTTGTCTTCCGTTTTCGTCGACTTCCTAGTTAAGTCCTTTTCTGAAGCATGTGATGAGTATGCGTCAAATTTCTTCTAGTGCTGTTCTGAGCGAACGGCACCAGGCGCTTCTGGAGGAGCTCAGAGAGGTGGAGAACCTTCGATGTAAGCTCCGACATCTAGAAACAAAACCAATCGGCAGAAGGCGGCGCACCAAAGCGAGCGGCAGAGCTAGAGCCGTTTAGAGACCCGCCGGATCCGAAGGATGACCCGGCTCACTCGCGCGGTCGATGCACGGATTGCCCGCGTTCCTCGCGTCCACCTCTACCTTGAAAGAGGACTGGGCGGCTTCATCTGCGCCTAGCGAGCCTCGGCGATGACGTCGCTACGACGCGTCGCCAACCAGCCAGGCCGGGATGCCTCATAACACTTGAACGAACTCGGCGGCGAGACCGGCCGCCCATTCAGGGTCGGGCGTTAGCTCCGACTTTCATTCGACGTTGCACTTCGGAACACCGCAACGAGCCGATCGCCTTCCCAAAGCTCAACGTCGTGCCCGTCATGCATTTGCTCGGCTCGGCGTCTCGCCGCCTGCTCGTCAATACAGTCGAGCTTTGCAGTGCAGATCACTTGCCGGCTGCCGTCCACCACGAAAACCTTATACCGCATGATGCCGTCCGATCCAAAAAGGTGACGATCATCGTACCCGAATGTCCGGTTAAGGCAGCGCCAAACTAAGTGCGATGCAACGGAACCATTGTACGTGTGGCAGTTCGGCGATACCTGCTCGTTCAATCCGTCGGTCGCGCGGCGGCAGTACCTCGTATGTCGCCACCTCAGTGGCGTAGTCTCACTGCGTGCCGAAGCGTGTGGCTCGAGCTTAAGAGCGAGAGGCCACCAAGCGTCATCAGCAGCCCACCGAGCCAGCCCGTCCAGCTGCGCGCTTCGTCGTGCCCCTCTGCAGTGCGCGGGCCCAGCGGCATATCTTGAGGTGGGTCGGCAGGCGCGGCGGCGAGAAACTGCCCAACGTTGACTTGATCCGGCACGGAGTGTTCGCGCTTGAGCTGGTTGCGGGGAATATCTCCGACGGGAGCCGCCGACATCAGGGTAGCACCCGTGCCGAGATCGGAAGTGGCATCTGCTACCTGCATTTCCGTTACAGGCGTCTGGGATTGCTCGGGCGGTGCAGAGCGCAGCAACTCCGCGCGCGCATCAACGATCACGCTCCGCGTGGTCTGCGTGGTTCGGTTCTCGTCGAAACTGGCGCTACGGTCTTTGGCCGCGGGAGCCCGAATGGGCTTCTTCACCGTCGCGATGCCCTCGGCCAGGAACCAGCATCTGCGACGACCGTCCGTTCGGTAGACCCAATGCTGTCCGCCACTGGTCGAGGTACCGGGACGCGGCGCGCATTCGGCTTGCGGCGGAGGGGTGGTTACCGTGGGTTGGGACGTAGCAGTATTGAAGAAGTCGGTTAGAGGATTGGAAGACGCAGGCGTCGCCGAGAAACCTCCGACAAGGAGCAAACTGGCGAAGTACAATCGCAAATGTCCGGACATCGGAAACTCCCGGGTGCGCCCCGCTTGAGCCTTAGCGGCGACAACGGCCCCCATGCGGCTTAAATCGGGCAACGCGATGAATTAATGGTATTCTTGGCCACCTAATTTATATGCCGGTCCAGCACTCCAGGGATGCCTGCAACAAGGATAGGCCGATGGATTCATCGGTCATCTGAGTTGCGCCGGGCCTCGATCCGCGGCGTAGCCGCCCGGTCGATTGCGATAGTTGCGCCCGTTCCCGAACACCAAAGCAAAACTTGCCGAGGGATGAGTTCGTGGATGTCGCGATACGTGGACACCCCCGCTACGAATTAAATACTCCATCGCGATATTGCCATCGTCGCGCCTTTCTCCCTGCCACCTAGCGGATTTAAATGTGGATTGTGCGATCAATATTTAACTGGCGGCTTGCCTGCTCCCTGATTCCCGACTTGTGTGCCCGGGCCTTCTGCCCAAGATTCGGATTGGAGCCATGAACACCGCGCATTTTAATTCGCTCTCCGTTGACGAGCTCTGGACCCTTCACCAAGAGGTCGCCGCCAAACTCACTCAGAAAATGTTGGTGCAAAAAGCACGTTTGGAGGAAAGGCTGCGCAGCATTAGACTGGCCAGCGAGGTCACACGGCTCAATTACAAGCGCCGTCGTCCATATCCGCCCGTCCGTCCCAAATATCGCAATCCGAAGAACCCAGCGGAGACATGGTCGGGTCGTGGCAGGCAGCCGCGATGGCTGCGGCCGCAGCTTCGAAGCGGCCGAGACTTGGACGATTTCCTGATCGATCAGGCTTCAGCTCAAAAGCGGCAGACAAATTGAGCGCCGATTGCGGCATTTTGGGTTGGGAATGCTGGCGCCGGCTGTTTCCCGATCTGAGATTTTCACATTATCGTTTTAACGCGGGTCATGACTATGGTTGGAGCCATTGGCCGTAGCGACCGCACTTGCGATCCGGCTGACGGTCTCGCTGAATCGCTCGGGGGGCCCGCGGCGCAGTGAAGACATCGACGAGAACTCAAGCGCACGATGGCCCGACTCTAGTCGTGATGCTCTCTGAAGTGCCGCCTAACCGCATTCCACGCTCGAAGGGCTGGAAGGAGGAGGACGACGAAAAGAACTCTGATTGCAACTGGAGTCATCCCGCGCTGCAGGAGTGGTGGTTCGCGACCATCCGAGCGACCGGCCGTCGTGTTGATCGTCGCCGGAGATGGAATTGCTGCGTGCCGAGTAGGTGCCGGTCTGCGCGAGGGCAGGACAGCTACAACGAACAGAACGTTCACCAGCAGCCATATTCCCACTATGAGAAGGACACTACGCACGAGAACGACCATCGTTGATCTAATCTGCCGAGCTTATTCCTGCCTCATGCCTGGCACGCAGCCGGCAACACTGCGTTCGCGGACGGAACCGCCTCGCTGCAGCCGGCACATTCGGCATCCGCCGATGCCATCGGGCCCTGAGCGCTTCGCGAACGCCCAGGATCGCTCGCAGCCTAGTCGGGGCCAACACTCGCGTCTGTGCGCTTTCGAACATTCATGCCCCTTCAGGTATGCCCGTTCTGTGCATCATCGGGCGAGAGCCGGACAGAGATAGCTCATCAGCCAGGACGGCCGACCTCAGCCCGCAGTCCCTGAACAGGGGCCGGGTCATGGAGCATGGCCAAATATCGCAGCACGATGAGCGACGAATTTGGCGGTCCGCATCGAACCAGTATCGAGTTTCGGCAGTTGACTCCCGGTGAATCCGAACAAGCAAACTGATTGTTCGGGCCGAGGATAATATTAAAAGCTACGCCGGCACACATGAAGGACCTCCGACGACGTTTGGAAAAGGTCCGCGCTGACGCCAGAGAATTTACGCTGATGAGTCAGCGGGCGACGGACATAGAGAAGCGCGAGCTGTTCAAGCGCTTGGCGGATGACCTCGCCTTCGAGGCTCTCGAGCTCGAGCTGATCGTGAAGAAAAATCAGCCACCTGATCCGTGCGACAAGCACGAGGTCGTGGAATTTACGTTACCCTCTCAGCGAAAGCGCGGCTGACGCGAAAGAGGTTAAGCCGGCTAGTTCGTGCGTGCATAACGGATCTTTGCGCATGACTCCGCCAGCGATCGCTGCGCCGCATCGAACTGCGCATTGCGCTTCGGGGGCCCAGATCCGGAACCTTCTGCTTCTGGTTCTGCAGCAAGCGGTATCTTGCTGCGACGGACAGAACACACCGTCCGTTCTGCCCGCTCCAATTTCCTAATCTACGACAAGCACGTGACCGACTTGTCCCATCGGATCTGCGCGCTGTATCGAATGGGTGAAGATATAGAAACTAGGGAAACACCGAATAGCAAACCGGCCGTGTCCACTCCAACAAAAACGTCGCACCAGACGCGCTTTGCTCTATCGAAGAATTTAAAAAAGCCCCTGCGGGCTTAAAGGTGGTGGGCGCACCAGGGCTCGAACCTGGGACCCGCTGATTAAGAGTCAGCTGCTCTACCAACTGAGCTATGCGCCCGAAAGGCGGTCAAGGCCTTGCGAGGCCGGTCGTTTAGCAAAGCGTTCCGGGTCTGGCAAGCGATCGGACGCAAGTTTTCCAAGGTCTCGTCCGCAGCCCCGGAAATGCGAAAAGCCGCTGGATTCCAGCGGCTTCGCCAGGGCTCACGGCGCCAGAACCGGTCCTTTCAGAGCCGGCCCTCCCGGTCCCGGTCGGGACCCCGGTCACGGTCGAAGCGGTCGTGGTGGAAGTGGTCCATGCCCCGTTCCATCATGCGGTCCATGCGCTCCATGAAGTGGTGGTGGCGCGGGCCGTCCCCGCCGCCGCCGAACGGGCCGCGGTGCCGGGTCAGCACGGCGAGACGCCGTTTCTGGCCCTCGTCGAGGGTCTTGTAGAGCGGATCGGCGGCATCGGCGATCTTCTTCAAGGCGGCGGAGCTGGCGCCCATGTCCTCGGCGCGCTGGCGCAGGCGGGCGATCGGATCGTCCGGTCTGTCGGCATCGCCCGGCCCGGCATTCATTCGCGCATTGGCGCGGTCCATGCGCAGCTTGGCGAACTCCCGCACCGCCGCCTCGACCGGCGGCCACAGCTTCTCCTGATCTGCGTTCAGCTTCAGCCCGGCATGGACGGCGGCGATCCGCGCATCGACGAAGGCGGCCCGGTCCTCGGGGTTCATGCGCATGTGGCGGACGTGCTCCATCCACGGGCGATGATATTGGGCGTAGACCGCGCCCGAGCCGGCGATGCTGAGCACGGCGATGGCTGCGATGGTGAATTTCTTCATCCTGACCTCCTCTGGAAAGGTGCCCGTAAGGATGAGCGCGAGGGGGCTGACGCGCAACTTACAACTTGGACAGGAAGCGCGTCCTTGCAGAGATGTAACTGCCGTGAATGTCCGTTCAGATGCGAACAAAAATAATTCCAACAAAAAGGGCTTCCGTGCGCTGCGCGGAAGCCCTTCGTTGGGGTAGCCCGTCGAGGTCAGTTCGTCGGGCTCTTGGCTTCCTTCAGGAACTCGTCGATCAGCGCCTGGCCGATGCGGCCCGCGGCCTCCTTGTAGACCGGCTCCATCGCCTTGCGCATCGCCTCGTCCTGATCGGCCGTCAGCTTGATGATCTCGCTCTTGCCGCTCTTCTTGATCTCGGCCAGCGCGTCATCGTTCTCCTTCTGCGACTGCGCGTTGCTGAACTCGGTCGCCTCTTTCATCGCCTTTGACAATGGGTCACGGATGTCGGCCGGCAGATCGTCCCAGAATTTCTTGTTCACGATCACGACGTAGCCGATGTAGCCGTGATTGGTTTCGGTGATGTACTTCTGAACCTCGTGCATCTTCTGGGTGTAGATGTTCGACCAGGTGTTCTCCTGGCCGTCGACCACGCCGGTCTGGAGTGCCTGGTAGACTTCCGAGAACGCCATCACCTGCGGCAGCGAGCCGAGCGACTTGAACTGGGCCTGGATCACGCGCGAGGATTGGATGCGGAATTTCACGCCCTGATAGTCGGCCGGCGTGATCAGCTTCTTGTTCGCGCTCATCTGCTTGAAGCCATTGTCCCAATAGGCAAGGCCGGTGATGCCCTTGGCATCCAGCAGCTTCAGCAGCTTGGTGCCGAGCGGCCCTTCCGTCACCTTCCGCAGCGTCTTGATGTCGGGCAGGATGTAGGGCAGGTCGAACACCTCGAACTCGCGAATGCCGAGCGGCCCAAACTTGGAGTTGGACGGCGCCAGCATCTGCACGCTGCCGAGCTGGAGCGCCTCGAGCTCTTCCTTGTCCTTGTAGAGCGTCGAGTTCGGATAGACTTCGACCTTGACCTTGCCGCCGGTGTACTTCTCGGCGAGCTCCTTGAACTTCTCCGCGCCCTTGCCTTTCGGCGTGTCGGTGGCGACAACGTGGCTGAATTTGATGATGATCGGTGATTGGGCCGATGCCGACCCGCTCAAGCCAAGTGCCAGAACCGCGATGGAGGCGGCGATCGCCGAGGTGCGCATGGTCTCTCCCTGTCGTTTGTTTGAGCCGCCCGGCGGCGCCGGGTGGCCAGTCTTATGCCGGCTGCATCAATAGCGGCTCGCTTACACAGCCGCTATTGTCCCTTAGCAGGGCAGCCATTCAGCTCGCCGCCGCCGTCACATTGTCGCGCTGGCGCTTCATGACGATCTTGTTGAGCGCGCCGAGATAGGCCTTGGCCGAAGCCACCAGGGTATCCGGGTCCGCCGCACGTGCGGTCATCGAGCGGCCGTCCTGCGCCAGCCGCACCGACACTTCCGCCTGCGCGTCGGTGCCCTCGGTGACTGCGTGCACCTGGTACAGCTCGAGCTTGGCCTCGTGCGGCACCAGGCGCTTGATGCAGTTGAAGACGGCGTCGACCGGGCCATTGCCCTCGGCTTCCTCAATCTTAATCTGGCCGTCGACGTCGAGCTTCATGGTCGCGCGCTGCGGACCGTGGGTGCCGGCGATCACCGTCAGCGAGGTCAGCTTGATGCGGTCGTGCGAGGCCGCCATCTCCTCGTCGACCAGCGCCTCGATGTCCTCGTCGTAGATGTCCTTCTTGCGGTCGGCCAGCGCCTTCATCCGCGTGAACGCATCTTCCAACTGGTTCGGACCGAGCTTGTAGCCCATCTCCTCCAGCTTGTGCACGAAGGCGTGGCGACCGGAATGCTTGCCCAGCACCAGCGACGACTGCTTCAGGCCCACCATCTCGGGGCGCATGATCTCGTAAGTCGAAGCGTCCTTCAGCACGCCGTCCTGGTGGATGCCGCTCTCATGCGCGAAGGCGTTCCGGCCGACGATCGCCTTGTTGTATTGCACCGGGAACGAGGTCGCCGCCGACACCAGCTTCGAGGCGCGGGTCAGCTGCGTCGTGTCGATCTTGTTCCAGTAGGGGAATTTGTCGTTGCGCACGTTGATCGCCATCACGATCTCTTCGAGCGCGGCGTTGCCGGCGCGCTCGCCGATGCCGTTGATGGTGCATTCGACCTGGCGCGCGCCGCCGGTGATGCCGGCCAGCGAGTTGGCGACCGCCATGCCGAGATCGTTATGGCAGTGCACGGAGAACACCGCCTTGTCCGAGTTCGGCACGCGCTCGATCAGCGTCCTCATGAAGTGGGTGTATTCCTCCGGCACCGTATAGCCGACGGTGTCGGGGATGTTCACCGTGGTGGCGCCGGCCTTGATGACCGCTTCGACGATGCGGCACAAGAAGTCCATCTCGCTGCGGGTGCCGTCCTCGGCCGACCATTCGACGTCGTCGATCTGGTTGCGGGCGCGCGCGACCATGGCGACCGAGGTCTCGATCACCTGTTCCGGGGTCTTGTTCAGCTTCACCCGCATGTGCAGCGGCGAGGTCGCGATCACGGTGTGGACGCGGCCGCGCTTGGCGAACTTCACGGCCTCGGCACAGCGGTCGATGTCGGCGGGATGGGCGCGCGAAAGACCGGCGATGACGGCGTTCTTGGAGCGGCGGGCGATCTCGCTAACCGCCTGGAAGTCGCCTTCGGAGGTGATCGGGAAGCCGGCCTCGATGACGTCGACGCCCATATCATCCAAGAGCTCGGCGACCTCGAGCTTCTCCTCGAAGGTCATGGTGGCGCCGGGGCACTGCTCGCCGTCGCGCAGCGTGGTGTCGAAAATGATGACGCGGTCCTTCTCGGACTTGTTCGCGGTGGCCATTCCTAGATTTCCTTTTGAGCGTTGGCGCCGTTCAGAGCCGTTTCAGTCCCTTGGCGCTTGAGGTGTCCGTTGATCTCGACCAACCCCTGAGCGCCCAGGCGCGTGGCGCCCAGCCGGCCCTCAGGGGCAAGTAAGAAGAAGGCCGCCAATAAGGAGGGTGGGCAGCAGTGCAGCCGGGATCGCGGCGGCGGCCAGAGCCACCTCCCCCGAAATCCCCTCGATTTGGCCGCGAATCAGCATTGCCGGACCCTGTTGAGCCTCAAATCCTCGGTCAAAACCATTGACGGTTGGTTTCCGGGAGAGGCCCGATGTGGCCGTTTCTAGACGAGAAATGGCCGCAACTGCAATGCCAAAAGATGGTCAACATGTGTGACCTATAGCTTCCGCTCCAGCCTAGATTTGGGGGACACACCTATCCCGTGCCGGTGCGGCGCGCGCGCGCCCTGTTCTCCCAACGGTTCAGCATTTGGCCGAGCTCGCCGGTGGGCGCAGCGGTGACGCCTTTCGCGATCTCGTTGGTGTTCGCCGGCGTATTGGCCGAGATCCAGTCCGGCTGCGTGTACTCGCGCCAGCGGCGCGCCTCCGCGCGCCTTTTTCGGGAAACGTAATCCCGCGTGAAATAGCCAGCCGCAAAGGCAAACGAGAGAAGGATGACCAGGATGACGACCTGCACAATGAGCTCCGGCTTTGTCCCCACGAGCGCCCTGCAATCCAAGCGCACCCGAAGGTGACGAAATTGCGGCCCACGATCACGCCGCGGTTTCAAGTCTGCCCCTCGCAACCGGACGCAGACCGGACTAACCTTCGCCTCGCTCGGCCGGATCAACCGGCCAGCCGAAGATGACCGGGAGGACACGATGACACGCCAGGAGGCTTCTGAGCAGGAGCAGCGTGCGCAGGATGCTGCGCTTTCACGACGAACACTGGTCCGGGGGCTGGCGCTCGGCGCCGCGGCCACGATGGCGGGCCCCGCGCTCGCCCAGACCGGGCCTGCCGCACCGCCGACGACGATCACGACGCCGCCGCGCGATTTCGGTCCGGGCGGCGCGCCGACGACCTATTTCTGGGACCCCGACATCATCGCGGTCGATCCGTCCTTCAACGATCTCGCGCAGCCCAACACCGCGATCAAGCGTCTCTACACCGGGCTGCTCTGGGCCGAAGGCCCGGCGTGGAGCGCGCAGGGCCGCTATCTCCTGTGGAGCGACATTCCCAACAACCGGCAGATGCGCTGGACCGAGGATGACGGCCGCGTCAGCGTGTTCCGCTCACCCTCCAACAATTCCAACGGCAACTCCTTCGACTTCCAGGGCCGCCAGCTCTCCTGCGAGCACCTGACGCGGCGGGTGACGCGCTACGAGCATGACGGCACCGCCACCGTGCTCGCCGAGTCCTATCAGGGCAAGAAGCTGAACTCGCCGAACGACATCGCCGCGCATCCCGACGGCAGCTATTGGTTCACCGATCCGCCCTATGGCGGCCAGCTCTACGAAGGCGAGCCCGACGTCGCGGGCGGCCCGAGCAATGCCGGCGGCAAGCTCAATCCGCGGATCGGACAGCCGGCCGGCTTCGTGCCGGGCAAGCGCGAGCTGCCGACCAATTGCTATCGCATCGATCCCTCCGGCCGCATCGACCTCGTCGTCACGGAAGACCAGGTGCCCGACCCGAACGGGCTGTGTTTCTCGCCCGACTACAAGAAGCTCTACATCGCCTCGACCGGCAAGGGACCGGGCGACACCGGCCCCGGCGGCAAGGGCGAGATCTTCGTGTTCGACGTCGGCAGCGATAACAAGCTGTCGAACCTGAAGAGGTTCACCGATTGCGTGATCGACGGCGTGAAGTGCGGACCGGATGGTCTGCGTTGCGACGTCAACGGCAATCTCTGGGCCTCCAGCAATGCCGGACGCGCGGTCGGCTACAGCGGCGTCACGGTGTGGTCGCCGGAGGGCAAGCTGCTCGGCCGCATCCGTCTGCCGGAAGTGTGTGGCAACGTCTGCTTCGGCGGCCCCAAGCGCAACCGCCTGTTCATGGCCGCGAGCCAATCGCTCTACGCGGTATATACGGCGACGCAGGGCGCAGGGCCGGGCTGAAACGCAGCGAGCCTTGCTACGACATGGCGCCGGCGGCCCTCGCCGGCGCCGAACTTTTTTGATCGAAGCACCAACCTGCCAACAGAGGTGACTTTCGGACAGAGCACGTCATAAATGAGCCATGGCAAACAAAATATTGGCAGACAAAATTCGCGTCGTTGTTCTCTATGGCGGCAGGTCCGGCGAGCATGAGGTCTCGCTGAAATCGGCGGCCTCCGCATTCAGGCATCTCGACCGCACCCGCTTCGAGGTGATCCCGGTCTCCATCGACAAGGAGGGCCGCTGGCAATGGAACGATCTTGGTGCGCTCGATCTGGCGCAGACGACGTCCTTGCCGATCCTGCCCAATGCGCCCGAGATACGGCTCGCCAGAGAACCTGACGGACGGGTGGCTCTCATGCCTGTAACCGCAGGGACGATGGATCCGCTCGAGATCGACGTCGTCTTTCCGGTCATCCATGGCCCGCTTTGCGAGGACGGCACCGTGCAGGGCCTGCTTGAATTGGCCGACGTCGCCTATGTCGGATCCGGCGTTCTCGCCTCTGCCGTCAGCATGGACAAGGACGTCGCCAAGCGGCTCGCCGAATTCGCCGGCATTCCGGTCGCGCCCTATCGCGTGCTCACAAGCAAGGCCTTCGCGCAGGACCGTAGCTCGTCGCTTGCGAAGGCGGCCGGGGGCCTGAGCCTCCCGGTGTTCGTCAAGCCGTGCAATATGGGCTCCAGTGTCGGCATTCACAAGGTCAAGACCTTGGATGCGCTCGGAGCGGCGCTCGACGATGCCTTTCGTTACGACATCAAGGTGCTGGTCGAACAGGGCATCGACGCACGCGAGATCGAGGTCGCGGTGCTCGAGGGCGAGACGCTGTTCGCCAGCGTTGCCAGCGAGCTCAATCCGAACGCCCATCACGAGTTCTATTCCTACGAAGCGAAATATATCGATCCTGACGGCGCCCGGGTCGATCTTCCCGCGAGGTTGGACGCGGCGCAGATGGAGCGCGTGCGCGCGCTGGCGACGCAGGTGTTCGCGGCGCTCGAATGCAGCGGCTTCGCGCGCGTCGACTTCTTCCTCGACCGGCAAACCGGAAACTTCTATTTCAATGAGATCAACACCCTGCCCGGCTTCACCTCGATCAGCATGTATCCGAAGATGATGGAGGCCTCGGGCGTGCCTTATGGCGAGCTGCTGACGCGCCTCGTCGACCTGGCGCTAGAGCGGCACCGGCAGCGGCAATCGCTGGAACGGGGTTACGCGAGCTAGGTTGTTTCCGCTCGGGAGCAAAGCGCCGCACAAATTGACGCGAGCCAGGGAGCCCATCATGCGCGTTGTGGTCTGCGGCGGCGGCGTCATCGGGGCCTGCGCGGCTTATTTCCTGCGCCGCCGCGGCATCGACGTGACTGTCGTGGAGCGAACCGAGGTCGCCGCCGCCGCGTCCGGCAAGGCCGGCGGCTTCCTGGCCCAGGACTGGTGTGTCGGCACGCCGCTCGATGCGCTCGCGCGGCGCAGCTTCGCGCTTCATGCGCAACTGCCGGAGGAGATCGCCGGCGATTGGGGCCACCGGGCGATGACCGCCTATAGCGGCTTCGTCGCGCCCGACGGCGACGCGCGCCGGGATGCACCATCCGCGCTTGGCTGGCTCAGCGACGGCGTCGTCATCACACAGCGCATCGGCACGGCGAGGACGACTGCGATCGTGCATCCGCGCAAGTTCACGTCGGCCATGATGGACGCAGCGCTTGCGCTCGGCGCTGAGTTTCGTTCCGGCCGCGTAGCCGGCATCGTGCGCGACGGCGATCGTGCGATGGGCGTCGAGGTCGAAGGTAGCATCGTCGCGGCTGATGCCGTCGTGATCGCGATGGGGCCTTGGTCGCTGCTCGCCGCGCAATGGATGAGCCTGCCTGCCGTCTACGGCCAGCGCAGCCCGAGCATCGTCTACGACATCGCCGCAGACGTGCCGGCCGAGGCCTTATTCCTGGAGTATGAGGAAGGCGGCAGTGCGGTCTCGATCGAGGTCTTTCCACGCGCAGACGGCAGCACGCATATCACGGCCCTCTCCGACATCGCGCCGCTTCCGCTCGATCCCGCTTCCGTGACGCCAGACCAAGAGGCGATCGCGCGTCTGCAAGCGATGAGCGAGCGGCTGTCGCCGCTGTTCACCTCTGCGAACATCATCGCGCATCAGGCCTGTTTCCGCCCGGTGACGCAGGATGGCCTGCCGCTGATCGGCAAGGTGCCGCGGAGCAATGGCCTCTACGTCGCGACCGGCCACAATGTCTGGGGCATCCTCAACGCACCCGCGACCGGCGAAGCGTTGGCGCAGCTGATTGCCGATGGCAGCGCGCAGGTCGACCTCTCGCCATTCGATCCTGCCCGGCTCAGTCCGCTCGATCCGTCGTTGCTGCACACGCGCTAAACCGGTGCGGCCCGCTGGCATCCTGGGACCTATCCTGCGATCCTGCCGTTACCCTCCCATGGAAGGCTGGAAGAGCCAGATGGACGATCGACCCAGACAACCCGACCTGATGCAGGACGACGGCTTCGTCAAGGTGCGCGGCGCGCGCGAGCACAATCTCGGCAACGTCGACGTCCGCATTCCTCGCAACGCCCTCGTCGTGTTCACGGGCGTGTCGGGTTCGGGCAAATCCTCGCTCGCCTTTGGAACCATCTACGCCGAGGCGCAGCGGCGCTATCTGGAATCGGTGTCGCCCTACGCGCGGCGCCTGTTTCACCAGATGCAGATCCCCGAGGTCGACGACATCGAGGGCCTGCCGCCGGCCGTGGCGCTCCAGCAGCAGCGCGGGGCGCCGACGACGCGTTCGTCGGTTGGCAGCGTCACCACCATCTCGAACCTGATGAGGATGCTCTATTCCCGCGCCGGCGACTATCCGCGCGGGCAGCCGATGCTCTATGCGGAGTCGTTCTCGCCGAACACGCCGGAGGGCGCCTGCCCGGCCTGCCACGGCATCGGCCGGATGCTCGACGTCACCGAGAAGTCGATGGTGCCCGACGACACCAAGACGATCCGCGAGCGTGCCGTCGCGGCCTGGCCGAGTGCCTGGCAGGGCCAGAACCTCCGGGACATCCTGACGACACTCGGCTACGACGTCGACAAGCCCTGGCGCGAGTTGCCGAAGAAGGACCGTGACTGGATCCTGTTCACCGAGGAGCAGCCGACCGTTCCTGTCTATGCCGGCTACGACGCAGCCGAGGTCAAGCGGGCGCTACGCCGCAAGGAGGAGCCGAGCTACCAGGGCACGTTCACCGGCGCCAAGCGCTACGTGATGCAGACCTACGCCAAGTCCGAGAGCGCGATGATGAAGCGTCGCGTCGCGCAGTTCATGATCACGCGGGACTGCCCGACCTGCCACGGCACAAGGCTGAAGCCCGAGGCGCTCAAGGTCAGGTTCGCCGGCCTGAATATCGCAGAGATGTCGCACCTGCCGCTCAAGCAGTTGCACGACGTGATCAAGCCGTTCGCAAAAGCTTCATCGGACAAATCCGAGAAGACCGCCGTCGCGAGGCGCATCTGCGAGGATCTGTCGGAGCGCCTCGCCGTCCTGCTCGATCTCGGCCTCGGTTACCTCGCCTGCGAGCGCAGCACGCCGACGCTGTCGCCGGGCGAGTTGCAACGGCTACGCCTCGCGACGCAGGTCCGCTCGAATCTGTTCGGCGTCGTCTACGTGCTCGACGAGCCGTCCGCGGGCCTGCATCCCGCCGACACCGAGGCGCTGCTGCGCGCGCTGGACCGGCTGAAGCACGCGGGCAACTCGATCTTCGTGGTCGAGCACGAGATTGAGGTGATCAGGCATGCGGACTGGCTGGTGGATGTCGGGCCCGAGGCCGGCGAAAACGGCGGACGCATCCTGTATAGCGGACCGCCGACAGGGCTCGGCCAGGTCGAGCAATCGCGCACCGCCACCTATCTCTCACATCCCCGGCGGACGCTGCCGACGATCCGTCGTGAGGCGAAGGCGCATCTCAAGGTCAGAGGTGTGACCCGCAACAATCTCCGCGGCCTCGACGTTGACATCCCGCTCGGCGTGATTGCCAGCGTGACCGGCGTGTCGGGTTCGGGCAAATCGAGCCTCATCAGCCAGTTCGTGGTCGACACCGTGGCTGCGCATCTCGGCCACACGCTTGCCGCCGATTCCGACGACGACAATCTGGCTCCCACGGTCGAGACATTGGGCGGCAAGATCGTTGCCGGCCTCGACCTCGTCGATCGTCTGGTCGTTGTCGATCAAAAGCCGATCGGCCGCACCCCGCGCTCCAACCTTGCGACCTATACCGGCCTGTTCGATCATGTACGGAAGCTGTTCGCGGCGACGCCGCAGGCAAAATCCCGTCGCTACGATGCCGGGCGCTTCTCGTTCAATGTCGCGAAGGGGCGCTGTGCGACCTGCGAGGGCGAAGGCTTCGTCTGCGTCGAGCTTCTGTTCCTGCCCAGCGTCTATGCGCCCTGCCCGACCTGCAAGGGCGCGCGCTACAACGACAAGACGCTCGAGGTGAAGATCCGCGGCAAATCCATCGCAGACGTGCTGGCAATGCGGGTCGACGAGGCCTTCGACTTTTTCCAAGACGATTCGACGCTGCACCGGTCGCTGTCGGTCGTCCGCGAGGTCGGGCTCGGCTATATCCGCCTTGGCCAGTCCGCGACCGAACTATCCGGCGGCGAAGCCCAGCGCATCAAGCTCGCGACCGAGCTGATGCGTCCGCAGCGTGGCCACACGCTCTATGTCCTCGACGAACCGACCACCGGGCTGCATCCCAGGGATGTCGAGCGGTTGATCGCCCAGCTCGAGCGGATCGTGGACGCCGGCAACAGCGTGATCGTGATCGAACACGACATGGACGTCGTCTCGCACAGCGACTGGATCATCGATCTCGGCCCTGGCGCCGGCGACGAAGGCGGCCGCATCGTCGCAGCGGGTGCGCCGGACCAGATCACCAGAACCGGCGGCAAGACGGCGCATTATCTGGCCCGTCGCTTAGCGCAGTGAAAGGTTGCGTCGCCCCTTATCTCGCAATTGCGTACTCCGGACCACCCCGCGACTTTCGCGATGTTGACTTTCCGCCGCCCCCCTCTCCATACTTCGCGACAACAACAAGATCGAACGACGGTTTTGAGGGAGGATAGGATGCCGACTTCACGCAGGCAGCTGCTGAAGACCTCGGCGGCTGCTGCCGCCGCGCTCAGCCTCGATTGGACACGCGCCCAGGCACAAGCCGAGAATATACGCATCGGCCTGATTTACGACCTCACCGGCCCCTTCGCCGCCGGCGGCTCGGTCGCATCGTCGATCGGCGCGCAGATCGCCATCGATCTCGTCAACGAGAAGGGCGGTGTCGGCGGCAAATACAAGGTTGCTCCGGTCGCCGCGGATTCGCAGAGCAAGCCCGACGTTGCGATCAACGAGGCCGAACGCCTGATCAACCAAGAGAAGATCGACATCCTCAACGGCGTCTATGCGAGCTCGCATGCGGTGCCGCTCGCGGCCAAGGTCGAGCAGCAGAAGAAGATCCTCTGGATCACGACTGCGGTCTCAACCGCCGTGTTCAAGGACAAGAACCTGCAATACGTGTTCCGCGCGCAAATCCATTCAGACCAGTATGGCCAGGCCTTTGCAAGCTTCCTCACCGAGCATGCCAAAGCCAAGCTCGGCATGGACCCGAAGGAGGTCAAGGTCGCGTTGATCCACGAGGACGGCCCCTATGGCGTCGGCGTCGCCTCGGCCGACGAGGCCTACGCCAAGGAGGCCGGCATTCCGGTGGTGCTGCGCGAAGGCTATTCGGCCTCGGCGCCCGACCTGTCGGTGCTGGTGACCAAGATCAAGCGCGCCAAGGCCGACGTGATCTCGCATGCGGGCTACAACCCTGACATCACCTTGTTCCTGCGCCAGGCCCGCGAGAGCGGATTGCGCTTCAAGATGCTGTTCGGCGCGGGCGCCGGCTACAGCCAGCTCGACAAGCTGCGCGCCACTTTCGGCGCCGACATCGACCATTTCTGCAACATCGACCCGGTGCCGGCGCAGCTGCTCGATCCCGCCAAGCTCGCGCCCGGCATGGGCGATCTGATCAAGACCATGGTCAGTCGCTACCAGGCCAAGACCGGCGCCACCGACGTGCCGCCGCACTGCTCGATGGGCTTCAACCAGACCTGGGTGCTGCTCAACAACGTTCTGCCGGTCGCCAAGGAGAAGTACGGCAGCTTCGAGCCCGAGGCGATCCGGAAAGCGGCGCTCGACGTCGACATCCCCGCGGGCGGCACGATCCAGGGCTATGGCGTGAAATTCTTCCCGCCGGGCACGCCGCTCTCCGGCCAGAACGAACGCTCGACACCGGTCGTGATGCAAAACGCCGGCGCGCACATCTCCGTGGTGTGGCCGACCAATATCCGCACGCAGGACCCGGTCTTCCCGCTGCCGAAGGGTTCGACCTACGGGGCGTGAATGCGCGGCGCACTCCGACCCTCCCCTGGAGGGGGAGGGTCGCTTCACGTCGAGCGAAGCGAGAGGTGAAGCGGGGTGGGGTGATCTCTCCTCACGGGCACCGCCCGATTGGAGAGATCACCCCACCC